>JAEYPM010000034.1 GCA_023410675.1 Bacillota bacterium | reverse complement strand
TGCCATATGGCTGTACTTACAAGGTTTCTTGCCATATGAGCATAATTTGGGTTTCCTAAGGGCTAGAGGCTCGTTGTCAACAAGGAAATTGGAATAAATGGGACATTTTCATTTGTGGTTCACATATTTATATTGAATCATTATTAAATGATTTACATATGCAAATGTTTCATACTATATTTTAGTTACTCCTCTTTATTTGTAGCATTTATACGATTTGCAAACACGCGTTCTACTTCCTCATACTCCATATCTGATGTAATAGAATAAACTTCACATCCCTCAATACCATCTTGTACTGTCAAATTAAGACGCATAAGATGTATATTGATATTTTCATTATTTAGCTCTGATTCAGGAATCAGTGCAATATATTTACGTCCATTATGGTCAAATACATCAACAATCTTCCAATCCTCAAACTTTCCTCCGTTCTTGAAAGAAAGCACTAACTCTTCAACATTTTCTTTGTCTTTATTTATTTCTTGTTGTAATTGTTCAATAGCCTCTTTGGTAGCTTGTAGTTCATTTAATAAATATTCAAGCTTATCTGGATCCATTTTATCTATTTCTTGTAGTAATGGTGTGATGATGACTTCTCGAACAGCTTGTAGCCCACTTAATAAATATTCAAGATCTGTTTTATCTGGTTGTTGTAATGATTTTTCAAAAGCTTCTTTGGCAACTAGTAATTCATCTTCACTCTCTATACATTCTATCAGATAATCTTCCTCCATATTTTCGTTTTGAAAAGGTTTCACACGCACAAGTTCAATATTGGTATCTTCCTGTTCCCGTTCCTTTTCATCTTCATTAACCGCAATAAGTGCAGCATAATCACATCCATTTTCCGCTCTAAAAATAGACAGAAGTTCCTTTTTCTCAACTGTGCCGTCTTCATATTCCATTGTAAGAATGATATTGGAGTTTTCTTCCATAGTTTAAAGCTCCTTTCTTTAGTGTATCATTGCATGCAACTTTTTGGTGCAATTTCCATACTATCTATTAATCCTCTGGAACTTCATCAACATTACTTTCTGCATTATAGTATGTATATAAGGGAAGTTTTGTTTTTAAATCATTCCATTCTGTATCAGAAATATGTTCTATCTTAAATATTAGCCCATTAAGTAGATTAAGTATGTCTTTTTCGGTGCTTATATCACGGGAAAACATAAGATTCTCAAGAAAATTTCCTCTTTTAAACTCAGCTAAAGCTATCCCTCGGCACGTTTTATTTATAATAATTCTTTCATCATTATCAAACATATCAATGATCTGTTTCATATTATCTCTCCTGTTCATACTCATAAATTTCTTTTTTCCTGCATGATTTGCATAATCAATCAGCCTTATTTAAGATAATTTATGTGCATTCATCTTATTGAAGATATTCCTTCTTTAATAAGATTATTAAGTATTATTATTTAGTATGTCTACAATACTTTTCTCTAATTTCTTCTTCTCTTTTTCTATATAACAATTCACTTGTCATTTTTACCTTGAGTGGTGTAAATATTTCAACTTCATATTCCTCACATTCATCTTTTTCTGTAAGAAGTGAGGCTTTATTAAAAGACTTTAACAACCTCATACTTTACTCCTTTTAATAGGGTTTAATTTAGGTTTCTTTTGCTCTAACTCTTTTCTAAATCCTTTTTTGTTTGTTTCTTCACTACCTTATCTTTTTCTTTTACATTACTAATTTGTTTGCTCCACTCTTTTAATTTCATATATCCACTCATACTCTTTTTTTCATTTGTTTTGTTAGATTTTAAAGATAAATCCTGTACTATAAGTTTTTTCTTATCCGCTCTTTCTTCCAAAGCTTCTGTAAAGCTTGCAAGAACTTCTTTTCGCTCCGGGCCACGTTTACATAACTTTTCTAAATAATCTCTTAGACTATCTTGTTGCATACTTCCAATACCTGGCCTTGCATTTACTCTAAGAAGTCCCTCCTTCTTATTTGGCACGAATACAGTTAGGTCACAACCTGTGCTAGGATAATATCCATCTTTCTTTTTTGCTTCCGCACGAAAACCTCTCACCTGTTTTTCGCACTCTATAAAAATTTTATCTGCAATCTTAGGACTGCAAAGTGTTCCTTTTTCAAAAAAAGGTTTATCTGTCCATTGTTCACATGAATTGACTTCAACAAAAGTTCCATTTTTTGCAGCGACTTTTTGTAAAAGATTAGCTCTTTCAATGACCTTATCAACAAATACCTGTGGTTTATCACGTAATAGTTTTGCAAATTGGCGTGCAATAAATTTACTTTTTGCAATGTACTCTAATTGAATACTTGAAAGTTTCGCAAGTTCAGGATAATCTTTTTTCATTAATTCAAGTGTTTTTTGTGGATCTTTACTAAAATTAACCTTCAAATCTTCTTTATCTTGTGATCCTGCTATCACAATATACATATCAGAAAGTCCTTCAAACCCTTTGTTATAGTCATTAAGACGATTTACTATGCAATGAATCGTATCTATCATTGATTCCTGCATATCTCTGCTATCCGTTGTATTCATTAATTCTATACAGTCAAGCAGTGCTGAAAGGTCTGCTTCTCTAATTTCTAAATTTTCTTTTTGATATTTTAATATGTCCATGAGTTCTGGGTTGTTTTCACTTTGTTTAATAAGGCTTGGCAACTCCTTCAGTGCTTCGTGGACCTTATTCCCTTCTTCCATAGCACAACGGATACCTTTTTCAGATAATGCAATAAGTGTTTCTTTGTCGAGCAATTCTTTAGGTTTTTCTGTAAGGTCAGGTTGTAACGCCATTATATCAAGTTCTTCTTTAATATCTTTTGCTAATGTTTGTGCTTCTTTATAAATCACACCTAATACTTTTTCTACATCTGTCAATTCAAAATCATTGGCATATTCAGCAAGATATTTAAAGCTACTTGTATTCGTCTCAATGCCATAATTACTCGCTACTGAAAAAGCAATTGCTTCTGCTTGTATTTTGTGAATTTCTTGTGCAATTTTATCTTCAACTATAGGGTTTATAAGAAAATCAAGATTTATATGTAATCCAGCAGTACTTATTGCATGAAGGAGTGCCGCACATTTTTCTAAAATTTCAAGGTCTTTATCAATGACAATCTTTCCATTAGGATTTTCATTACTTGAATCAATAGAAAAGTAACCTTTTTCCTCCTCTAATAGGCTATCTATTTCTTTATCAGCAAGAATTACAGGTACACCCTTTTTTACACTTACAGCAACGCAAGCATCAAATAATTTTTGCATTTTTTTAAGATCAGTTAAATCTATCTTCCTATCCAGATGTGCTTTAAAACGAGCTTGTCTTTCTGGTGTATTAAAAATGCGCTCTTCACCACGTCGATTCTTAACAATATTTCCTTTTTCATCAGGTGCTATTTCGTCTGCCTCATGACCACTTCTTGACCATAAATATTCAGGTACTATGACATCTTTAATATCAAAGACTGTACCCACATTATAACCTACTATTGCTTTATCAACAACAAAACGATCCATATAACGTTTTCCTTCTTGATCAGAACCAAAAACATTTCGTTGTTTCCCATTTATCTTAATGCCTATACGCTTATTTTCTCTATTCATAGTAAACTCAAGACTACTTATTCCTAAATGATAACTTTCTTGTTCTGAAGATGGATTTTTTAATAACTGTGCTTTAAGAGTGTTTTTAATGGCATCATATAATCCCCCTTTATATTTTTCATACGCCGTAATAGGGATAAATATTTTTGCACCTCTTGCCCCTTGTTCAACATTGCGTCCACATTCCTTCCATTGTTCATAACCCATAAGATGAGTTGCTTCGGGCTTTTGCAACCATATTAGCATGGCATTTTTAAAACTAAACTTATTATGAATCAGTTTGCCGCTTGCTAACAACCAATTTCTTATCTCCTCACTATTAAATACCTGCCTTATTCCATTATTAAATTGTTTATTCAGTTCATCTTTCAGAGAAAATGTCTGAATACTTTTTTCATTAAAAAAATTAGCTGTATTTTTTGAAGTTTCATCCACCTTTGCTTCTTTCCTTTCTTCAGAAATACTATTATGTTCATTTTGCATCTATTTCTTATCGTGCATGCTCCATCGATTCATTTGATTTTGTAGATCTTCCCCTACTATTGTCTTGTCCTTGTTTTTCCTCATTATTTTTTGCTCTCTCTTGTGCAATCTTTTCTTTATATTTATCCATATCTTGATACCTATCTGCACGTTCCCTTGAATTCTCAAAGTCATCGACAATGTCCCCTCTGATTTCAGTCTTCTGTAAACGCTCATAATTATTTTGTTCTTTCAATAGTTTTACTGCACGTTCTCTATAAGCCTCTGCTTGGATATGATTGATAAGATTTAATCGCTCTGCAAAGTTGACATTATTTTGGAATTCTGCTGTATCCTTCATAAATTCAGGCTTATTTTGTTCTATCTTATCTCTTTCTTCAAGTGCTTTTGCATTGCGTTCCAGTTCTGCAGTAGCTGCTACTCTATAATTTTTTTCTAATAATGGCATTAAAATTCCCCTTTCATACTCACTGTAAAAAATATGTATCAAAAAAATGTAGTGTATCGTATTGCCAATACAATATACTGTTTAAATAATTATATTCTTATTTTACTAAAAAATCAATAAATTTAATAATTATGAGAATAATCAGCACTTAATATAATATAATGTACCTCTTAACTAGGTAATCATTTATCTTCTTTCTTTGTTGTTTGTTTTATTGGCTGACATTTTACATTGCAATATCTTTTGTCATTTATGACATTTTCCTCAAAAGTAAATTCTCCTTTATATTTAGTACCATCTTTTTGAGTAAAACAATCCAGTCTAATGAATTTTTTAGCAATAAATTTTTTAGCTTCTGCATCTGTAAGATTACGTTTTAATCTTGTAGTAAAGATATTATCATTTGTACGTAAATTCCAATCACATTTTTCAGAACAATAATAGCGTGTTTCTGTTACTTTCCCTTTATCATTTTTTGCTTTATATTGGTATACTGGCTTTCCACACCATGGGCATTGTCCAAAGACTTCTTTTTCTTTTGCAAAGGAAATTTGCACATTCATAGACTTTATTTGCTTCGTTTTATCTTTAATATATGCTTGAAATTCCTCAATGACATTGGCTTCATTATTTTTACCTTCAACAATCTCTGCAATTTTTGTTTCCCAATCTGCAGTAATTTTCGGACTATAAAGGTCAGGTGGTAAAATTTGTATAATATTTATTCCTTTTTTAGTAGGCTTGATATAAGGTGTTTTTCCTATTAATTCTGTTTCTACAACTCCCGTATCATATAACTTCTTAATAATTTCTGCTCTTGTTGCCTGTGTGCCTATACCTTTTCCTTTCAAAATCGTGCCATTTTCAATATACTGTCCTGCATTTTCCATCGCTGTCAGTAATGTTGCTTCTGTATGCAATTTGGGTGGTGTTGTTTTACTCAAAACTACTTTACAATCTCCAACGCTTACAGTCTGCCCTTTTATAACTTCAGGGAAAGTTTGCTCATCATCACCATCATTACTCGTTTCCTCTTTACCACTTAATATCTGCTGTACTTCTTTCCAGCCCATATGTAGCGGTTTCTTTCCCTTTGCTGAAAATTTCATACCATTAGTAAGCGTTACTGTAATATCAGTCTGCTCATACTTAAAAGCACTAGAGAAGGCTACAAGAACACGTGTAAGAACAAGCGTAAGAACATTGTTCATGGTTTCAACAGTTACACCTTTTTGTCTTTCTTCATTTGTAGGCTTCATCTCTGCAAGACTAAAACCATTGATCTTTTCAGTGGGAATAATGGCATGATGATCTGTTACTTTACAATCATCAACAATCTTTTTATCAATATTAAGCCCTTTTGAGATAAGGTCTTTTGCAACATTCTTGTATTTGTCAATGGTTCCTATCATCTTTACACGTTCTTCCATATAGGGGACTAAGTCATGGGTAATATAGCGGCTGTCAGTTCTTGGATAGGTTAATACCTTTTGTGTCTCGTATAAAGCTTGTGCAGTAGCTAGGGTAACTGCTGCTGTATAGCCATATTTTCGGTTAGCCTCTCTTTGTAATTCAGTAATATCATAAAGTTGTGGACGATCTGACGCTTTTTTCGCTACAGTTAAATCAGTAATTATTCCCTTTCCACTCTCTTTAATCTCAGCACACTTGGCATCAACTTCATCTTTACTTAATACACGTCCATCACTTGTTTTAATATCATTAGAGAAAATGTTATCGGTGTCTTTATTCCAAAAAACGTGAAAACCCTTTCCTTCTAATATACTAACATCCATGGTGTAATAATTAGTCTGTTTGAAATTCATCACTTCAAGGTATCTTTTTACCACAAATCCTAATGTTGGAGATTGTACACGCCCCACATTAATGCCTGCATGATGTTTAATGCTTAATGCACGTGATAGACTCATTCCCAATATCCAGTCTTGCTTTTTCTTGCAAAATTCCCCACGAATAATAGGCATAAATTCTTCTACATCCCGTAAGTTGTTCATAGCTTCCTTAATGGCTTCATCTGTCATGGATGTAGCACAAAATCTCTTTACAGTTTTTGTATTGCCTGCTTTTTCACGAATAAACCATTGTAAAATATGCCCTTCTGGTCCCATATCACCACAATCTATAATATAATCCACATCCGGGCGATGCATCAGTTCTTTAACAATTTTAAATTGATCTTTTGTAGATTCTAATACAATGAGTTTAAAGTATTCTGGTAAAAGTGGTAATTCTTCATATGCCTTTACCTTATCATCGTCATTATTATACATGTCTTCTTGTTTTACAAATCCATAAGCTTCTGGTTCCGCAAGTCCAACAAGGTGTCCTACTGCCCATGTCACTATATATCCATTGCCAATAAAATATCCTGTTTCTTTTTTATTAGCTCCAATTACGCTGGCAATATCTTTTGCAACACTTGGCTTTTCTGCCATACATAGTTTATACCCCATAAAAAGCACTCCTTTTTATACTTAAGAAAAATCCGTCTTTTATTTAGACGGATAAATTTTTCTCTTTCATTGTCTCACTATTCCATACTTTATCAATCAGTTGCGTAACATATTCTTTGCTAATTCCCAAAAATAATGATTCTATTACAAAGTTTTCGATTTTCTTTTCAATCTCTTTTTTGTGCTGTGCCAAAAGCTTTTCTTTTACAAAAGGCTTGACAAAACAGCCTATCCCAACTTTTTTAATAATTGTTCCTTCATCGTTAAGTGCATTAATAACTTTTTGTGCAGTGGTTTTTCCTATATGGTATTGTTCAACGAGTTCAACAATTGTTGGGATCTTTTTTCCTGCTTCATATTCACCTGTTATTATTTTTGTCTCAATATCTCGCTTTACAATAAGCCATAAGTTTGTACTAAGGGAAAAAAGCTCATTTTGTTCATTATTATCCATTTTTCTTTTGCTCCTTACTTTTGGCTATTACTAGGCTTAAGCCATAGTATCCATTCTACTATAAAAAGAAAAAATCGGTTTTTTCACGACTCATCATCATCTATCGCTTTACTTTTACGATAGATACCTAAACCAATTGATCCAGCTAGAAAAATAAAAAATAGTGTAATTGATAGGACATTATCTTTCAGACCATTGATGGTATCATCCCAAATACCTTTCTCCATTTCTTTATTTTCTTGTTCTGTCTCTTTTGCCAATTCACTCGTAATCTCATTCATTTCTTCTTGTTCTTTTTGTGTCAAATCCTCTTTGCTATCTATACTTAAATTATCTTGATTCATGTTATTGTTTCCTGAATTAATTAATGCCATATGTTCTAATGATGATTTACCCGTAAAAAAATTCATTACAGCACCATTTTGTGTAAAATAGTTATAGTCCCATTCCATAAGAGCACGATACGAATCTGTCATTTCTTGGGTTCCATGAACACTAAACCAACCAAAAACTACACCTACTGCAGCTGATTTCCAATTTTCTACACTACTTAAATAAGTTTCATAATCACCTGATAAAATAATATTAGTAGGCAAAATATAGGTGGAATACCATACAAATTGATCAAACTCTGTCATATTTAAATATTCTTCTTTAGGTCTATTTGTCGTCTTAGCATATTTTTCAGCTTGCATATCTGACATACCCTTCATTATTCTTAAAATGTTTCCATATTTGCTATCTGTTTTCATAATAGAAATACTATCATAATAAGCATTAAATAAGGCATTTGCTTCTTCATATTCAGTCGCACCTACAAAACCTTGTCTTGTTTCACTATTAACCATTGTTCTAGCAGTTTGATTGATCTTTTCCTCATTTTCATTCTTAACAACTACCCAATTAAGTGTATGTGTGGTTCCATCAGCAATAAAAGGGGATATTGGGGTTCCATCTACATTTTGAATGATAAACTGATCCTTACCTTCATAATGAATATCAATAGTGTAAGTTCCTTGTTTTACAGTTCCACCCACGCCTAAATTATATTCTGTATTTGTAATACTATGTTTGTATATCAGTTCATAGTCAAGGTCTATGTTTTTAAGTATAATTGTAATTTTGTCTGTAAACATACCATTCGTCTTATCTGTAAGATAAAACTTAATCTTACAATCTTTTAACGTGGTTTCTGTTGCAAAAGTAGTCATGTTGAAACTTATTATGTAAAATATGGTAAAGATAAGAATAATAAGTTTCTTAATAAAACCCTTCATTAATTAAGCCCCTTTCATTATCACCATAATAAAATTATATTACCAATTCATTAGGCCATATCCTGCAATTACTGTACTATCTAAATCATATTGTCTTATTCTACATACATCACCACTGTTACCCTCAATGGTATAAACAAATTTATCATCAGTTCCTATTACAAGACCTACATGGTCTGCTATTCCGTCAGCTTTCCAATCAAAGAAGATAACATCTCCAGGTGCAAGATCTTTAAAATTACCAGCAGCCCAACGTCCAACGCTCTTAAAATATGGAATACCTTGATTTTGACAATGTGCAAATTTTACATTTGGATCGCCTGCATTGTACATACACCATGAAACAAAACAAGCACACCATTCTACACGACTAGAAAAGTTCATAAACCGCCAATAAGGTTCTCCTCCAACTTGCCCTTCTTGTGTTAAAGCAAGGTCGATAAGCTTTTTATTTCCTTCACGTGAACCATTTGTCCACTTGACACCTGACAAATCAGATATGCCTAAACCAGAGCCATACTCTGATGATACTTGCTTGATCATTTCCAAGCAAACATCATAACTGTCTTTAAGTTCTTGTAGTAGTTCATCTTCTTCTTTTGTCCTGTCGGTTTTAGTCGCTAGTTCATCAATTGGTTGTTCAAAATATCTGTAAAGGAGCTCATATAAGCCATCCATATTAAGCGTTAATGTATAGACACCATGTCCCCCACAATATTCATAGCCACTACATTCAGACTTACATCCACTACAATAAGTCGTTATTTTTTTCTTGATATCATAATGTCCTGGACAATACATGCTGCAACAAGTATTACAAACATAACCACTATGTGTCCCTTTAACAAGATTTACACAATCGCTATGTGCATGTATCCTTCCACATGAATGATAATTAAAGGTCCCATTTCCATCCTCTAAGGATTGCCCACAATATTCAGTATGTGTGGTGTGTGTCGTATGAAACAATGAATCAAAAATTTCTTTTACAAGATCTTGTGCTTGTTTTTCTGTTGGCGAAAGGTCATAATCTTTTAGAATAACTGCATTAAAAATCGGCTGTATAATATTTGTCAATTGGTCTACAGTATAAAAGCTTTCATTTATTACAGGAGATGTGGCTTGAATAGCTTTTTCTTCATTATTTGTTTTATAACGTATAATATGGTAGCTGCCCCCATACTCTACAAGTTGCCCTTCTAGCCCTTTATATAAATCCGCAATATACTTTTCTTTCATCCCAGGGATGCCCTTAACTGGATCAGAAATATATTGTCTTACATCTGCTTCTGTAAATGTGCTATCCTCGTTATTTCTATCAAACAAACCACTAAATATGCTTCCAACTGCTGCAGTAGGTGCTGCAAGTAAACTCATTACTGATGGTATAATAATACCTACAATAATAATTGGTAAAATTATTTTTCTACCTGCCATTTTTACCAAAGTAATCGCCAAGTTAACTAGAGAATGCCCCACTTTTGCAAATGTTCTAGCCGTTTTTACTCTTAATTTATGCATTGCTCTTTGCCATGCCGCTCTTAATCCATTGTTGCGAATAAAGGTAGCTACTTTTACTACGCCTTTTACTCCCCCTACTACGCCTTTTGCTAACCCCACTGTAGCTTTTGCAGATGTTTTTACCACATAACCAGTGGCTCGTACGCCTAACGCACCTGTTTTAATGCCTAATTTGACAAACTTAATTGTATTTGCTGCACCTTCTATCATCATATCATTTGAAACATTAGCACTTTTTAGTATCCATACAACACCCGAGGATAAAGAGTCTGCTCCTTTTATTGCTTTTGGCACGCCTACTTTTACTGCTGCTACGCCTCCCTTAACTACGCCCCGAGCTGCTAGTCTTATACCTTTTGATGCCATTTGATTCGCAACAAGATTTGCTTTTAATAAAGTTTGATGGGCAATAACAGTAGCCATAAATGGATTTTTAATTACGCCTCTTACAATGGTATAAGCTGTTTTTACTCCTTGTACAGTATTTTTTCCTGTAGTAACAACAGCTGTTTTTACATTATTAATGGCAGTTCTTGCATTTTGTACTCCAGTTTTTATTTGATTTACGGCACTTATAATCTTCTGACTTGTTGCTGTGTGCAAAAGTCCTGTTGCATTGACTTGGTGGATCAACATATCTTTTGCTTGACCTAAAGGAATAAAGCCACTATGTACAAAACCTGCTGTTCTTGCAAGTGTAACTGTTGCTTTACCTACTGTTAAAGATACATCCCATACACCTTTGCCTGTTGCGACAATTCCTGTTGTCACTTTTATTGTTGCTGATACCGTTCCTCTTGTAGCTGCTATTGCTAAGTCACTTGTACCTTGTACTGCCTTGATCCCTGTATAAATTGTCTTACCTGCTATAATTGTTCCAGGTACCATTTGGCTTCCCATATCATCACTCTTAGAAAATACATTTTCAACTTGTCCTAATACAAAATGCCCTGTATTATAAAGAACATTATCCCTATGTCCTGAACTATTATGATGATCTATAAGCTTATAAAGAAGTGCTTTTCCTCCACGTTCACTATCTCTGGAACGAATCACTTCCTTTATATTTAATTCTAATAACTTCTCTTCTTCTGTTCTAAGTGGTTTATTAAACGTATGTACAGGTGTATATTGTCCTTGTTTCATAGCTTCTCGTGCTCTTGTTTCTGCTACTCTATCACGCATTGAATCTGTGTTTATGCCTGATATATCGATATTACTTTTCATACGATTGTATCGTTCTTTATCGAGTTGCATCTGATGTGCCGATCCTAAACTTGTCCCTTGCCTTGGTGCTTTGCTTGCTACTACATTTATCCCAACGCTCTCAACTCCTTTCTTCATTATTTTTTGCTAAGTACGTCTATGTGGTATTGACCACCATAAAGACACTTAGCTTATTGGATCAATGTTTCTTGATTTTCTTTAGTGAATTCCTCCATGTTTTCTTTGATTAAAGCTTCAATGTGTCTTTGAATTTCTACATTGGACATTTCTTCACCAAATTTAGTAGACATAAGCTTATAGAGGTAGCTATCTGCTGGGAAACGGTCAATAAATGGTACAATAACCTTTTCCGCAAATAGCAATCCACTTCCTGCATCTGCCCCTGTTACAAAATTCATCTGTGCTTCCGAAATGCTCAGCATACTTGCAAGCAACTTTAAATCTTCGCTATTTTGGTTAAGCATCATAATAAAATCACTATTTCCAATCATTCCTCTTGCTTGTTCTGAACGTAATAAATCTTCTACATTTTGTGTCATTCCTGTAATACATAAACCATACTTTCTTCCACGTTTATAGAGTTGTTTTAAAAAGTTTGCACTGTAATAAGATAGGAACATAACGTGTATTTCATCACAATAGCAATATGTTCTTACGCCACGATTTTTATTTTCAATCATTCTATTCCAGATAAAATCGAAGACAATAATTAATGCAATTTGTCTTAACTGATCGCCTAAATCACGAACGTTAAATACCACAAAGCGATGATCTACATCAACATTTGTCTTGTGAGCAAACACATCCATACTACCACGTGTATAATATTCAACACCCTCTGCTACGGCTCTACCCTCTGGTGTTTCCTTTTCTTTATCAAGTTCTTTTTGTAAATCAACCAGTGTTGGTAAATAATTAGGGTCAAAATCATGGTCTAAAAATTCTTTATAACAACGATATACACAACGGTCTACAATGGTTTTTTGAACAGGCGTAATATTCGTTGTATCTGCATTACTACCAGTACTAATCATTCTTTCAACAATAGACATGATATAATCAGATTTTTTCTTCATAGCCTTTTCTTTCTTTACAGATAATGGTGTATCTTCTGTATCATCTTCATCCAGCCCATAATCTTCCGTCATATCCATAGGATTAATATATACATTACTATCTGCACTAATTTTGAGAACCGTTCCACCAAAAGCACGGCAAAAATCTCCATATTCATTTTCAGGATCAATAATTAACAAACCAGTATCACTGTCATGAAGTAAAACATTAAGGATTTCACGTTTTGTTGCAAAAGACTTACCACTACCTGAGGTACCTAACACAAAACCTGATGGTGTTTTCATTTTTAGCCTGTTGACAATAACGAGATTATGGCTTATTTGATTAAGTCCATAATAATAGCCGCCCCTTTGGAACAATTCTTGATTGCTAAATGGCATAAATATTGAAGTGCTTTCTGTTGTAAGTGTTCTTTCTACACATGTATCTTGAGGGGTATACCCAAAAGGTAATGTTATTTTATATCCTTCTTCTTGTTGATAAGTCAATGTCATCATTTGTGATGTGTATTTTCGTGCTTTTCCTTCAATAATTCTGCAATTTTCTACCAGTTCATCAAGACTTTCGCCCTGAACCATACAAGTAATTGTTACAAAGAACATTTTTTGATTTTTATTAAGCATATCATCATAAAGTGTCTCTGCTTGTACGTGTGCATCTTTAATACTATGCTGTATTGTTTCAGGACTATACCCGGCTCTAATTGCTCTTTTTTCTGCTTCGATCTTATCTTTTTCAATACCTGTAAGCTGCCTTTTAACAATACGTAATCCCTTATCCTGTGCCACTGGTTGAATGTTTAATGTTATGGTAACTGGAAAATCATTTTTATAAAGCTCAAAAATAAATTCATCAGAAAGGCTTGCAGGTAGGTTACAAAGATGCATCACACGATAATATGTATCTTCAATTTTCAAATAATTTTTCTTAAACTCAATTGAAGTTGGTGCAATATAATCTTTACTACTAATCCCCTGTGTCTTAATAAAATCAAAATCAATATTTAATTCTCCCTCACGACCCTTACGGTACTTATCATGATAATAAGAAAGTCTTTCCTCAGTGGATAATACTTCTCCATTACTGCCAATTTTCCTTAGATTGTTAATAACTTCTGCATCAATCTTATGAAAACGTAACAACGCTTCAATTGGTGTAGACGCATCAATTGTCACAGTCACAAACTTTTCAATTTGAATGTCATTTCTACCTGCTATAATTTGCCTTCGTAAAATATTATTATATTCTTTGCGGTGTACATCATAACTGTCCCCATTTAGTGGATAAAAAATCTGCTTTTCTTGTTCTTGCAAAGATACAATACGATTATCAATACAAAATGAAAAATTCATATCTTCAGAAAAATAGTTCAGAAATTCTCCGAGCTTACAAAAAATTTGTATTTGTTCACTTTCCTTAGCAATACGATAATTTATATCATGTATACGATAAACTTTACTATACTTGTTAGGTTTAACTTCAAACATCCCTTCTTCATAATCAGCAATATATGGAATCGTTTGTTGTGTACTTTTTGGTATAGTTGTCTGTGCATTTCTGCGTTTTTTCATCTTATTGTTTTTTTGCTTTGTAATATTCTTCTTTTTTACTACTTCTTGTTTACGCATTTTTTCTTGATATAAATTCCACTTTTTACGAATGAGCATCTCTTTTTTTGTAGGTAGATATCGTGCATCATTTTTTATTTTTTCTTCGATTAATTCAGCCTGTATTTGTAACTTAGACTTTTGCTTGTCTTTTTTCTTTCCCTTTTGATTATCATTTTTTTTATCTTTAGGATTTTTGCTACTACCTCCACCACCTGTGCTTACTGTGATTAAGTCTGCCTGATCTACATCAAAATTCATTTCTCCACGTTCCTCTGCTTCTTCAATAAGTACAGCACGTTCAAGACTTATTTGTAAGTCTCTTCTTTTTTCCGTGATACGCTCTATTAGTGATCTACTCTTTTCTTCTTTTATTGCTTCATTTTGCCAATTTCTAAAGGCATTATCCATTTTAAACCTACGTTTCATAGGATACAAAAATTCAAACTTAAAAATGGCAACTGTAAACTTCTCCATAGGCATACCATTATAACGAAAAAAGCCAATCCCCATAAGAGGTACTGCAATTAAAATGATTAGCCATGACAAAAGATCCTCTGCAATATAACCTCTTCCGCTATAATAAAGAGGTCCACATATAGATAATGTAATTACAGTAGCGATAAGCTGTCTTGCATTCAATCCAAAAATAATTTTTTCCTTATATTTTCTTATTTCATCTGGTATTCTAACAGCAATCATTTTGTCCCTCCTTTACATAGCATCCATTATATTCTTAGCCCAACTACCACTTTTTGATACTGCTTGTACTAAAGCTATTGCACCTAATAGCATAGTAAAGCACAGTTCTAATATAACTCTGTTTGTATCTTGTCCTTTTAATGCTACATCTATCATCTTCGTTATGGCTTCACCCATCACTATATCAAAAATACGAATACTAATCACCATCATTACACCTTGTAAACACACTGCTATAAAATTCTTAAAAAATTTGGTTGTAATTCTATTTATTCCACTACCATCACCATTTCCCAATGGCATAAACGCACAAGGTAATGGACTTACTACCAAGTACACGTATAGCTCAAACATTCGTCCATATGCAACTAACTGTATAAGTAGTCCAGCAATTTTAATTGCCAAGACAATAATAAATGTACTTATAAACAACCCCAAGATTGCTCCAAAACCAGTTGTTTCTGTTATCTTTTCAGTTAGCTTTCCTAGAACCTCTGAACCTAATATAGATTGAAAATCTGATAAACCATCAATCCAAGCTTGTGCTTGATGATAGCAGGCTTTTAAAAAATTTGGTGCTTCATCAATACATACCTTTGCAAGAGCCGTTTTTACGCCAACTCTTAGTGCATATTCCCATTTCATAATATCTACTTTAGCTGCAACTTGTGCCAGTTCTATTAACATGCAAAGAGCAATAATTGTATAACAAAACAAACGCAACGTTTCAGATAATCCATATACTTCATCCCACTTTGGCAATCCATCTTTAAGCACTGATACAGCTGACATCATGCTATCATCAAATCCCAAAAATGCCGAATTCATAAGACCAATCAACCAATTTTTCATATCAGTTAACACATTTCATCAACTCCTCTAAAAAAAAAGACCGTACTGCCAAATTTACTTTTGGCAACACGTCCTTTTTTTTCAATTGTTTCCTGTACCAGTACCAGTGCCAGTGCCAGTGCCACCGCCAAAAAATTGTCCAGCCATTGCAGCAACTGCTACAACGATTGCTCCTGAAATAATAGTAGAAATACCACGAGACTTCTGTTCTGCATCATCATTTTTCCAACCTAGACCAAACATAATACCACCTACAAACATAACAACCCCACCTAAACGTGTAACCCAAGTTTGAGTTGTTACTGTAAGTGTGTTCCAAAGGCTGTTTGCAGTAGCTGAAGAAGCTGCAGAAGCTGGTTCAGCAGCTAATCCTATTGTCCCTAAAGCAACGAAAACAAATAAACCAGCAATTACATACATATTTTTGTTAAGAAAATAACTAACTGATGATAACCTCATTTTAATCCTTGTTATTGTGTCCTTACTTAATACGCCTTGACTTACTGTGCCTCTTTTTGTGTTACGTAAAGTTAACTTGTTCTTCATTTCCCTTACCATACCCTTTCTTATTTGTTATTTTATGTTTTATTATTATAGTTCATCAAGATTTAATAGCTCTGAAATTTCATTAATTTCTTGACTTAAATCGCCAAAATCATCTTCTAGTACATTTTCTGTCTCTGCATCACTGTCAAATTCAAATAGTTCATCTTCTGAATCATCTTCTCCATCATTAATACTCATAAGTTCTTCTCTTATAGGTATAAGGTTGTTTCCTGCAGAAATCACCATTTTGGCTATATCTTTTACTTCCATATTTATTTTGTTTTCACTCATACTATGTTCTATTTCTTCACTTATTTGTTTAATCTTGTTCTCTACATTTGACATCATGTCATCTATACGTTTATCTTCTTCATCAAAATTAAGAAGCTCTAAGAAAACTTCTTCATCTTCATCTTCATCAGAACCATCATCTGTATTTAATAATTCTTCTCTTATTGGAATAAAATTCGTTAACGATTGTCCTAGAAGATTTAATAAACTTTGTAGGTCGCTACTAACTTCAATCTTATCTAATTCTTTATCAATCTGCTCCATAATTTCATTAACACGAGCAGCTATTTGTTCTTGGTTAGTGCTATCATTCTCATGAACATCTTCGTCAATTTGCTTTTTAGCCTTAGATAACGTATCAATCTTAGGTATTTCAGCTGGTATATATTCATAAGAATATGCCCTATTCGCATCACTTGTATATTTATAGTTCTCGTGGGCAGTATAATCATATTTTTCACTGTAAAATGGATTCTTTCCACCAACGATCAGCAAACAATCTTTTTTAGGTAGTTTTCTAATTTCTGCTGTATCCATAAGCTCTCGGCCAATTACGTCAAAATTTTGACTGCTGCTACCACTACGCCCTCTTGTACGTCCTGTTGTCCTCTTATCGAAAGTTCCCTTACCTAATAATTTAGACATATATTCTAATGTATCCATGTGGGTAATACTACCTAAGAATAATAAAGTATTACAGTTATCAACGATAACGCCCCATTCATCCTTATACATATTTTTAATCTGTTCAAGGGATTGCAAAATAGGTACAATACCAATGCCAAAGGAGCGGGCATAAGCAAGTATTTTTACAAATTGTGGTATCGTGCAGGTGTTAGCAAATTCATCAAGAATAAACCTTACAGGAATAGGTAATCTTTGTCCTTCGTGTTTATGGACCTGTGTAGCACAATATTGTAGCTCTTGAAACATCTGCGTAAATAACATACCTGCTATAAAGTTAAATGTGGTGTCCGTAGGAGGGACAACAACAAATATAGCTGTCTTTTCTTCACCTAAACGGTCAAGCTGCATTGTATCATAGCTAAAAATTCGTTTCACTGCACTTGTTCTAAAAGGTGCAAGTCGAGCAACTGCGGAAATAACAATTGATTTTGCGGTCTTTCCACTTGCTTTTTCTCTAAACTCTTTATATTGTTGAACACCAATATGGTCTTCTCCATGTTGCTCTGCAAAAATTTCTGCAAAATAATCAAGATCACTATCTCGATTATCTTCTTCCTCTCCAATCTGCAACATACCAATAAGAGCCAATACAGTATTCATATTTTGTTCTTCAGCAACAAAGCCATCACAAGTAAAAAAGAAAATTGCTTGTAAAAATAACCTTTCCGCTTTATCCCAAAATGGGTCAGAACCACCTTTCTTTTCCCCACCATCTGTATTAATAATAATTGCTTCAATGAGCATCAATACACGCTCTTCATATCCCTCTCTGTCAGGGTGAATGTATACAAAAGGATTATAGCCATCTGATTTTGATTTATCATCAAGGTTTAAAACATGGATTTTATACCCTTTTACCTTTTCAAGAAAATATCCTGATTTTTCTAAGATCTCACCTTTCGGGTCAGTAATAACAAAAGAGGAATGTGCCTGTAATATGTTCGGCATAACAAAACTTCGGGTCTTTCCTGATCCTGAACCACCTAAAATTAAGGTATTGTTATTCAAGACATAATTGTATATGCTAATATGTTCTGTTTTTGTAAATAATGCATCTGCGTTTTCATACTTTTTCTTTATTTTTTCAATCTTACCTTTTCCACTATAAAATTCCTTTATAGCTTTTTTATAGTTCTCTTTTGCAGTTGCTTCTTCCTCTTTCCTATGTTTTTCTGTCGTAATTTCTATTTTTTGCTGATACTTATAAGCAATATCAGCCAATTCAATTTCATATTGTCTTTTAATCTTATTAGGTCCCCATGCTTCTGTCAAAATTTCCTTTAGTCGTTCTTTTGCACGTCCTTTAATTTCTTTTTTACGTTCTATGTACTGCTTTAACACATCTTTTTTGTGCTTTTTCTGCTCACGGGATAAGTTTTTACCTTGCGGCATATTGTCACTTTTCCATTGTTCAAGTCTTTCTAGTTCAATTGTCATTATTTCCTTGTTATTTTTTTTGCAAGTAGTAAAAATTTTTCTTTTAGCAAAAAAACGGCTAATAAATCTTCTCACTTGCTTTGCTTGCTTGATTTCTTTATTCATTATATTTATAGCAAACAAGTCACTAATATCTTTACGTTGACCCCATTCTGCCGTACCATATTCCTTACCCGATATATACTTCTTTTTAGAAGTAGTCCAATAAGCAATCGCAAGAAACCATAAGAAAGCACCACAACTCAAGGCTTTTTTTACATTTTCATTCCATACAATGTCAAAAGATGGTTTTGATAATCTTGCACTGAGACAATCTGAAAATAAGTTAAAACCATCAATTCCTTGTACTGCACCTTGAGTCGCTTCTATAGCTGACTTATCATTTAAAGCCATTCCGGCTTGCACTGAAATATAAATAACCACAAACAAAGCGATTACTGCTAAAATGTATTCAATACTGCTTTGTTTTTTTGGCCTCACATTCTCAACCCCTTTCTACCACCCATATCACATAATTCAATTATCTGTCACCCTTACTGGTTTGAATGACTTTATCTTTAGTAACATCTCTATCTTTAACATCATTACCTTTCACACCATTAGTTTGTTTATTGGTATTAATTTGCCCTGTATATTCATCCATTGACATCTTATCCTTATCAATTTCTGTTACTTTCTCTTCTCTCCTGTCATCTGGTTTTTCTACTCCCTGTTCTTTATCGATAACTGGTTCTTTATTTATCTCATTTTTTGCTTGTAGTGCATTAACTTCCTTTCTTTCTTCCATTAATTCACTTTCCTTATTAAGGGCTTGATTATATTTATCTTCAATGCTATTAAATGCTTCTTGAGCAATTATATGTTCATTTGTCCCCTCATGGGTTAATAGTACACTTGATCTTGCAAGTGCGACCTCTGTTTCAATCTGTTTCATTTCTTGATAATGTTGAATCTGCTTTGCAATAACAGCAGCTTCTGCAATATTTGCTTTTTGTTCATCAGTCATATTTTCATTGGTCGTAACAGGTTCTTTGCTATCTTTATCAATAGCTTTGCCATCTTTATAAGTTGCTCCACTTTCATTAAGTTTATCTTCAAGGGTTTTTATCATTGAATCGTAGTCTCTACCTTCTTTGCCTAAATTAAGTGGTGCAAGTTCTGTTTCATTCTGCATTTCATATTTTTCACGATACGCTTCTAACTCTTTTAATGAATAGAATTTAATTACAAAATCACTAAATTGGCCTGCTTCTTTCATCGCTGCTTTTTCGTTTTCCCAATAACCCTTTGGCCTATTATCAAAGCGTCCATCATGAGTTGCATAAACGTGTTTCCCTCCGTTATAAACCTCATAATTTGTTTTAATATAGGTTTCATCTTTATATGTATCATTTGCAGCTTTACATACAATATAATTGTTTGGATTTTTAGCATCTACTACATAACAAGTAATATCTTTATCTAATTTATTACTTGTCCAACGGTTAAGTGCTTCATCTAACGTTACGCCACTAACAGTTTTTCCGTATACAGCTTTCTCCACTACAGCTTTAGCCTGTTCTTGATAAAGTTCTTCACTATGTTTCAAACGAATATCCTGAATTTTTTCATTCAATCCTTTTATAACCAAATTATTTTCTTTTATTTCTCTTTCAATTACATTAATACGCTTAATATCTTCTGGATTAAGTTCTCCTTTATCTTTAAGCACACTAAGTTCTTCTTTAAGTTCTTGGGTATTGCCCTTTATTTTTTCAACTTCTTCATTGATTAAATCTATCTTTTTTTCATCCGTCATTAAGACAACCAATTTATTAAAACGCTCAAGGTCACTCTGTCGACATTGAATAACAAAAAACTTTTTATCATCTGAAGTACTCTTAGTTGCATCTTCAACACCTGATATAACAATTCCCTCTCGTTTGCAACGTTCTGCAAGTTCTTTAAATCCGTTATCATCCATTTCAATGCCTCTAACAGCAAGAGGCACACCAGATTTTTGTAAAATCTTATGATTTACAAGCCCTGATTTACCCTCTATCTTTTTTCTATTTTTTTGTTCTTTAAGCTCTCCTTTCCTGATTTTATATTCTGCTTTTTTTAATTTATATTCTGCACTCATTCTGCGAGTAAACTCATTAAAAATTTTTTCAATTAACTTTAATAAAGCATCAAGTAGCTTCATCATAATACCTACACCATTATTACTTACATCTGAACCAAAATCAGACATACTCTCACTCCCCTCACTTATTGACCCATTTCTTTATCAACTAATATACATATTGTAATGCTAATACAATACACTTTACGCATTATTTTATTATATTATATACATATAAGAATTACAATAGTTTTCAAACTTATACAAACTACTTCAAACATTTTTTTGTTTTTGCTAAATTCGATATTATATTATTAATATCACTGTTTTTCGACAATCACTTTATCAGCAAAATTCCTTACAGCTTTTTCAAAACTTTTACTTTCGTAACGTGATGCAATATGAGAAAAAAGTAATAAGGCATTAACTATAAAATCATTAAACGTTCCCCCTTCCATTGGGTCAAAAATAAGAGGTACGATCACTTTTTTATCTCCTGCAAAAACATTTATTTCAATACAGCCATCTGAATTAGTATTTTTTTCTATTTTATGGGGTTCTATTTGCATACGTCTATCAAACTCTTTTACATCAATTCTTGAAAAATCAAGCCACTGTTGAAATGTTTTTAAAATTTCCTCTGATACCTCATTGTATTCTTTAGCCCTTTCGCTTCCAAAAATAATATTTCTCTTAAATTTTTGATGATGACTATAATTGTTTTTCATCCTTCACTATTTCCTCTCTTTACTGTCTCTTTCTTTACTATTTCTTTCATTTCTTTACTTTGCAATTCTATTCTTTTCTTTCCCTTTGTTCTTTTTCTAGTATTAACATTTCCTTATAGCTTCATTTAGGCAAAAAGTAAGGCAATGATAAATAAGATGATATAACTAATAGCAGTAGCAACCTTTTTTTTCTTTTCTTTAAAGATTTCAGCAAATACATAAGTTGTTGCTGATATAATTGCTAAAATGACATAATATAATCCAATCATCGGGTTTAATCCTTTCAGTATTATAGTGGACAAAACAGAAAATATCTGTGGTATTTTACTGCAATTGAAAGACATTGCCAAGCTCTTGGCAATGTCTTAGGAGGCTTATTACTTTAGTCACGAAAAAACAATGGATAAAAACATCCCCAAAGCAAAAATAAATGATCCAATTACTGCTACTATCTCTCCTTTTTTCTTTCCAAAGATCAAAGCAAAAATAACAATCATTGCTATAATTGACTGCATAATATACTTAATAATATAAAGTAATGCCCCCTCCGTTTCTTTTAATGCAGCAACTGTACTTCCTGCCATTATTATATAGAGCAATCCTAGAACAATAAATAATATTTTCATTTTCTTAGAAAAAATAAAGATGTTTAATTTTTTTTCTTCTTTTTTTTCTTTACGTTCTTTTTTGGCTTGAATGGGGTCTATCCCCCCAACTTCTTCAAAGACTTCTCTAAACCAATCAAACATATAAGCCTTCTTCCTTTCTACTATATTTCCTATACTCATTTCATCATTTCTCATCCTTAATCCACAAAACCCATCTCCCAAAATGGGAAAACCTGAAATATAACAATGCCTTTTATCCTATTAATGTTTACTGCACCCCATGCACGAGAATCCATACTGTTGTCTCTATTATCTCCCATTAAGAAATATTCATCTTCTCCTAATTTAACTTCGTTGACCGCACAACCGTATACCTGGGTTACATCACCATAATCATCCTCTAAAATTTCTCCATTAATATATACATATCCGTTAATAATCTGTACTGTTTCATTTGGTAGTCCAATGATACGCTTTACAATAAACTTATTTTGTAGTTTTGCAAGAACAATTTTATATCGTCTCAGATCTGAAATATTAAATTTTCTTGCCCACACTACATCTTCATTTGAGTAAGTAGGATCCATACTTGATCCACTTATAATGACACGATCTACAACATACATTCTAAAGTAATATATAAAAACAAAAACAAGAATTAAAATTAATAGCTTTCTAAAACCATTTATACTATTACCTCTGTCACCACAAGCATGGTCAAAATTGCCATCATTGTTATTACCTTCACTATTAGATTTTTTTTCATTAATGGTATATCTTTTATTACCCATGCTTCTTCTGTCCTTTCACAAAATCCTATTTCTACCACATCGTTAAGGCATGCATTTATATATCTTATAGTGCTTTGGTAATACCTTGTTTTACCCTCCACTATATACTCAATTTTAGGCCAACATACATCGACCATCAAACCTTTCATTGCTTTTTTTTCTTCATCAATTTTTTCAACAATATGTCCTTCAAAGGTTTTTATTTCCCCGTTTTTATTGCATTGGGAGAAACGAAAGATTTGAGACCCACGTTTAATCGTATATACCACTGTATAAAGAAAAATAATTCCGCCTAATCCCCAAGAAAAAATCACCTATCTTCACCCTTTCTAATTGTTTGCAATACAATATATTGTGCATATGTAGTTAAAGATAATATGTAGTTAAAAATAACATGCAAAAGGATACTCTACTTTTATGAATGTAAATATATTGTTTTATACATTGGATAACGCAGCTTTTCAAGTTCAGTACAAGCTACTTTTTTTGCTTTATTATAAGTCAATGGATAATCTTCTGTTCCTACTGTTATAAAAAATGTTTTATTTCTATCTCCAAATGTCCAAACATGTTTTCCTTTAGGTTTACCCATTTCTTTTTCGTAAAGTTCTTCAGAAAATACATAGCTCATCATTATATCGCTCCTTTTGAAATCCCTCTGTACATTACATATAGTGTTAGTATATTATTAAAAGTAAATCAATTCAATCAGAAATGCAAATGTAAGAAAAGTCAAAATAAAAAAAGCCCCTTAACAACTGTTAAGACGCTTTTAATAGATTGAATCTCGTTGGACTATTTTATTATTTTTCTATAATAATTAATAATTTTTCCTACTGAAATACCCATAATAAAACATAAACTATACATAATCACAATATGCATACTATCCCATCTTTCATTTCTTTATTTATAGTATGTACAGATGTTATAGTCTTTATACTTCTTTATATCTTTTTATATCTTTTTATATCTTTTTATATATCTGTATTCTCATTTATAACCTATAATTCTTAAATCTGTCTTATATTATCCACAAATTTATAATCTTTGAAGGTAAAGTTATCCACATAACAAAATAAAATGGGTATAAAAAAAGCCCCATAACCAATGATCCCCATCAATTATAGAACCTTTACAATGAGTCACCCGGGATTCGAACCCGAGACCACTTGATATTTCAACAACTTCATATTTTATAAAAACTATCAACAGTACTTTTTAAAACTTCAAAATCTGTCAAGTGAATAAAGTGGCCACTGTTAGGAGCCGTTATATGCTCGGCATTAGTTGACAAAAAAAGGTATCTTTTCATAATATCTTGCCAGAGAAATTCTATCTTCTTGGCAGTCTCTTCACCCATATTTCCATAATACTTTAACTCTTCAATATAAAAATCACTTGAATGTGTAATAATCTTTATTGGCAAATTATGTAGTGCTGTAGTATCAACAGCTTTAACTATATCCTCAGTATCTACAGTATTATGTGTAAATGCATATTCTACAAGTGCTGTTTTATAGGTATTTTTTCTAACTAATGCTTTTAGAAGATACTCTTTGGCATCTTTATCAAAACTATAATAGTAAAAAGGTGGTGCTTTTTTTAGTAAAGGTTTTATAGCAAATCCTAGTCCTAATGATGTTAAAATAAGTCCTGTTTTATATGAAATAGTTTTATCTACGCCACTACTTTTGTATTCATCTGCTGTCAGCTTTTCTCTAAATAAATTGTCAAATGGTGTAGCTGGATCTAAAAGAAGAAGCCCTTTAACTTTATTTGGATATAAGTATGCATACTCTACAGCATATAATCCCCCTTGAGAATGACCAATGATGATAAATTCTTTATCTATACCTATCAAATTGAGTAGTTTATCAAGCTCTAAAGCAATATTCCTAGGCGTACGTTCAAGTATAGAAACAGAACTCTCTCCATATCCAGATCTATCAAATACAAGTACTCTGTACTTCTTACTTAGAGTCTCTGCTATATGCCACCATTCCCCGCTGCAAGAACCCAAACATGTATCAACAACCAGTGTATTTTCTCCGCTTCCAAAAAATCTATAAGCAATTTTTGCACTGCCAATGTCACAGTAATCCAACCCTAAACCCCCTTGTATAATATAGAACTCACATTTTAAATATTTACCTACACTATGTGAATTCTATAATGTAATAATATTATCTTAATTATTACTATAATATTTTATACTACGTATATTATAGTTTATACATTCTCATGATGCAAGAAATACTTATTTTATCCACATTTCTAGAATTTTGATGAAATGTTATCCACATCGCTATTAAAAAATGGTATAAAAAAAGCCCTATAACCAATGATCCACATTAATTATAGAACCTTTACAATGAGACACCCGGGATTCGAACCCGGGACCACTTGATTAAAAGTCAAGTGCTCTGCCAACTGAGCTAGTGACCCAAAAAAATACATATTAAATGCCCAGAGCCGGAATCGAACCAGCGACACGAGGATTTTCAGTCCTCTGCTCTACCGACTGAGCTATCTGGGCAAAATGGTTGCGGAGATAGGATTTGAACCTATGACCTTCGGGTTATGAGCCCGACGAGCTACCTAGCTGCTCCACTCCGCGTTATTAAATTAAATGGAGGAAGAAGGATTCGAACCTTCGAAGCTATCGCAACAGATTTACAGTCTGCCCCCATTGGCCGCTCGGGAATTCCTCCATATAAAGCCGACGATCGGACTCGAACCGATAACCTGCTGATTACAAGTCAGCTGCTCTGCCAATTGAGCCACGTCGGCATATTTGATGGTCGCTATAGGGTTCGAACCTATGACCCCCTGCTTGTAAGGCAGGTGCTCTCCCAGCTGAGCTAAGCGACCATAAACGACCTGGAAGGGACTCGAACCCTCGACCTCCGCCGTGACAGGGCGGCGTTCTAACCAACTGAACCACCAGGCCATCAAATTAATTGATACACACAAAACTAAACACAATCAACCGAATCATATCTAAAAGAAAGTATTTTATACTTTTATTAGGTCAAACCCTCGAACCGTTAGTATTGGTCAGCTACATGTATTACTACACTTACACCTCCAACCTATCTACCTCATAGTCTCTAAGGGGTCTTACTCCATTTCTGGATGGGAAGTCTTATCTTGAGGTTTGCTTCACGCTTAGATGCCTTCAGCGTTTATCAAATCCAGACTTG
>JAEYPM010000105.1 GCA_023410675.1 Bacillota bacterium | reverse complement strand
CATACTTTATTCCTTTCCCGTATATAAATAATCGTTAGTTTATAGTTTCAAACAAATATAAATTTGATGCTTCCTGAAAAGACATACACTTCCGACACGCACTTACTACAAGAGGATTTCAGTTAACTTAAATATTCCCGCCACCTATGCCGCTATATACTTAAATTTAGTGGCATTCCCGACGTTTATGTCGGGAAATACTCCTTTAGATTACAATTACTTGCTTAGTAATTTATATCAATTTATTGCTTGATAACTTATCTAAAGGACTTTGTATATTAGATAAGTTCTTTTGTGTAACATGAGTATATATCTCAGTAGTTTTTGAACTTGAATGTCCTAAAAGTTCCTGTATAAATCTCAAATCAGTTCCCCCCTCTAAAAGATGTGTTGCAAATGAATGCCGTAATGTATGCACAGATACTTTTTTATGAACCCTAGCAAGTGAACATGCCTTTTCAAATATTCTTTCTACTGTTCTTTCAGTAAGAAATTTTTCCTTATTCTGACCAGGGAAAAGCCATTTTTCAGGCTTATATAGTCTATAATATCTTCTTAGTTCCATTAAAGCAATTTCTGATAGAAGTGTATATCTATCCTTTCTGCCTTTCCCTTGAACAACATGAATTAACATCCTTTTACTATCTATATCTTGCAGTGTAAGCCTTACAACCTCACCGACTCTTAGTCCTGAAGAATAAACTAAAAATAATATAGCCCTATGCTTTTCATTGTCAAGTGCACCTAAAATTTTCTTAACCTCCTCAAAACTTAGTACATTGGGAAGTTTATTCTCTTTTTTGGGTCTTGCCATGGATTTAATGATTTGTCCTTGTTCAAGTGTATCATTATATAAAAACTTAATAGAACTAATTGCTTGATTTGCATATGAATGCGAATTTTGCTCATCCATTAAGAAAAGTATATAGCTTTTTATGTCCTGCTCAGTCGCTAAATCTAATTGCTTATCAATAAAACTTAAGTATCGCTTAATATGTTTTATATAAGTTTTTCTTGTCTTAAAGCTATATCCTTTTAATCTTAACTGCTCATCCATCAAACTAATTATCCTTATATCTTGCTTACTCCTAATAAAATCAAAATCCAATTGCTCATTTTTAAATAAGCTTTTAATGATATCAATATTTTCATAACTAAATGGTACTGACCATTCTTTTTTATCAATATCCCACTTATATCCTTTGATGCTTTTTACCTTGCTTATTTTCTCAGGTGAATAAGCAAATGTAATAATTAACTCATTTTCAGCTTTTGATACCTTAACAGACATGGTAAAAACTCCTTTATTGTTCGAACATATGTTTATAACTTGATTGTTACCATTATCTGTTTTGTTATTCAATATACTATTTCTTATTAAGAGTCTGTACTCCCTATCCCTTTGGCTTACATCACCTCCCCTTAGAAGAATGTCTTAGTACAGCACGAAACTTCTTTTTTATACTTGTATATTCTAATTATATCATACTATTCTAACAATTATATGCTAAATTTGTGCATAAGATTGTGTCAATTTACTGTAGGAAAATTTAGTATAGAGTTTTCCTAAGGCACATTTCATCTATGCATGTGCTGAAACCTTTTAGATGAGATGATTAGTCAATTGTCTTCAAATGAAAAACCTATAGTACATGGGGATAGAGGGGATAACTATAGATGGTCTGGCTGGATAAAATGAATGCAAAATGCTGGCCTTACAAGATCTATGTCAAAGAAAGGTTACTCGCCTGATAACTCAGAATGTGAGGGAGTGTTTGAAAGAATAAAAAATGAGATGTTTTATAGCACTGATTGGACAGGCATTAGCATCTCAGATTTTATAGATATATTAAATAGTTACTTTATCTGGTATATTGAATCTTGAATAAAAAAATCATTCGGATATGTAAGTCCTACTACAAAAGTTTTATTCCATAGGTTGACTATTTGCAAATTTTTCACTTCTCATCTTTAATCTTTTTGCATAATCAATGACTTTCCTACTATAATTTTGATCCATAAGTGGTGAAGTAATAAGAAAATCTGCCGTAGATTGATTACTTGCAACAGGAATATCATATAATGCAGCTATACGCAGTAATGCTTTAACATCTGGATCGTGAGGCTGAGCTGCTAATGGATCCCAGAAAAAAATCATAAAGTCAATTTGCCCTTCAACAATTCTAGAACCTATTTGTTGATCGCCACCTAATGGGCCACTATTAAAGGCAGTAATTGGTAAATCTGTTGCATCAGCTAATATTCTTGCTGTTGTCCCTGTACCACATAAGAAATGTTTTGATAAAATTTCTTTATTTACTTTTACCCATTCTACTAAATCACTTTTTCTATTATCATGTGCCACAAGTGCGATACTTTTTTGCCTTTGCATTTCTATCATAACAAAATCTTTATCTTGAAAATCTTGACTTTGATGGTACATGGCTTCCTCCTCATATGTCTTTTTTTGACGAATTATATTTCATTATATCTTATGTTATTCTATTTGCATATAGCTTTTATAATTTTCCCCTATTGACTTTACGAGAATACTTTCACCTTTTGAGTCATCACAAGTAACATATAGTTTCGTTTTTGCTCTTGTCATAGCAACATAAAATAACCTTAACTCTTCAGATAATTTTCCCTCACCTTCACTTCTTTTAGAAGGAAATATATTTTGTGAACATCCACTAATATATACAATATCAAATTCTAAACCTTTAGATTGATGGATTGTAATAACAGGAATCTTATTTTTAAATAAATCACTTTGCTCAAGTTCACTATAATGTAACGATGCAAATTCAAGTAATTGAATGATATTATCATGAATAGATAGATTTGAATGATATAACTTATCAGCTATTCTATACATTTGCCTGATTGATGTAATTTGACTTGCTGTATAATAATTTTTAAAGCCTAGTTCATTCATAATATAAGCAATGGATTCTATAGTTGAATGAGACTGGATATAGTGTGTAACAGTCATAATCTTTTCTTTGTATTCTTGTATATAACTATAAATTTCTTCAATTTTTTGAAGTCTCTCGGCATCCTTTTGTTTTATTCGCTCAATAAAATGTGTAAGTATTTCTGAGGTTGCTAGAATATCATTCATTGCATTGTGCGATGGAGCTGTTTTAGTCTTGATTAATTCAGACAAAGTGATTAATTTATGATTTTCTAAGTTCGGATATACTTTATAGGCTAGGTCTAAGGTATCATAAATACAAGCATGTTTTATGGGTAAGTAGTCATATCTTTCTAGTGAACTATTTATAATTTGCATATCATAATTAATATTGTGGCCTACAATAACGCTATCTTGAACGAAATCCAGAAGAATTTTCAAAGCCTCCTTAGGATCTAATCCTTCTTTAGACAACTGATCATCTGAAAAGCCATGAACATAGAAGCTATCCCCCACTTCTTTTGTAGGTTTAACAAGTATATCTAGCTGGTCTAAAACACCACGCTTACCATACTTTATGGCTGCAATTTGAATAATATCATCACTTACTGTATTAAGACCTGTACTTTCGACATCCAATACAATAACATTATTATCTGAAAAGGCTTTAAATAACGGAGTGTATGAATCAACAGCATAATTATTAAACCAATCATGTAAATACATATAAATGTCTTTGGTACTATTTAGATTTTTAAGTAACCATATATCCATATTAATATAAGGATGTAAGCATATTTTTTGAAGTGCATTGGTATTTCTAGGATTAATTGCATAAGCAAAATAAGCAAGAATATCTTTAATTTCTTTTCTTCTAAATAACTTAATATCTTCCACTTGAATGCATTCAATTCCATTTTTTATTAAGTGTTCACATACTTTTTTAGCAAAAGTATTCGTTCGCGTAAGAACAGCGATACTCTCCTTATTTTTTCTACTCTCAGAAATAGAGTGAGCTATTAACTCAAGTTCATGCGTATCACTCTTTCCCTTTAGAATACTAATTTTTTCTCCAAGTTCTACACCGATTGGCATACAATTTATTGGTTTTAAGTTTGTGGTATTAATAAATTCATTTGCAGCCTCTAGAAGCATTTGCGTACTTCTATAATTAATATTTAAATATATTTCATTAGCCTCAAATGCCTTTTTAAAATCTTCAGTGATTAATTTAGGTTTAGACCCTCTCCATTCATATATTGTTTGGTTAAAATCTCCAAACATGCTCATATTGTTGCCTTGCCCCAATTTTTTAATGATACTGTACTCACGGATACTCGTATCTTGCATCTCATCTATTTGTAGATAACTATATTTTGCGTTCCATCTATTAAGAATATCTTCTTGATCTACAAGATAATGGACTTCTACAATAAGATCTGTAAAATCTATAATATTATTTTCTTTTAGATAGCTTTGATAAACTGTGAAGATATTTAAGAAATATGTTAATATTTCTTGAGACAATCTGTTATAACTATAACTAAGTTCCTTTGTGTGATAATGACTGACAATTTTCTCATAATTATATCTTTCATCTACCTCAAAGTTTAAACTATGTTTTTTAATATTTTCTATATGCGTAAGCACTTGCTTTACACTAATCTTAGCTACTAAATCTTTTGGAACAACTTCAACTATAATTTGGCGGATAATCTCTTCCATATCTGATTCATCAATGATTGTACAAGGAAATGTAAAATGAGAATACTTTTTTTCACAGCAAATTATATGATAACAAAAAGAATGAAAAGTCTTAATAGTTATATCTTGATGATTTCCTTTTATATAATTATAGACCCTATCTTCCATTTCTCTTGCTGCTTTATTCGTAAAAGTTAAACAAAGTATTTGTTTTGGATCTATCCCTTTATCAATAAGGTAAGCTGTTCTCATAGCAATTACTTTGGTTTTACCTGTTCCAGCTGGAGCTAGTACAAGCAAGTTTTTATCTAATGTTTGAACAACTTGTTTTTGATGCATATTAAGTGTATTATAATCAGCTTCAAGCAAGCTATGTCACCTCCTCATACAGTAAAATTATACCATATCTATGATTGATTAGGTATTGTTTTCATAGTATATTATAGAAGTATGAGAAAGAATAAATAAAGATCATACTTTTATATAAAAAAGAAAGGTGTAATACCTATGACACATAACATAATACCTTTTATTAGTGAGCGTATAAATGAGGCAGAATTTATATATGCCGTATGGAGTAATCCAAGAGCAGGTTCTGTAACTAAGATAACTGCAAGACCTATCCTGATTAAAGAGATCCTTTATATACAATTCTCTCTTTTAAAAGAGAATAAAGAGTACCATTATAATGTTGAGAAAAGCAAAATAGAAGGATATATAGAAGAACACTGCTCTATGTTTAAGCAACTTCAAATTTTTACATCTACTCAAGATTATCAACTACTTTTCAATAAAAAGGGTGAATCTCATATTAAGAAAAATCCACCGAGTAAAAAGAAGTCGCCCCAGTTATCTCATAATAAACAAAAAAAGTATTTACTTGATAACAAAGCTTCAGAATCATTTCTAGTAGAGCTTGGCATTATGGCTCATGATGGGACCATAAAACCAAGTAAATATGATAAATACAAGCAAATCAACAAGTATTTAGAGATTATTCAGTCTGTTATAAATGACCTAAAAGGCACTATAGATCATAGACCTATTCATATCATTGATTTTGGATGCGGAAAGTCTTACTTAACTTTTGCCATGTATCACTATCTTCATCATATCCTTAATATTGATGTTGATATAGTAGGATTAGATTTAAAAAAAGATGTAATTGAGTTTTGTAATGACTTAAGCAGGCGTTTAGGATACACCAATCTTAACTTTCAAGTTGGCGATATAGGCCAATATATTACGGATAAAAAGATTGATATAGTCGTTTCCCTTCATGCTTGTAATACCGCTACGGATATTGCTATTGCTAAAGGAATATCTTGGAATACAAAAGCTATATTAGCAGTTCCTTGTTGTCACCATGAGTGTTATATGCAAATAGATAGCGAAACTTTAAACCCTATACTAAAACATGGCATTTTAAAAGAAAGAATAGCCGCCCTTATTACTGATGGTTTAAGAGCTACTTTATTAGAAACTTTAGGTTATAAGGTAAATGTTATGGAATTTATTGATATGGAACATACCCCTAAGAATATATTATTAAAGGCCATAAAAAAAGATGATGCAGTATTTAATCATCAAGTATATAGCCAATATAAAAAGTTAAGCAATGAGTTAAACTTAGATCTTAGTTTAGAAAAAATTTTAGATATGGAAAAATACATGGAGAAATAATTCATGGAGAAAAGAGAAAAAATCCTTACAAAGAGCTTATTTAATATGAGCCAAAATGTATGTATAGTGGATATTGAAACGACTGGGCTTTCTAAATATAAGGATAGTATTATTTGTATTGGTATTATTTATCGTCATGAAGAGGATTTTAAGCTTATTCAATGGTTTGCTCATACACTAAGTGAGGAATGTAATATTTTATCTGAGTTTTTAAGCTTTGCTTCAAATTTTGAGAAAATATATACGTATGGTGGAAACAAATTCGATATACCCTTTCTTACTTATAGATTATCTTATCATGATTTAAATAATACCATATACAAGAAACTCAAATTTTCTGATATAAGTAAATTGGGGCTTCTTAGTTATAAAAACAAACATGAGCTTGAAAAATGTCTCACTTATAAAAGGAAAGTAAGTCTAGCAGGGAAAGATGTTGTTAAACTTTATAATGCGTATCAAAGAGATAACAATTCTAACTATAAAGATCTTATATTAGCACATAATTTAGATGAACTCATGCTATTTTTATGTGGATTTCAAATATATATATTGTTTAAGAAACTAAGCTCTCAGATATTAGATATAAAGACAGATTACTCACTAACTAGAACCCAATATACACTTGTATTAGATAATCCAATAATATGTTCATATAATTTTATTAAAGACCCTATAACTATACTTTTAGAAAAGGATAAAAATGAATGTATTGTATCTATTACTCCATCTAAATTATGCTTAAAAAAGTATCTTCATCCAATAAAAGATTACTTTTATATTCCAAGTCAAAATCAGCTGATTCATAAAAGTATCGCTTCTTTTATTTCAAAGGATCTAAAAGAAAAAGCTACTAAAGAAAACTGTTTTATTTTAAAGGAAGATTATTTTATTCGAGCTTATGAAAAAAAACGAAATGATAATAATGTGTGGTATGATGAGAATAATAGTCGATATATTCTTTATAGTGACTTTGTGAAGAGCCATAACATAGTTGATTACATGATGTCTCTTTGTCACAGTTAAAAAATGAGTAAATAAAAACAAGCACTCAATGTGAAAAATCGACATAGTGCTTGTTTTTTAATGCCCAGAGCCGGAATCGAACCAGCGACACGAGGATTTTCAGTCCTCTGCTCTACCGACTGAGCTATCTGGGCAAATTATAAATGGAGGAAGAAGGATTCGAACCTTCGAAGCTATCAGCAACAGATTTACAGTCTGCCCCCTTTGGCCACTCGGGAATTCCTCCATAAATAATATAACTTTAAATGCATTTTCCTTAGAAAGGAGGTGATCCAGCCGCACCTTCCGATACGGCTACCTTGTTACGACTTCACCCCAGTCATTGGTTTTGCCTTAGGCGGCTCCTATCTTACGATTCGGTCACCGACTTTGGGCCCC
>JAEYPM010000017.1 GCA_023410675.1 Bacillota bacterium | reverse complement strand
CATAGAGAACAAACAGGCATTCATACCGAGTGTCTCCGCTGATACTGTAGCCAAAGGCTTTTTGGAGGAATTTTGCCTTTTCCTCATCTCCGCTCATAATCTCATGAATAAATCTATCCCATCGCTCGCTTTTTGCTTCTGGGTCATATTTAACGCCAGATATCTTTGTGAGTCTGTCCTCGCTGTTGTGGGGACGAAAATCCATAGACATTAAAAACAATGTTCCATTGGCACAATTGAGCATAAGCGGGCCTTGGTCAAAATCAGCCATTGATATGGGATATACGCTCTGTGCATCCTTAAGCACCGTTTCCCTGTATCTTCTTGACTGCCACTTTCGGCAATAGTCAATGTATGCTTTTCTTTGATGTTCATCCTGAATAGTCAAAGCATAGGTTAGCAGTTGGTTAGCCAATGATTTACACATTTCCATCACTTTTAGATTACCGACATCAGGAATCCAAATGCCATTCTCATAGCAAAACCACATTTTCCTTTCGGGAACAAAGCGGGCAAAAGTTTTATAATAATCAGCAAACAGCCTGCTTGCCCCAATATCCGTCCAAGGGTAGCGATCGTTACTCTCAGGCTTAAAGCCAGTAAGAGAACATTCACCAAAATCTTCTGTAGCTGATGAACGCTTACCACCTGGTTTATATATTTCAGTAGCATTTGCGATTGCTTTTTCAATGGTTATCATTCCATAAGTACTGCTGGACTGTGGTCTATTCCATTTATCTCGCATTAGGCCGCTCTGCCGGAATAGTCTGTCCATCTGTCCAATATCCCTGCCACACCAAAATGCCAGCATACCGCAAAGTGCCAAATCAGCTTCACTGGCAGAAGCATAGCCAGATGTATCTCCCTGCCATAATGCTTTGAACCTTTCTCTGTTTGCCGATTTTAATGCCTTCTCAATAACAGACTTGTCAGACAGATAGGATTGACTTTCTGTATCCAGAAGTTGCTTCACAGGGGTAGGACGTAGCATATACTTGTCTAGTATCATCTGTAATTCATACGATTTCTCCGCTATATCACCATCTGCAAACATATTTCCCGTTACGGTAACAAATCGGTTTGTTGCCCCTGATACATAGATCTCAACTCCTAGCTTTCTGTTGTTGACATAGTATTTTGCTTTGTCGAAGTCATAGCCTGTGGCCTTAAAGAAAATATGAAGCCCTTTTTCAGATGGACTGTGTTCCATATAGCAACCACTAAAAGCCTCTACAACATTTTGGGTAACAGGCTTAAGCTTACCACCACTATCAAAGCAATCATCTAAGTCGATAACACATATGTCATTACCCACCAAAAATCCGATACCATCATAATCACTTATAGCAGCTACCGCCGAACTAAAATCTTTAAATGTACCACGTTGATTTGGTTTTGCCCTTTTTCCTGTTACCGGGTTATAGGGAACTTTGGTTTTTCTACCACTTCGCTCTTCATATTTCCAACAGCAAAACTGTGGCTTACTTTTGAGTATCTGTGGCAAGTTATCATATTGTGGTTTCAGTTACTTCACCTCCTTGCCTTTTATATATGACCCGAAACGCTACGGTTCCAGAGGGTTTGCCTTGTATGACACAACCTCGTTATCTTTCAAGGAATACGCTCGGAATTATCGTCATGGCATATTCTGCTTGAAGTATCTCTTGCATTTCGGGATATTCAGTTGTCAAGGAGCAGTGAGAGAAAACTATGCTTTCTTTTGTAGTGCATAAGAAAGGCAAATCCAAAGAGTATTATTTAAGGTAATTTCCTCTCGTCATCCACAAGACACAAGCCTGCAGTTTGAGTACCGGAACAAATATTTCTGTGAATTGCTTTCCTCTGCTAATAGCCGAAATTATTAACCCCTTAGCTAAATACCTCATTAAATTTCTAACTTGGAAGCTAATGGGGATTATTTTTCCTCTCACCTTATAGCCTTGGTAGAACACATTAGTTGAGGATTTTCTAAAAATATTTTTTCTTCCTCATCTATAAGCGAAGAATTCTATTGATTCGAACCCCTAAAATAAAAAAACAGCCCGTCTATTTTCCGGTAAAGACGGCTGTAATGTTTATGCTTTTGCTCAAATTTGAGCGAAAGTGGTATTTAGTTTGGGAGACTTAATACTTTGGACTTTTCGACTTTTTTGTCCGAAAGCCTTTTAGATGTCAAAACTATATAAATTCTTCGAGAACGCAAAGATATCATGGTACAATTGAAGAATATGTGTTATAATGGATATTATTATTTGTGAAGAGGTGACCAAGATGGCCGTCAGCTATAAGAGGCTCTGGAAATTGTTGATAGATCGCGATATGAAGAAGAAAGATTTACAAGCGGCTGCGGGCATTAGTCCATCGTCGATTGCAAAACTTTCTAAGAATGAAAATGTTAGTATGGATGTTCTTATTAAAGTATGCACTGCACTGAATGTCGGTTTTGAGGATATTATGGAATTGGTGTCAGATACGATTGACGAGAAATAATATTTTGGGAGGAGGTTGTGCGCCATGAATATTACTCATAATGAGAATTCACGCGTGAAAATCCCTGCGTTAGTTCATTTTACGAGGTTGAAGTATGAGTATGTTTCGCTAAAGAATTATCATGGTGTAATCGATGAAGATACTAATATTTTTGTCGATATTTTTCGTGAATCTTTAAATCGTATTAACAGAACAAATCTTTCAGCTTCTGATGTTGATAAAATTATAGAGGAAATAAAAATCGTTTTGGCTGCCGATGACCTTGGCAAGGCTTTTTATGCCATGCTCCTCTCAGGATATAAAGGATTGAAATTCATAGATTTTGAAACTTCTAATGGTATTGGCAACACTTATCAAATTGTTACTGAACTTACATATAAAAATGGCAGTGATGAATTCCGTCCTGATATTACTGTTTTGATTAATGGAATGCCCCTTGCCTTTTTAGAGGTTAAAAAACCAAACAATAAAGATGGTATCCAAGCAGAATACATTCGTATTAATAGTCGGTTTAGTAATAAGAAATTCAAACGTTTTGTGAATATCACACAGCTTATGGTATTTTCTAATAACAGCGAATATGACGATAACGAAGTTGTGCCATTAGAGGGCGCTTTTTATGCTGCTAGTAGTTATAAGAAGCTTTTCTTTAGTCATTTTAGGGAAGAAGATGAAGCTATTTTCAGTAAAATAGATCCTATAGATGAGAAGAAAGAAAGCTACATATTGAAAGATACAAACCTGGTAACCATAAAGCATACACCGGAATATGCAACCAATCTTTCCCCTGTTTCACCGACCAACAGGATTATAACATCCCTGTTTTCACATGGTCGTATTATGATGATTTTAAAATACGCTATTGCTTATGTAGAGAAAACCGATGATGATGGTATCACAACACTTGAAAAGCATTTAATGCGCTATCCTCAGCTTTTTGCAACAAAAGCAATTGAGCAAAAGCTTAATTTGAATATAAAGCATGGTATTATCTGGCATACACAGGGTAGCGGAAAAACTGCTTTGGCATATTACAATGTACGTTATTTGAAAGATTACTATCAGAGACAAGGCATAATAGCCAAGTTCTATTTTGTGGTGGATAGACTTGATTTGCTTACTCAGGCAGCAGATGAGTTCCGTGCCCGAGGACTGTATGTTGAAGAAGTCAATTCCAAAGAAGATTTTATTGCTAACATCAAAGCAACTGGTACTTCTAATAATACCGGACGAGATACGATTACTGTTTTAAACATACAGAAATTCTCTAAAGAATCTATCGCAAAAGCATCTGATTATAATGTAAATGTGCAGAGAATATATTTTCTTGATGAAGCACACCGAAGCTATAAACCTACAGGCTCTTTCTTGTCCAATCTTATGGCTTCTGACCGCAACGCTGTAATGATTGCTCTTACTGGAACTCCTTTAATAGGTACAATATACGATGAAGTAACAGGTATGCCTCTTAAGGGTAAAGGATATGATTCTAAAGATGTCTTTGGGGCATATATCCATAAATACTACTATAACCGTTCTATTGCGGACGGCTATACCCTAAAACTTATCCGAGAGGGCATAGCAACAACCTACAGAAAGAGATTACAGTCAACATTAGATGAAATTGAAACCGTTAAGGGATCTATTTCAAAAAAGGAGTTGTATGCTCATCCCAAATATGTATCAGCACTTGTAGAATACATTGCTGAAGACTTTGCTAAGAGCCGGATAGCAATGAATGATAAAACTATAGGTGGTATGATTGTATGTGACTCATCTGAACAGGCGCGAGCTGTTTTTGATGAGATGAAGAAGTCTAGATTTTCCTCAGCACTTATTCTCCATGATGAGGATGATAAGGAAACCCGTAAGCAAAACAGAAATGACTTTAAAAAGGGGAAAATTGATTTTCTCATTGTTTACAATATGCTATTAACTGGCTTTGACGCGCCACGCTTGAAAAAGCTATACCTCGGACGTGTTATCAAAGACCACTCTCTCCTGCAGGCGCTAACCCGTGTAAACCGCCCTTATCAGAAATTTCGCTATGGATATGTTGTTGATTTTGCTGATATCCGTGCTGAGTTTGATAAGACAAACAAGGCTTATTTTGATGAGTTACAAGCAGAATTAGGTGATGAGTTTAAACAGTACGATAATATCTTTAAAACGTCAGAAGAGATAGAAAACGATTTGAAGGAAATTGCAGAAAAACTGTTTCTTTTTGATACTACCAATGCGGAGGTATTTTCACAGCAGATATCCGCTCTTGATGATAAAGGAGCCTTGCTTGAACTACGCCATGCATTGGAATCTTATAAGGAACTTTACAATATAGCCAAGCTGTTTGATTACGAAGAGTTATCTGATAAATTCGACTTGAACAATATTAGCGCTCTATACAATGAGGTTAATAACCGGATTAACCTTATAAATCTAAAACAAAACCTCCAAAATGCTGAAGATATGAGCGCCATACTCAATATGGCATTAGACGAGATTGATTTTCAGTTCAAAAAGGTTTCTGAGAGTGAGTTGGTTATTGCAGATAAATTCAGAGACAGCCTTGAACGAACGCGCCGAGAGATGCAGCGCAACCTTGACCCCAAAGACCCAGAGTATGTTACATTGCTTGAAGAGTTGCAAAGGCTGCTAAGTAAAAAAAATATAGAAGAACTTAATGCAGATGAAATGACAGCAAACATTACCGAACTTGACCGAATCAGAAAAGCAGCTGAGCAGCGAAACCTTCAAGACCAAATGCTTACGGCAAAATATGAAAATGACCCTAAGTTTATGAGGACGCACAAACGGTTAAAAGAGACACCACCACCGATTGCCTCAGATCCAGTACTTCACAAGGTACTGTTGTCACTTAAACATAAAATTGATGAACGCATTCTTGCTAATCAAAGGCTTTTGAATAACGAGCCCTATTTTCTGCAGGATATGTTTCCGTTAATAAAACAAGAGCTAAATGCAAGTGGAGTACCAGTTACAGCTTCTCAGATTAGGTATGTCGGTACTTGTATTTCAAACGAATATTTTAGTGAAAGGAACTGGGCAAGCTAATGCAAATGTCAGATATAACAATACAAACAAAAAATATGATTGACGATCTTAAGGCTATATGTACAAATTTTGGCCTTGGTAATGCCAGCAGCGAGTATAAAATTATTACAGAAGTTTTTCTTTACAAATTTCTTAATGACAAATTTATATATGAGGCGAGACAGGTAGTTCCCCAATTTTCAAATATGACAACTGCCGAAGTGGAAGCTGCTATGGTGGAAATGTCAGAAGATGATTATGAATTAATGCTTATGGATTTTGGTGGATCAACTGCAAAGCTGAAAAAGAACCATTATATATCTTATCTGTTTAACCGAAAGAATCAAGATGATTTCCACAAGTTATTTGATGATACTCTTATTGATATAGCAAACTTTAATATAGAGATTTTTTCTGTACAGACAGGCGGACAGTCAAAAATTCGTCTATTTGACGCACTTTCACAGTATGTTATTGAACAGGAGAAGAAGGACAACTTCTGCCGTGCTATCATTGACAAACTAGCAAATTGTAGCTTTGACAAAGTATTTTCGCAGAAGTATGACTTTTTCGCCACTATCTTTGAGTATTTAATAAAGGACTATAATAAGGATTTCGGTAAATACGCCGAGTATTATACCCCCCATGCTATTGCAAGCATCATAGCAAAAATTATGGTGCCAAATAAGGTGCAAAACGTTACGGTATATGACCCTGCTGCAGGTTCCGGCACACTGGTATTAGCACTTGCTCATGAAATCGGAGAGAGCAACTGTACTATCTATACACAGGATATTTCTCAGAAGTCGAATGAGTTCCTGAGATTGAACTTGATTTTAAATAACCTTGTTCATTCCCTGCCAAATGTAGTGCATGAAGATACACTGCTCAATCCAAGACATTTGAATGAAAGAAAAGATGGACTAATGACATTTGATTACATCGTTTCGAATCCTCCATTTAATATGGATTTTTCTGATAGCCGTGACGCTCTGGCCGGAGAAAAGTATCAAAAAAGATTTTTTGCAGGTGTACCTAACATTCCAAACAAAGATAAAAGTAGTATGGCAATTTACCTGATGTTTTTGCAACACATAATTTATTCTCTGGATGAAAAGATGGGTAAGGCAGCGGTTGTTGTGCCTACCGGTTTTTTAACTGCTGGTTCGGGTATTCAAAAGAAAATCAGAGAGCATCTCATTAAGGAAAGGATGCTACGGGGTGTAATTTCTATGCCATCTAATATTTTTGCAAACACAAGCACTAATGTATCCATCCTTTTTATTGACTGTGAAAATAAAGAAGGCAAGGTAGTATTGATGGATGCCTCCAAAATGGGAACAAAGATTAAAGAGGATGGAAAAAATCAAAAGACAGTTCTCAGTGCAGACGAAATAAGTACTATTATAGATACATTCAATTCAGCAAAATCTGTAGAGGATCTTTGTGTTGTTGTGGATTATAAGGATATAGAAGACAAGAAACTTTCATTTTCCGCTGGGCAGTATTTTGATGTAAAAATAGAGTATGTTGAGATAACTCAAGAAGAATTTTGTGAAAAGATGAATGGGTTTAAAGCAAGGCTTAAAAGTATGTTTGATGAGGGAAGAGTGTTAGAAGATGAAATAAAAAAGCAATTAGGGAGGGTGTATTATGAGTAAACAATTATTTGTTGATACACCTATTAAAAAAATGGGAGACGTTATAACAGGAAAAACACCAAGGACTGCTATTCAGGACAATTATGGAACAGACTATATGTTTATAACACCTAGTGAACTTCACAACAGATATATTATCAATTATACCGAAAGAGGTTTAAGTGAAAAGGGGTTTGCCAGTATTAAAAATAATACGATTAGTGGTATCAGTGTTTTGGTAGGATGCATCGGTTGGGATATGGGTAATGTAGCCTTATGCATTGACACATGTGCTACTAACCAACAAATAAACTCTATAACTAATTTTAAAGATGGTTATAATCCCTATTATGTTTATTATTGGCTATCCACCAAAAAAGATTATCTTTTTCAAATTGCATCAGTTACAAGAACTCCTATTTTAAATAAAAGTACCTTTGAAGAAATATTAATACCAATGCCCGAAATAAACGTGCAGAACAATATTGTATCTGTTCTATCAGCTATTGATAAAAAAATTGTACATAACAACTGTCTTATTACTGAGCTGGAAGAGATGGCTAAAGCTATATTTGACTATTGGTTTGTGCAGTTTGATTTTCCAAATGCTGAGGGCAAGCCATATCGCTCAAATGGTGGGGAAATGGTATGGAATGAAAAGTTGAATAGAAAGATGCCTAATGGGTGGGAAGTGTGTTTAGTATCTGATTTACTTGACAAAGCACCTAATACAACACGCATTCAATCCTCTGAATATCTCTTAGAAGGATCAATTCCTGTCATTGACCAAAGCACTGATTTTATTGCAGGTTATACTGATGAAGAATCAGCATTGATTTCAACAACTGATGGTGCCATTGTTTTTGGTGACCATACAAGGATAGTTAAATTTATAGGTTTCGACTTTGCACGAGGGGCTGACGGGACACAAATACTGATTTCAAATAACAAAAAAAATATGCCCCAATTGCTTTTTTATTATTCAATTCAGAAGATTGATTTGTCCAATTATGGTTATGCAAGGCATTTTAAATTTTTAAAGGACAGCCTTATTGTTGTACCCAATGAGGAAGTTGCACAGAGATTCAAAGAAATAGTTGAACCCTTGCACAAAGTGATTTCACATAAAATAGTTCAAAACCTTAAACTTGCTAAACTCCGTGACTGGCTCTTGCCTATGCTTATGAATGGACAAGTTGCTGTAAAATAAATTAAGGGAGACAATCACAATATGAGGACAATGCTTATAGAAGTTGATACAGAAGAATGTACGCTCACTACACTTGACGGTGAAAAATATAATTTGGATCCAAGTGATATTACAGTATGCTGTACTTGGACACTTACAACTGTAATAGAGATAGTTACAGCTGGAGGGAAAAAGCTTACAAAATATTATCTAGTGGTCAAAACATTTCGATTAATATAAGCAAAGGTCGACTATTATCCACAAAAAGGTAAATACAAGAGACCAGCCACTACAAGCAATTACGCTTGAACATGACTGGTCTTTTTTGCCCCGCTTGAAGCTGTCCATTTAAGTTTTTCTTCAATCCCTAAGTGAACGCTTCTTTTGATGGCCTCTTTACTATTTACTATTTATTTTTTAATACTTTCTTTATAAATTGACCTGTATATGAAGTAGGTATCTTACTCACTTCTTCTGGGGTTCCACAGGCAATAACTTCTCCACCTCTTATACCCCCCTCAGGGCCTAAATCTATGATATAATCTGCTGTTTTAATGATGTCTAAATTATGCTCAATGACGACAACTGAATTCCCAATTTCTACAAGTCTGTCTAAGATACCTACTAATTTGTGAACATCGGCGAAATGAAGTCCTGTAGTTGGCTCATCTAAAATATACATGGTTTTTCCTGTGCTACGTTTGCTTAGCTCTGTAGCAAGCTTTACTCTTTGTGCTTCTCCTCCTGATAATGTCGTGGATGGTTGTCCCAATTTGATATAAGATAAACCAACATCATGTAGCGTTTGAAGCTTTCTTTGTATGGATGGTATATTTTCAAAAAATTTAAGTGCCTCTTCTACTGTCATATCAAGAACATCTGCTATAGATTTATCTTTATATTTTACTTCTAATGTTTCCCTATTATATCTTTTGCCTTTACACACCTCACATGGAACATAGACATCTGGTAAAAAGTGCATCTCAATCTTAAGCATCCCATCACCTTGACATGCTTCACATCTTCCGCCTTTTACATTAAAACTAAATCTTCCTTTTAAGTATCCTTTCATTTTAGCTTCTTGGGTTTGGCTAAACAGATCACGGATCGAATCAAAAACGCCTGTATAGGTGGATGGATTGGATCTTGGTGTTCTTCCTATCGGTGATTGATCAATATGAATGACTTTGTCAAGTTGTTCTATGCCAACTATTTCGTCATGAAGGGCAGGTTTTAACTTTGCACCATTTAAATCTCTTGCCAATCGTTTGAGAAGTATTTCGTTAATTAATGTACTCTTTCCTGAGCCTGATACACCTGTAACACAAGTCAATGTTCCTAGAGGTATTTTTACATTTATATTTTTAAGATTATTTTCTCTAGCTCCTTTTATAGTAATAAAATGACCGTTTCCCTTTCTTCTTACATTAGGTATTTCGATCTTTTTCCTGCCACTAAGATAAGCACCTGTCTCTGAATGTTCACAAGCTAAAATAGTATCCCATGGTCCTGATGCAATAACCTCTCCTCCATGTTCTCCTGCCCCTGGTCCAATATCAACAATCCAGTCTGCAGCACCCATGGTCTCTTCATCATGTTCTACTACGATTAATGTATTGCCTAAGTCCCTTAGTTTTAAGAGGGTTTTTATTAATCTGTCATTATCCTTTTGATGAAGACCTATACTTGGTTCATCTAGTATATAAAGGACACCTACTAGTCCTGAGCCGATTTGTGTTGCTAAACGTATTCTTTGTGACTCTCCTCCTGATAGGGTACCTGAAGATCGTGATAAGGTAAGATAATCAAGTCCTACATCCACCAAAAAACTAAGTCTTGCCTTAAGTTCTTTTAATATTTGATGAGCAATTTCTTTCTGTCTATCTGTTAGGTTAATATTCTCAAAGAAATTCTTTAGTACACCTATAGACATATTAGTGAGTTCATAAATATTTTTATCTGCTATAGTAACTGCCAAAGCCTCTGGCTTTAATCTTGCACCATGACAGGTCGTACAAGGGATACTTGTCATATAGTTTTCATATTCTTGTCTTGCAGCCTCAGAGTTGGTTTCCTGATAGCGCCTTTTGGTATTGCCTAGCACCCCTTCAAAGGAATAATTATACTCTCTTTTGCCGTATTCTCCACTAAAAGAAAAGTTTACGGTTTCTCCATTTGTGCCACTCAGTATAATATCCTTTATTTCTTCACTAAATTCATTAAAAGGTGTATCCCAATCAAAATGATATTGCTTCATCAAGGCTTCAAAAAGTGAATAGGCATAGCTCCCAGGATTTGCCATATTCCCCCATCCTGGTACAGCTATAGCTCCTTGTCTTAAAGTCAAATAAGGATTAGGAATAACTAAATCCTTATCAATTTCTAGATTTTGTCCTAGTCCAGTACATGAAGGGCAAGCTCCTTGAGGATTGTTGAAAGAAAATAATCTTGGTTCAACTTCTTCTATACTTATATTACAGTCAGGGCAAGAAAAATTTTGGCTAAAGTTAATTTCTTCCTTTCCCATAACATCTACAATAAGCAAACCACCTGATAAGTGCATAACAGTTTCAATGGAGTCTGTAAGACGTTTTTCTATACCTTCTTTAATAATTAGCCTGTCCACAACAATCTCAATTGTATGTTTTTTATTTTTTTCAAGTGTAATTTCTTCTTCTGATAAATCGTAAATTTCACCATCAACCCGCACACGAATATAGCCTTGTTTTCGAGCATGTTCAAATACTTTTTCATGCTGCCCTTTTCTTGCTTTAACCACTGGTGCCAAAAGTTGAAGCCTTGTTCTGTCTTCTAGTTGCATGAGTACATCCACTATTTGATCTACAGTTTGCTTTTTTATTTCCTTGCCACACTTTGGGCAATGCACAATGCCTACTCTTGCAAATAATAACCGCATATAATCATATATCTCTGTCACTGTTCCAACAGTAGAACGGGGATTTTTACTTGTTGTTTTTTGATCAATAGAGATCGCTGGTGAAAGTCCAAGTATCTGATCCACATCTGGCTTTTCCATTTGACCTAAAAATTGACGTGCATAAGATGACAAGGATTCCATATATCTTCTTTGTCCCTCTGCATAAATAGTATCAAAAGCAAGTGATGATTTTCCAGAACCGCTAAGTCCTGTAAAAACAATAAACTTATCTCTTTCAAGTTCTAAATCAATATTTTTTAGGTTATGCTCTCTAGCTCCTTTGATAATAATCTTATTCAGCATCTTTAGTCCCTTCTTTACTTAATGGCTACATCTTTCTTCATTATATCACAAAATTCTGCACTGTCAAACATATGTTCGACTCATTTCTAGATATACAGTTTTTTAAGATCTGTAAGCATATCTCTTAATCTTGCTGCTTCTTCAAAGTTAAGGTCTGTTGCTGCCTTTTTCATATCTTTTTCCACCTTCTTCATAGCTTTTTCAAGTTCACTTGCTGACATCGATTCTGGATCTTTATCCTTAAACATATCCTTATCCTCTTTAGCAGCTTTAGTCGCTATGATAAGATCCCTTACTTTCTTCTTAATTGTCTTTGGAACAATCCCGTGCTCCTCATTGTATTCTTCTTGTATTTGTCTTCTTCTATACGTTTCACTCATTGCTACATTCATCGAAGGCGTTATTTTATCTGCATACATAATGACTTTGCCATTTTCATTTCTTGCAGCACGTCCAATTGTTTGGATCAGTGAGGTTTCTGAGCGCAAAAATCCTTCTTTATCTGCATCAAGAATTGCAATTAGTTCTACTTCTGGAATATCTAATCCTTCTCTTAATAAATTTATGCCCACAAGAACATCAAACACATCTAGCCTAAAATCTCTAACAATTTCTATTCTTTCTAATGTATCTATGTCTGAGTGAAGATATTTTACTCTAACACCCATTTCCTTAAGATAGTTTGTTAAATCTTCTGCCATTCTTTTTGTTAGTGTCGTCACAAGTATTTTACTTCCGCGTGCTACTGTTTGATTAATTTCACCTAGCAAATCGTCTATCTGACCTTTTACAGGACGTACTTCTATGATAGGATCTAATAAACCAGTTGGACGTATCAACTGCTCTGCTATCACTAATGAGTGTTCCAGCTCATATTGAGCAGGTGTTGCTGAAACAAACAAAACCTGATTAATCTTATTTTCAAACTCTGAAAATTTGAGGGGTCTATTATCTAATGCTGAAGGCAATCTAAATCCATACTCTACGAGTACTGTTTTCCTTGCTCTATCCCCATTATACATTGCTCTTACTTGAGGTACTGTCATGTGGGATTCATCAATTATAAGCAAAAAATCATCTGGAAAATAATCTAAAAGTGTAAAAGGCGTGCTTCCTTCTTCTCTACCTGATAAATGTCTCGAATAATTTTCTACACCTGAACAATATCCCATCTCCCGTAGCATCTCTATATCAAAATTTGTTCTTTGCATAATTCTTTGTGCTTCCAAAAGCTTATCTTCTCTTTTAAATTCTTCTATTCTTAGCACAAGTTCTTCTTCAATTCTATTAATAGCGAGCTCCATCTTATCAGGTGCTATCGAATAATGTGATGCTGGGAAAATAGATACATGCTCTCTATAGCCTAGTACTTGAGCTGTTAAAGAATCTATTTCTGCAATACGCTCTATTTCATCTCCAAAAAATTCTATTCGGATAGCTTTTTCTTGAGAACTGGCAGGAATGATCTCTATTGTGTCTCCTCTGACTCTAAAAGTTCCCCGAACAAAGTCAATGTCATTTCTTGTATATTGTATTTGAATGAGCTTTCTAAGAACATCATCTCTTTCCATGCCACTGCCTGGTCTTAAAGATAAAACTTGGTTTTCATAGTCAATGGGATCTCCTAGACCATAAATACAAGATACGCTTGCTACAATAATGACATCTTTTCGCTCAGCTAAAGATGCTGTTGCTGAGTGTCTTAGTTTATCTATTTCTTCATTGACACTACTATCCTTTTCGATAAAGGTATCACTTTGAGGCACATAGGCTTCAGGCTGATAATAATCATAGTATGATACAAAATATTCTACTGCATTGTCTGGAAAGAACTCCTTAAATTCACTATATAACTGAGCCGCTAAGGTCTTATTGTGTGCCATAACTAATGTAGGTTTCTGTACTTTCTCAATAATATTTGCCATCGTAAAGGTCTTACCTGATCCTGTTACCCCTAAAAGTGTTTGAAATTTATTTTTACTTAATATGCTCTCTGATAAAGCTTTAACTGCTTCTGGCTGATCTCCTGTTGGATTATATTCACTGACAATTTTAAATCGGCTCATCTTTTCACCCTCTAATCAATATCTTAATAATAAATTAAACTATATCACTTCATAAAATATTGTCAATAGAGTTCCCATTAATACAAAATCAGCATGCCAAAAACAATCCCACATATGGTTGCAACTGTTGTCATTCTTCCATTCCACATTTTTCTAGATTCGGGAATGAGCTCTTCGCAAACAATATATAAAATAATGCCTGATGCAACGCCCATAATGGTTGTAATAAAATGCTCACTGACACTTCCTAAAATATAACCAAGCAATGCTCCTATACTCATTACTGCTCCAAGTATAAAAGCAATACCTATCATAGTATGCAATTTGATTTTAGCTTTCTTTGCAGGAATGGCCATTGCTACTCCTTCTGGCATACTGTGCAAAGAAAGAATAAGGGCAAACCTTATAACAGCTTTGGGCTCTATAAGTGCAATGGTGCCAAATGCAAAGCCCTCAGCTATATTATGCATGGCAATACCAATCATTAGTGCAACTGCCATCTTGAGTGTACTTGATTGCTTCATGCGAAAGTTTTCCTCTATTTGACTAACTATATTATCTAACAAAAGCCCCATAATAATTCCAATGATAATACCAATGGTCACCAAATCCATTCTTTTATAAACTAATGCTTCTTTAAGAACATCAAAACATATGACCGCTATCATAAGGCCAGAAGTTCCCCCGAATAGCATGCCTATAATACGCCTACTTTTTATATTAAATAAATAAAATGCACCGATTCCTACTGCTAATCCTAAGCCTTCTGCTAAAAATGTAATCCATATGACACGCCATAAATTGAAATATAACTCATTCATCTTCATCTCCCCTTTCCTATAATGTATGGACAAAGGATGTATTTAAGAACAAAAAAGATAGGCTTTAAACAATAGCCTATCTTCATTAACATAAATATACTTAGTTCTTTATTCATTTGTAAGTCGTTTTAATTTTTCTGTTTGATCAATGGTGGTAATAGTAGAAATAATTTCTTCTAAATCCCCTTCTAAAATTTGATCCAACCTATGAAGTGTCAGTCCAACCCTATGATCTGTTACTCTTCCTTGCGGGAAATTGTACGTACGAATACGTTCACTTCTATCTCCACTACCGATTTGACTTTTCTTTTCTGCTGCCATTTCTTCATGTTGCTTTGCTAGTTCCATCTCATAAAGTTTTGAACGAAGTACCTTTAATGCTTTGTCCTTGTTTTTAAGCTGAGACTTTTCATCCTGGCAAGATATGACTATCCCTGTAGGCATATGTGTAACACGTACGGCTGAATCTGTTGTATTAACACTTTGTCCCCCATTTCCTGAAGAACGAAATACATCTACCCTAACATCATTCATATTCAGTTCTATATCAACTTCTTCTGCTTCTGGAAGAATAGATACAGTTACTGCTGAAGTATGAATACGTCCACCTGATTCTGTAACCGGAATACGCTGCACCCTATGTGCACCACTCTCATATTTGAGTTTTGAATAGGCTCCTTGCCCCTTAATCATAAAAACAACTTCCTTAAAGCCACCTATTCCATTTTCATTCAGTGATATAATTTCTGTTTTCCATTTGCATCTTTCAGCATATTTAGCATACATTCTATATAGGTCTGCTGCAAATAGTGCAGCCTCATCACCACCAACACCCCCTCTAATTTCTACGATAACATTTTTTTCATCGTTTGGGTCCTTTGGCAGTAATAATATTTTCAGCTCATTTTCAAGAGATGGTACACGCTTTTTATTTTCTGCTAATTCTTCTTTAACAAGCTCTCTAAAATCTTCCTCTAAATTATCCTCAAGCATAGCAAGTGCCTCATCAATATCTTCTAAAACCTTTTTATATTCCTGATATTTTTCTACTATCTCTCTAAGGTCACTATGCTCTTTCATTAGCCTTTTCCACTTTTCTTGATCGGCAATAACTTCTGGCAAGCTAATCATATGGGATATATTATTATATTTATCAACCAATTCTTCAAGTTGCTGAAACATCCTTTCACCTCTTATATTTAACTTTAATATCCGTGATTTTATAGTATATTCTATATTTAGTTTCAGTTAATATTTCAAGCGTGAAATCTATATTATGATTTTTGAGCTATAATGACTCTATCTCTTTTTGATAAATCTTGGATAATAGAGATATTTTTATATTTATGCTGCTGTAATATCGACTTTACGTGCTCTGCTTGATTATAACCTATTTCAAAGACTAAATAGCCATCTAACCTTAAATACTTATAAGCTTGTTTTGCTATTTTATGGTAGAAACTAAGCCCATCACCATAATCTGTGAGAGCATTTCTCGGTTCATGATCGCTTACTTCTATCATAAGTCCTTTATACTCATCTTCAGATATATAAGGTGGATTGGATACGATAAGATCAATGCTATCGTCTTCTCCTTTAAAACTATCTAACAAATCACTTTCTAATAAATGAATATGGTCTGTCATGTTATTGGATAATATATTAACTTTTGCTACATCAAGTGCTGCCTTGCTAATATCTATTGCTGTAATCGCTATATCCTTAATATAATATGCCAATGCAACACTTATGCATCCAGACCCAGTGCCAATATCAATCACATTTTTTAATGGCATAGATTTTGCTAGTTTAATGATGGTCTCAACCAAGACTTCTGTATCTTGTCTTGGTATGAGCACACGTTCATCAACATAAAAAGATAATCCCATAAACTCTTGCTCTTTTGTAATATATTGCAAAGGCATACCTTTTGCACGTTTCGCAATACTATATATATAAGACTGACGGATGTCATCGGGTACAAAAGCGTCTCTTGAAAGCACTAAATCGCTTATATTGCATCCGAAAAGATGTGCTGCAAGTAATTTAGAATCTATGGCTGCATCTTGTTTATCATATGCCCTCAAAATTTGTTCACCCTCATGAATCATCTCAAAGATCGTCATATTGTCTAATTTATTTGCTTGTATCATTTTGAAGCACTCCTTTTGTCGCAGCTATAGCTACTTCAATCTGTGCGTCATCTGGCTCACTGGTTGTAAATTTACCTTGCAGCCACATGCCTGGTATACTTAATAAATGAGCTATCCTATTATCTGGAGATTTTCTTGCCCATCGAATAAATTCATAAGATATACCTGCTACAACAGGCACCATAATAATACGTATAAGTGCTCTTAACCATAAAATTTGTGTTGTAAATAAACTAAATACTAAAATACTTACAATCATAACAACAAATAAAAAACTAGTGCCACAACTTTTATGAAGTCTACTGCATGTTTTTACATTTTCTATCGTTAACTCTTTATCTTGTTCTAGGCAATTGATTGTTTTATGTTCTGCCCCATGATACTGAAAAGTTCTTTGGATATCTTTTAATTTTGTAACGAGCTTCATATATGCTAAAAAAATGCCAATACGAATGATCCCCTCTATGAGGTTTTGCACATATGCGTTCGGGAAAATACTTTTGAAAAGTCTACTTAATAGCATGGGTAATAACATAAAAATGCCAATAGCTAATATAAACGATACAAATATTGTAAAGCCTATCACTACTTTTTCTGCATTTTTACCCAGTTTATCCATCAGCCACTTTTCGAACTTGCTCTCTTCTACTTCTTCATCATCAACATATAAGTCTGCAGAATATGTCAACGTTTTGACTCCTAGAACCAAGGATTCTACAAATACTGCGATTCCTCTTAAGATAGGTAATCTAAAAAATTTAATTTTATCTAATATGCTTTCACAACTTTTTACATCTGTTTCAATAGTCCCATCTGGCTTTCTAACTGAAACAGCATATACCTTGCGTCCCTTCATCATAACACCTTCTATAACTGCCTGTCCGCCTATATTCACGTTGCTCATCCATATCGCCTCCTCGCCACAACAACCATCCTATATCAAAAAAGAGCTGAGAAAACCTTCTCAACTCCTTCCTCCATCTTAGTTCATGTCATACTTCTTATTAAATTTATCAATTCTACCCTTCGCTGATGCTGATCTTTGTTTGCCTGTATAGAAAGGATGACATTGTGAACATACTTCTACATGGATACTGTCTTTTGTTGAACGAGTTGTAAAAGTATTTCCACAGTTACAGGTAACTTGTACTTCTTCGTATTTTGGCTGTATTTGTTGATTCATAGGTATTCACCTCTTTCTTAATTGTTTCTATCTAAATATATATCTTTAAGTACATTACGACAACGTTAGTATTATAGCATAGATATTTTTTTAGTGCAATAGATTAAAACTTTCTTTTCATTCTTTCTATAAACTCTTTATTTGTCTCACAAGTAACCATCATGTTAATAAGACTTTCCGTTACTTCTGCACTACTTCCTTTACTTAGTTCTTTTCTAATATTATAGGCCACCGTCATCTCTTCTGGCAGCAGTAAAAGATCATCTCGTCTTGTTCCTGATTTGTAGATATCAATAGCAGGGAATATTCTTCGTTCTGATAAGGTTCTGTCAAGTACAAGTTCCATATTACCTGTTCCTTTAAATTCTTCGAAAATTACTTCGTCCATCTTACTCCCTGTATCTACCAAAGCTGTTCCAAGTATTGTAAGGCTTCCGCCATTTTCAATCTTTCTTGCTGCACCAAAAAACTTTTTAGGCATATGAAGTGCCGCAGGATCTAGCCCTCCTGAAAGTGTTCTTCCACTTGGCGGAATAGTAAGGTTATAAGCTCTTGCCATACGTGTAATGCTATCTAATAATATTACAAGATCCTTTCCCTGTTCTACCATTCTTTTCGCACGCTCTAACACCATCTCAACCACTTGTTTATGATGTTCAGGTGGCTCATCAAAAGTAGAAGCTATGACTTGTACATCTTTTCCCTGTATAGACCTTCTAATATCTGTTACTTCCTCTGGTCTTTCATCTATAAGAAGTACAATGAGCGATATTTCTTTATGATTATGTGTAATTGCATTGGCAATATGCTTAATTAATACTGTCTTTCCTGCTTTTGGCGGTGCTACAATAAGACCTCTTTGTCCTTTCCCAATAGGAGCAATAATATCAATAATTCGCGTCGATAGCACATCTTTTATATATTCCAGATGAATACGTTCTTGCGGAAAAACAGGAATAAGCGTTTCAAAATTAGGGCGGGATTTGACTTTTTCGGGTCTATCTCCATTTACTTTATGTACATAAAGTAAGGCTCCAGCCTTTTCGCCTTCTTTTGGTTTTCGCATATCTCCTTCTATCCAATCCCCTGTTTTTAGATTAAATCGTCTAATTTGAGAAATAGAAAGATAAATATCATTTTCTCCACGCATGAAATTTTGAGATCTAAGAAAGCCATAACCATCTGGCATTATTTCTAAAATGCCTGCACCATTCATACGCTCTTGCTTTGTTTCACGCTCTAAGGAAGCTTTGTCTTCCTCTATATATTCATTTTCATCAGAACTTATAATAGGATCTTGTTCATATGACTGAGAAGTAAAGGATGGGTTTGATTGACTAGATTGTTCTAAAGAATTTGAGGTGTCTTGAGAAGATGTGTTATTTAATCTTAAAATTTCTTTAACTAGTTCGTTTTTTCGGAGTTTATTAATCCCTTTAATGCCTGCCTCCTTAGCTATTTGTCTAAGCTGAGTTAATGTCTTTTCTTCCAAATTATCCATTCACAAATAACTCCTTCTATATTATTGTAAGTTTGAAACACGTTCATACAATATATCCTGGTACTTAGTGTAACACAACTCTATCTTTTTTATCAAGATAAGATTAATATATACTACCCACAAAATCATTTACTTTGTGAGTAGTATATATTTTTCCTCTATTAGCTTTGCTGGAATAGGCTTATCCCATAAATAGCCTTGTCCCATTTCACAACCCAAGCTAAGCACAACTTTTAGCTGTTCTTCTTGTTCAATTCCTTCTGCTATGGTCTTTAATTTGAATGACTTCGCAATAGCTATAATCGCCTTAACAATATTTTTATCTTGCTTATTTTTTAATATCCCACGAATAAATGATATATCTATTTTTAGATGGTCAAATTTAAACTGCTTTAGATATCCTATAGAAGAATATCCTGTGCCAAAATCATCTAATGCAATAGAAAAGCCATATTCGTTTAATCTGTTTAAAATATCTTGTGTAAGATTTATATCTTGAATAAGAACATTTTCTGTTATTTCTAAAATAATATTTTGTGGAGATATATTATGTTTCTTTAATATCGTCATAATATTCTGTGGCAAGTTTGAATTTTCAAACTGTACAGGTGATAGATTAATTGCTACAGGAACAATTTTAAATCCTGCATCTATCCATTTTCTAATCTGTATGCACACTTTTTCAATAACAATCAATCCAACCTTGTCCATTAACTTCATCTGCTCAAGTACTGGAATAAATGTACCTGGAAGTTCAATATCACCATTACTATTTATTTTTCTAAGTAATGCTTCCATGCCAACTATTGTATTCGTATCAATGTCCAAAAAAGGTTGATAATATACATCAAACTCGTCATTCTCTAAAGCTTTATACATCTTTGCTTCCATTTTAATTTGCTGTCTCACTTCATTTTCTATTTCAGGTGTATAAAACATATACTTGATATGTTGATTACTAAATTTAGCTTTAGTTAAAGCTATTTGAGCTTTATCAATAAGCGTTTCTTCTATGCTTTCATTGTCAGGGTAAGTTACTATTCCAGCTCTAAAATCAACATATATCTCATTTTGATTTATTTTTATTGGATATTTTAACTCTTTTGTCAAAGAATCTAAAAGCATGGCTGATTCTTCAGTATCTGTGAGCTGAGCATGTAAGACTGCAAATATATCATCCTTAAACTTTGCAAGTACATCAGAAAAGTCTAACACTTTTCTGATTCTATGGCCAACTTCCTGTATCACATAATCACCAACTACAAAACCATATCTGTTATTAATCGCACTCACTTTACTAATATCAATGAGAATAATATTAAATCTAATGTTTTCTTGCTTTGCAATATCTTTATATGTGTTAATCGTTTCTAAGAACGTTCTTTGATTGGGTAAGTCGGTTAAACTATCAAAATAATTGGCCCGATAAACTTGCTGTTTAAGGGTATACGTATGGGTTATATCCTTAGAAATAGCTAAATAATAATTGATGTTCTCCTTATACTTTATTAGTGAAATGGTATGATCTAAATAAATAGTCTCCTTATTTGCATTGGTCATACATGTAATGGTTTCAAATTTATTATCCCTTTTTAGAAAATATTCAATTTTGTTAATTAAATCACTATCTGAACTATCTATACCTAAAAAATCGTATAGGTTTCCACCTATATTCTTTGATATATCGCCTATGACTACTGAGGCATTTTTATTTATATATGTGATTCGTCTATCTTTATCTGCAATGACTATAATAGCATGAATATCCGATATAAGATGCCCTAGTATTTCAAGTAAGTTGTTTTTGTCAAAGGGGGTAAAGTAATCCATAATGCACCTCCTTAGGACGAGAATATTCTTCGTCATAATATACAATATTTTTGTAATATTTCGCAAATTTATAACCATTTATGCTAACGAATGATTGTTATCATTATATCATATTGTATATTTTGTTTAAATGCTATATTTGTATATTTTAAAATAAAAAGATTCCCTACAACGAATAGGAAACCTTCTTATTATAAAAATTTCTTAACACTATTTCTTTATATCTATCTGATTAAAGCTATCAAGCTTTTCAATAACTCTTTTTTCTAATTCTTCGTAGGTCCGATCTGTCATTATTTCTATCCCCTCTTGCACACATGAAACAACATAGATATGAAATTGCCCATTTTTAACTGCCTCTATAACCTCATCAGCTAACATGAGTTGTTCTTTGTTTTGATAAGGAATCAGCACGCCTTCATTCCCTTTAAGCCCTTTTTGCTTACAGGTTCTATAAAATCCTTCAATTTTCTCATTTATTCCACCCACAGGTTGAATTTGTCCAAATTGGTTGACTGAACCTGTTACTGCTATATTTTGCTTAATTGGGATATCCGATAGACTTGATAAAATGCCATATAACTCCGCACTTGATGCACTATCTCCATCTACTTCTGAGTAGCTTTGCTCAAAACAAATTCGAGCACTTAAAGAAAGGGTTCGATTTTGGGCAAAATGATAACCTAAAAAACCAGTAATGATGTGAATTCCTTTTGTGTGTATATTGCCACTTAATGCAGCTTCTTTCTCGATATCTATAATACCTGTAAGTCCTTTATAAGTCGTTATCGTAATCCGTATAGGTTTTCCAAAAGAATTATCTCCTAAATCATATATGGCTAATCCATTGATTTGACCAACTTTTTTACCTTCTGTGTCTATTAGATAAGTCTGATTTTGAATCTTTTGATCAATTTTTCTTTCTAATCTAATTTTTGATAGTTGTCTTTGAGAAATTGCCTTTGTAATATCCTTTTCTTCTATACATGAGTCAGCATATATATTTGCTTCTCGTACTAAGTCACAAAGTACTTGGGTATTTGAAGTTAATTTTTTAGGGTCTTCAGTTAACCGACTTCCATATTCTGCTATCTTTAAAATTCCTTCTATACTTACTGGTTTTAGCTTTTCCTTTTCACAAACTGCTTTAATCATTGATGCAAGCTTATAGATATTCTCATTGTTGTTATCTGTCTCTTCTTCAAACTCAACCTTTACCTTAAATAAATCCTTAAAATCTTTATCATGTTGCAATAAAATATTATAGACTTCTTCGGTGCCTAGTAAAATAACTTTTACATGTGCCTTTAGCTTCTGTGGCTTAATACTTATATAACTCGCTAAAGTTGACTCTTCCATATTATCTATATTAATACACTCTGTTTTTAATACTTTTTTTAGGGCGTCCCATGAACCTTTATTATCAAATAAGTCTTTAGCAAAGACAATGAGCCATCCTCCTGTAGCATAGTGGAACAAACCTGGCTTAATACTCATAAAATCACTATAGATTACATTTGCCTCACTGTCTAATGTTATCCTTCCAACAAGTTCAGATTTTGATAAATTATCCCCAATTACAATAGGTGCATGCTTAAGGGTACTATTATCCACTAACAGATTGACGCCGTACTTTTTTACTAATTTTTCTATTTCTTTTTCTTTTGCCCATGGAATAATATCTTTAAGACTTGATGTAGCACCATCTTCTTTCTCGCTCACGAACATGGAGATGTTTTTTAAAATATCTTCACAGATATCATCTAGTTGCCGCTGTATCTTAGAATAAGGCTTATATTTTTCTTTTAAATGTTTGATCATATAGCCTATTGCTTCTAAAGCTATTTCTCCATTAATATCTTCCAAATACCCTACATAAAGCTTTTCTAGCTCATGCAGTTCTTCCAAAATATTATCTGCCAAATGATATAATTCTTCCAAATTAAGAGCAACACTTTTTTTCTCAGTTTCACTTAAGAGTTCATATTCATTTTTACTCAGTGCTTCTTTACTTTTCCCTTTAGGTAAGAAAACAATTCCTTCATTAACCACATCCATAAGAAATCCTTTTTGGTCTGCTACTTGATTAAGTTTTAGAATGTATTCTTCCTTTTTGCTATCAAACTGCGTATAAATAGCTTTCTTTTTTTTTAATGCAGTATGGTCTTGTAATTTTTCTGGTAGTTCATTTATAAGAAATAGAATAAATTCATCCATATCATCCTTATATCTTTTACCATCTCCAGCCCGAAGACCAACTAGCTGTGGTTGATCGGGTTTATTAAAATTATGGATATAACATAAATCAAGTGGGTTCGGTTTAGATTTTGCCTCTTTTTGTAGCAAATGGGTGATGTAGCTCAGCTTATCTTTTTCTTCATCACTACAAACAAAAATGTTATATCCTGTTGCATTTAACTTTAGTCCAAATTCAAATGTCTCTATGGCACTCTCTTGCCCAATTATCCCTTCGCTCCCCACAAGCTCACTTGTCGTGCTAAAGGAGAAATCGGAAGGTTTATATGAAGTTTTTAGTTCATGCCAGCTGAGTTCTCTTTTTTGATTCATATCACTCCCCCCTCTACTACTATATTCAGGAGAGCTCGTATGATTTACAAAATGTTACGTTTTTTAACAATAAAATACTTTTTATTTTTCCCAAGTATTTTCTGGAATGAATCCAATTAAAACAGGAGCTGCTGAACCATTTGGCAGTACATATTCAAAAACTTTTGTTTCTCCTTTTTTAATAACCCCGAGCATTACTGCTTTACTACTATTCCCTGAAAAATAGCCTTTAGCTGGCGTTAAGTAAGATAATGTTTCATTCCATCTAATAGCACCTCTAAATATGCCACCTCTTGGATTAAGGATGACTCCCGTATCTTCTTTTGCTGTTACTTTAATATGATAAGTTACTCCAAAATTTCCTCTATTAAGCCTTTCTTCTCCTGTAATACCATCTTTACCTATAAGCCACTCATCACTTCCTTTTCCTATTACAAGTTTGACTGGCTCAGTATCTTCTAATACTACAGTCTGATAAATATCTGTTGTATAAAAAGTTCCTCGTGGATGAATATCTAGATCTAGGATAGGGAGCTTGTCAATATCCCCTATTTGTGTATCCTTTCCTACTGCAGCAACTGTAAAAGTCACTTTCCCTGTTGTATAAAAGTCCATTTTCCCTGATATACAATCTCCTCTGTTCCACCTTTTACTAATAGAATCATGAATATATATCTTTTCACCAGGTTTAAGTTCATATTCGTCTCTTTGACCACCTTTAAAATAATCATATAAAGCTTGTTGCCCTACAAAAAGCACATCGCTTGATGGTCCTTTAATGGATTTATTCTTAATGACTAGAGAAACTGGTTTATCTGTTGTATTTTCAGCAACAAGAATAAGTCTTTTGCTTTCTATGGTATTTTCTTCAGATGTAAAATCATTAATATGATGGAGCATAAGTCGCCCAGCACCTTCAGCAGTTTCTCTATATAAAATGCCCTTTGCTTTTACCATTTCTGGAGAATCACTCATAATCAATGTCCCGTCACCCATAATTGTGGTCGTTGGCATGATCTCTTTATACTGCTGATAATTATAGTTTTTAAAATTATCAATCACATCTCCAATAGTACCATTTTTAAATCTATATTCGTACTCAGAAACTCTCGATTCGCTCGTTATGTTAACTTCAATTTCTTTTTTATCGCCTAAATTGCCATAAGCATCTTCTAACTGTAAGGTTACTATGTACTGTCCTTCATCAAATATAAATTTAGGTTTATCTACCACCACTTTACTTTCAGGTTCATCAATATGTCTATAAGTCCAACGTTCAGCTTTGATTGATTCCCATTCTTCGTTTTCATATGTATAAGTAAAAGCAATTTCTTCACCACCTGCATAAGCATCTTTGGAGGTTTCTAAGCTTGTCACAACTGGTTTTTCATTTGGATTTATTAATAGTTCTTTTGCATACCACTCACTCCAAGCACCTTTTGAATCTTTTACTCTTAATGATACATTATATAATCCTGCAGTTGGTGTTTTAAATATAGATTCCAACTTACTTGTTTTTAACTTTGGATTATTGTTAATCATCCACTCTCTCTCAACTATCTGATCGCCATCTTCATCATAGCTTGTATCAAGACTCACTACAGTTTGACCCGCAATATACTCGTCTTGACTAAAAGAAAATTCTGCTATTGGCAGTTTATTCATTGTTCCATGAGAAGGTCCATCCCCAGATAAAGTTTGAATTAACTTAATACTTTTCTCTTTTTCATCATATTCAGTCTGAATACCAAAAAGATCGGCAATCACCCGAACAGGTAAATAAGTGAACCCATTTTCCATAATAGCTGGGGTTTCAATAATTACCTTTTGTCCATTAACAGATACTTCTTTATTACCTACTTGAATCACTACTACAGTATTTCCTTTAGTAATAGTTGCTGTATTGGTATCCTTATTCCAATCAACAACCCCTTCAACAAGTACATCGATCGTAAAGCGAAGAGGCAAGTAGGTTCTTCCTTTAATCACTTTAGGCGGTGCACTAAGTGGATATTCAATGCCATTCGCCCAAGCTTTTGCCACATTTAGTTTTAATAACAACTCTTTATTAACTAAGTTTTCATCATTTGAATTCCCTTGATCTGTCTGGCTCGTATTCCCTTGATCCGTCTGACTTGAGCCACCTTGATTTGGCTGATCTGTATCTGTAGGAATATGATAGTCCGTTTCCTCAAAAGGATCGCCCCAAGGATCATTTTCTTCACCTATTATCCCATTTGTCTTTTGTATTTCAATATTGTTAGCACTATTTACTGTCTGTCCTAACTCTTGACCATATGTACTTATGCTTGTGACAAGTAAAATCATTGCACAGAGCATAGATTTCATTTTTCTACTCATGTTCTTATATCCTTTCAATTTAATTCTATAATAGACTATCTCTTCTTATTTCCAATATGTTATTCACATTTTATAGTGCAAAACACATAAAATATGAATGCTATACTTTGATTACTTAGTATAGCATATTTATGTTAATTAGTTACTATTGTGACTCATTTTGTCATTTAATAGTAACTTATATGTAATAAAATGGCACTACAATAAGACAGAATTATTCAGGTACTAATTCTGTCATCATAACGATTGCATCTTCTATTGGTTTTCTATAATATGTTTTTCTTCTTGCTATAGCATAAAAACCATGATTTTCATAAAGTTTTCTAGCTATTAGATTAGACTCTCTAACTTCTAAAAACAGCCTCTTAATGTTTATTTGCTTTGCATAATCTAATATATGTCTTAAAAGAGCCTTTCCTATGCCTTTTCCTCTGTGTTCTGTAGCTACGGCAATATTGGTTATTTGTCCTTCACCTAAGATGTTCCACATTCCCATATACCCTACTATTTTTCCATCAATTTCTGCTACAATATAATAAGTAACCTCATTGAGAAGCTCTTTTTCAAATGAACTTATCGACCAAGGAATACTAAAACTTTCTTCTTCAATTTTAAATACCCAATGGATGTCTTCATTTGTCATTTTTCTAATCATCATTTTTTTCTCTTTCCTCACGTTCCCTTTCTGCCTGTGATTTTCTAAGATACATTGGTATAAATAAAGAAGCATCTACAGCGTTGCCTTTATCATACTCAGTACATGCTATCTGTGCAAGTGTACTTGCTCTTTGAAGATTCAAATAGCTTGGTGCAAACTGAGCTCTATCTCCTAAATGTTCCTTTAAAGTATTTTGATACTGCCATGTGCCATCACCCAAAAACACAATATTTTCTTTATACTCAGCTAATTTCGTTATAAATTCTAATATGTCAATTGCCATATAGTCACTAACTCTTTTTATATTTCCTTGACCTTCTTTATAAATAGCAGTATAAACTTGATTTCTTCTAGCATCCATAATAGGACATATCAACCCATCAAAAAATGTTATATTGTGAGCAAGTACATCTAACGTAGGTATGCCTACAACTGGCACACCAAGAGCAAGTCCCATAGCCTTAGCAGTAGTAACTCCGATTCTAAGCCCAGTAAAGGACCCTGGTCCGCTTGTTGATGCTATAGCATCTAATGTTTCAAGCTGCAAACCTATAATACTTTTTAAGTTTTCTAGCATAGGCATAATGGTTTCTGAATGCGTAAGCTTATGGCATATATAATATTCTCCAATCAGCTTATTATCCTTCATATAAGCAACACTTCCTGCTATGCCTGATGCATCAATTGCTAATATATTCATCTTATCACCGCCTTATCTTGATGCTTCTATACTCAAAATCTTTTTCTAAGTCTTTATCAATAAAAATCCAAATCGCTTGCTTTGGAATCACTTCTTCTACCTTATTCGCCCACTCTACCAGACATACGCCACATCCAAAAAAGTAATCTTCATAACCAATCATCTCAAGTTCACTAGGATCATCTATACGATACATATCAAAATGATAAAGGGGTATATCTCCCTCATACTCCTGTATAATTGTAAAAGTTGGGCTGGTTATTGGCTCCTCTATTCCTAGTCCTTTGGCAAACCCTTTTGAAAATATTGTCTTACCAACGCCTAAATCACCTATTAGACAATATATTTCTCCTATTTTTGCCTTTTGTGCAAGCTTATAACCCATATCATAGGTTTCTTGTTCACTCTTGCTAACATATGTCATCATATAAGTTCCCTCCGATATACCTTATCCTCAATCATTCTAATGCACTAGCTAAAAAACTGCAACACTTTCATTATAAATATTGCCTGCCCAATTGTCTTTATGCATATTTTCTTAAGTGCATGTAAATAATACCTTTAGAATTTAGAAAGGAGAAATCTAATGGAAAGACTTAAAGGATCACAAACCTTGCTTAACCTTATGAAAGCCTTTGCAGGTGAATCACAAGCTAGAAACCGCTATACCTTTTATGCAAAAACTGCTTATAAGGAAGGCTATCGATATCTTCATGACATTTTTATAGAAACTGCTGATAATGAATACGCTCATGCTAAACTATTCTTTGAATACTTATGTAATGATTTACAAAATGGTGCTATTCCAGTTTCAACAGAATATCCCATAGGCTTTTATAAAACCCATGAAAATTTGCTTTATGCTGCAGCAGGAGAAAATGAAGAATTTACTGCTGTATATCCTAGTTTTGAGAAAACAGCACGGGAAGAAGGCTTTTTAGATATTGCTGGTACTTTCAAAATGATTACAGAGATTGAAAAGCATCATGAAAATCGGTTCATGACATTAGCAGACGCTCTAAAAAATGAGACTTTATATCAAAAAGAAGAAAAAGTGTACTGGAAATGTTTACACTGTGGGCATGTCCATTATGGCCCAGCTGCTCCTAACCTATGTCCAACTTGTAAACATCCTCAAGGATATTTTTATGAAGTAAAAGACCCTGTTATGGATTAGTATAACTAAAAAAGCATCTCTTACCTTTTCTATAAGCAAAATATAAAAAATGAATTCTATATTATCTTAAGAAAAGGTTAAGGATGCTTTTTATCTTTCTATGAAAACACTAAATATAACTTAATTTGATGCTCTATGAGCTAAATACCTAATAGCTGGTTGCATTGATTTAACCAAGGCAATACTTACTACAGCAACTACACTTCCTTTAAGAATATTAAATGGTATAATTGCATAAAGGACAAGTGTTAACTTATCAACTATATTTGGATTAATCATATGTCCCATGTCTATAATCTTTTCTAGTGGCATAAATAATTGTGCATACAGTGGTATCATCACAAAATAGTTTATGAGTGCTCCAACTAACGTAATCCCTACAATACCTAAAATAATGCCCAAAGTCACCGTCTTTATATTTTTATTTTTCTTTGCTAGAAATGTAAGTGGTAATATATAACCTAATGACACCGCTAAATTTGCAAGTTCTCCTACATAAGCAGTGTTTGTTCCAAATACAAATGCTTTCAGTAGGTTTTTAATAACTACTATGACCACTCCTGCTAGTGGATGTACTGTCAAAATGCCTATTATGGCCGGTACCTCACTAAAATCAATCTCTAAAAAACTCGGGAAAATATTTGGCAGTTTAATTGCTGTATATTGCATGATAATTACTGCTATTAGACTAAGTAGAGCCATTTTTGTAAGATTAACTGTACTAAATAATTTTTTTTGGTTTTGCATTTTATAAATCCTCCCTTTAGATACATGTTATCATTCCTTATAGAGAAACCATCCAAATATTTAACTGATTCATTAATTAAATATTATTTCTCACTGATGAATTTACATACTATGAGTTAAAATTTTCATGTAAATTCCATATGTAAGGAAAATTAATCATCAAAAAAGCAACCCACTCTTCTTAATATGGGTTGCCATTAACATGCTAAAATAAGTCTCTTATTTATGCAAATAACCTAGCATCTTCTGCCATCCAGACTATACTGTCGGTTTTGGAATTTCACCAAATCAGTGCATAGTAACCTATGCAGTCGCGGACTATCACCGCCGGTCGGGAATTTAACCCTGCCCCGAAGAATTCGAATTGATTTATTTGATTATAAATATAGTACTACACTACTTATCAAATTTCAATAGGATAATTTCATTAAAAGCTTATCTTTTTATTTTGCCCTCTGCAATCAGTAGCTCTATAGCTTCACTTAGCTCTGGTCTTAGATACCATGTGAAATTTTTATTATCCTCTAGGTAACCTAAAAATAATATATGCCACCACAAAAGCTTACCCTCTTCGTCTTTTGGTACTTCTATTTTTAATTGTTCTTGAATTCTTTTTCCTAGGGTCATAGCCACCTGTTTGTAAGGATAGGTTAAAGAATAGCCTTCTTCTTCAGCAAAATCGTCAGCATCCATTCTCCCTCCCATAAAATATAGGGTCACGACTAATTCTCTATTCTTTTGTGTAAAAATATCGTTGTTCGTAAGGAGTGCTGCCCATTGTTCCTGTGAGATATCGATTGGCATATTGTACTTAGGTGCTTCCTGAAGTTCAGCTTCTTTTATCATTTCTTTTATAGCTAAATCAAGTGCTTTATCACTTATTGCTTTTGCCCTTGCCTTATCTTTAGCCACATCTTTCATTTTTTCTTTAGTTTTTTCCACTTGCTTTTCTTTCTCGTATCTCATATGGTATCCCTTCCACAATAAAATAAATATTTTATTCCTTCATTGAGAGTGAAATTTTTTCTCTTTCTACATCTACTGACAAAATACTTACATCAACAACATCACCTACTTTAACCACTTCCAATGGATGTTTAATATACTTATTGGACATTTTGGAAACATGCACAAGACCATCTTGATGCACACCAATATCAACAAATGCTCCAAAGTCCACAATATTTCTTACTGTTCCTTTAAGCTTCATACCTATCTTTAAATCCTTTATCTCAAGCACCTCACTATGCAGAATAGGTTTTGGCATATCTTCTCTAGGATCTCTACCAGGTTTTTCTAACTCCTTGATAATATCTGTTAATGTTGGAACCCCCACTTCTAGCTTTTCTGCTAAAACTTCTATGTCTCCAACTTTCTTGCTTATATCTAAAAAGCTTTTATCCTTTTTGATATCATAGTTAAGTTCTTTAAGTAGTTTCTTTGCAATATCATAGGATTCTGGGTGTACTCCTGTAGCGTCTAGGAAATTGTCCCCATCTATTATTCTTAAAAAGCCCACACATTGTTCAAAAACTTTTGGACCTAGCCCTTTAACTTTTTTGACTTGCTGTCTACTTGTAAACTTACCAATCTCATCTCTATAAGCAATAATATTTTGAGAAACACTTTTCTTAATACCTGCTACATATTGAAGTAATGACATTGAAGCCGTATTAATATCAACGCCAACCTGATTAACTGCTCCTTCGACTACGCCGCCTAAGCTTTCCTCTAGTCTTTTTTGATTCATATCATGCTGATACTGTCCAACACCAATTGATTTTGGATCTATCTTTACAAGTTCGGCAAGTGGATCTTGAAGTCTTCGTGCAATAGACACAGCACTTCTTACCCCTACATCATCATTTGGAAACTCTTCTGTTGCAAGTTTAGATGCTGAATATACAGATGCTCCTGCCTCATTTACAATTACATAGTGCACTTTTTTATCAATTTCTCTTAACAAGTCTGCTACAAACTTTTCTGTCTCACGGGAAGCTGTGCCATTTCCAATAGAAATAAGATCTACATCATATTTATCTATTAGTTTCTTTAATGTTTCTTTTGCTTCTTCTACCTTATTTTGTGGTGGTGTTGGGAAGATTACTGTTTTATCAAGCTTTCTTCCTGTCCCATCCACCACTGCTATCTTACATCCTGTTCTATAAGCTGGATCAACGCCCATGACGTTGTGCCCTTTAATTGGTGCTCCCATAAGGAGTTGATAAAGGTTTTTCTTGAATACTTCTAAAGCACCATCTTCTGCTTTTAAGGTTAACTCATTTCGAATATCTCTTTCTATTGCAGGTGCAATGAGTCTTTTGTAGCTATCCTCTATAATAGACTGAAGAAGACTTGATGTTGTGCTGTCTTTAACAATAATATTCTTTTCTAAATACAGTATTATTTCGTCAATTGGTGCCTCTATCTTAACAGATAATACTTTTTCTTTTTCACCACGATTAATAGCCAGTATACGATGTCCTGGGATAGTGCTCACTTTTTCACTATACTCATAGTACATATCATAAACTGTCTTTTCATCTGAAACCTTTCCCTTGGACAAAAGGATGCCCTTCTTAAAAGTAATAGCTCTTATAAAACCTCTATACACTGCCTCATCAGATATATCTTCTGCAAGTATGTCCATAGCTCCCTGCAAAGCATCACTTGCAGAAGTTACTTGCTTTTCTTCATTGATAAATTCTTTTGCTCTTTCTTCAATATTTGTTTCTTTCTGTGCTTTGATGATCAATGCTAAAGGTTCTAATCCCTTTTCTCTTGCAATCGTTGCTCGTGTTCTCTTCTTTGGTCTATATGGAAGGTATAGGTCTTCAACTGCTGAAGCAGTTTCTGCCTTTTCAATCGCTTCTTGTAACTCCTTAGTGAGCTTACCTTGTTCTTCAATACTTCTTAAAACTTGCTCTTTTCTTGCCTCTAGATTTAATAGATAGGTATAACGCTCATAAAAGTTTCTTAGTATTTCGTCATTTAAACCACCTGTAAGCTCTTTTCTATATCTTGCAATAAAAGGAATAGTGTTTCCTTCTTCTATTAGTTTTATGGTGTTCTCTACTTGACTTTTCGTAATTTTCAGTTCTTCTTGCAGAATGTGTGTGATATCCATAACAAACTCCTTTATCTTGCTTTAATATATAGAATTCACATAACAAATATTTAGTCAACTATTTATGATGTGATCATTATTTGCTTATAGTTTAACATAAAAACAGAAAAAAGGAAAATATTCCATAAAATTTTTATAGATTTAGATACTCACTATCTAAGTTTCTCATTTACTCATCTATTGACTTTACTCTACTTCATTAATTTTTTCTATTTCTATTTGATATGGCAATAGATACCATTTTCCAGGAATTTCAGGTTTATCATATGTCTTCTTTAGGTCTAGCCCCTGCATATAATCGTCCATTCCAGCAATGTTATACCACTGAGATATTACACCAATTCCTCGTTCATATACTGTGATCTCTTCATACTGCTCTTCTATATCATTATCATCTGTATTTATAATTGTTTTTGTCTTAATCAAATTACCACTAACTTCAATAATTTCAACTGTGGCTTTATACATTATTCCAGATGGCTTAATTTTGTAATCTGTTGCCCATGTATTACCATTAACTAAAGGTGCACGCAAAATAATTGAGTCATCACATACAATTTGATCATCAGTTATCTCTATTGTACTATATGAAATTCTATCTTCTAACGTTGCTTCCCCTGTCAAATCTTCGCTACATGATTTTATGGTCAAAACATACTGTTTATCTTTATTTGTAATATTATCAAGTATGGCGATTTTCTCTGCATCATTTGTTCCTTCATAATACCATATAAAGTCTTTTTTATGAGGAAAAATATTATCTAATAAAGATTCAGTTCCCTCCTTATTTTGCTGTTGTAAAATACTACTTGATAATCGAATATTGTCCTTCTCAAGTCTTTGAAATGACAAATCACTATTCTCTTTATAAACTTTATTGGATTCATTGATAAGCTGTTTATCTGTAGAAATTTCTTTAATTCTTTCCCGGCTTATTCCTAATTCTTTTGATATTCCTGAATAATCTTCATTCCATAATTCTTCATACACTAATTTATTGTCCTTTATGGTTATATATCCATAATGATCTAATCCACCACCTTCAAAATAACAAAATATCCCTGGATATGACGAATTGTCTGAAGAAAACAATCTGGTTGTCGCTGTTTCAAAATAATGATTTCCTAGCTCAACTACTTTATCATTAAATGTATACACGTCTATACTATTAATACCATTTTTCGCAATAATTAATTCGGGAATACTGTTATTATCTAAGTCTTTTATGAAAAATTCAAATTCCTCATCAAAAGATTTATTTTCATATAAGTCACTTAAAAATGCTGTATAATCAATTTCCCTTTCTTGTTTGAAAATGCTTTCAGTTTTGGCACAATTTGTAAGACAAAATAAACTTAATACAGTTATATAAACGAATAACTTATTCATGGTATATTCTCCTTAATTGCTCTTAATACAAATCGCCACTTCTGACTCTTTCCACAATATAACATGAAAGTATAGCCCCCATCGATTGCTTTTATCTTTATTATACTGCACTAGTGTAAAAGTAAAAATATCAATTCACAAAATATTAAACCCTAATATCTAAGTTCTTCATCGATCCATACCTTAGCACCACTTTGATCTGCTTGAAGCATTTGAACCTGCCATTTATGTTCTAGGGTTCCTAAATAGCTTACCATTTCCCTTCTAAAGGCTACTACATTTTTAATTACAGCAATGATGGTAGGCCCTGCACCACTTAGAAATATTCCTTTTGCTCCATGTTTCTTTGCCTCCATAAATATTCCCTTCATTCCTGAAATAAGATGCATTCTATATGGCTCATGGAACCTATCTTCCATCGCCATAGGAAGGTTATCAACATCCCCCGTAATCATAGATGCTGTGAGCAGTGCGGCTCTTGAAGCATTAAATACACCATCCTTTAAAGATATTTCCTTTGGCAAAACACTGCGTGCAAGTTCTGTTGAAAGAGTAAAATCAGGTATCATCACAGCAAAATGCAAGTTCTGGGCAACATTGACTTTAACATATTTCATATCTATATCATTCATAGCTCCAATAGTCATCCCTCCTAAAATAGCTGGCGTTGTATTGTCAGGATGCCCTTCTAGCTGTGCTGCCATCTGAACAAGTTCTTCTTTTGAGAAAAAACTTTTACTTAATGCATTGGCTATATGTAGTCCTGCTACAATACAAGCTGCACTACTTCCAAGCCCTCTAGTATGAGGAATACTATCTTGCTGCACCAGCTTAACACCTGGCACCTTCTGATCAATTTCTCTATAGAAATAACTTATTGTTTGATAAATAAGGTTGCTTTCATCTGTGGGAATAGCTTTGTTTCCATCTTGTATAATAATTTCAAGACCACTTTCGATCTCTTCTGCGAAAACAATATTATACATCTGAAGTGCCATCCCAATGCTGTCAAATCCAGGACCCATATTCGCTGTTGTTGCTGGAACTTTTACCTTAATCATATCTATTCCTCCTTGATGTAACATTCTAAAAGAGCCCTAATACCAAGTCTATTTACCTGGTACTAGGGCGTTTGTTTTATATTCTTATTCTTCTAAGCCAAATATCTCATGAATAGCATTCATTGCTTTATGCATTTCTTTTTTATCAATAAGTATAGATATCTTAATCTCTGATGTAGAAATCATATGAATGTTTATGTGAGAATTATACATAGCTTCAAACATTTTTGCAGCAATTCCTGAGTCAGCTGCCATACCAGCACCTACTACAGAAACCTTTGCTAAGTCTTCGTTGTAATCTACTTGCTTAGCACCCCATCTTTCAAGATTTTGTGCTACAACTTCTTTAACATCTGGAAGTGCTGTATCTTCAACTGTAAAAGAAATATCCTTTGTCCCATCACGTCCTATAGATTGAAGAATAATGTCTACATTAATATTTTTCTTTGCGAATGTTGAGAATATATCAAAGGCCTTTCCTGGTGTATCTTTAATTCCTATTAAAGACACACGTGCTATTTCATCATCTCCCGCTATACCACTAATTAACATTTTTTCCATCTTGCATACCTCCTTAACGACAGTTCCCTCTGCATTTGTTAAACTTGATCGAACAACTAACTCTACATTATATTTTTTTGCAAGCTCTACTGAGCGGTTGTGAAGCACTTTAGCTCCAAGTGATGCCAGTTCCAACATTTCATCATATGTAATGGCATTAAGTTTTTTAGCATTTTTTACAACACGTGGATCTGCCGTATAAACACCATCTACGTCAGTATAAATTTCACATTGATCCGCATGAAGTGCGGCTGCTATCGCCACTGCTGTTGTATCAGAACCCCCTCTACCTAAAGTTGTAATATCATCAAAGCGATTGATACCTTGGAAGCCTGTTACAAGAACAATATTTTTCCTATCTAACTCTCTTCTTATTCTATCAGGTCTAATTTTTTTTAAGCGAGCATTTCCATATGCTGAGGTTGTAATCATACCTACTTGGTATGCATTTAACGAAACAGCTGGGTAACCTAGCTCAGCTAATGCTAAAGCCATAAGAGCTACTGACTGCTGTTCACCTGTAGATAAAAGCATATCCATTTCTCTTTTGCCTGGATTTTTACTTATTTCTTTTGCCTTTGCAATAAGATCATCTGTTGTATCGCCCTGTGCTGAGAGAACAACAACAACTTCATTCCCTTTTTTATAAGCTTCTGCTATTCTTCTTGCAACATTAAATACTCTTTCAGCATTGGCTACAGAGCTTCCACCAAATTTTTGTACTATTAACACTATAGGTCCTCCTCCATACTTTTTGAGTTATTTCTCTACTAAGCTTTATGATTTATTTTCCATTAATAAAGAAATCCATAAGATTTTCGCCTTCTTCAATAAACACGCCTGTTTCTTTTGCAAACTTCTCTGCATACCTATTATGTTCTTGAAATTCATGGTTTATACTATCAAAAATCATAAAGGGTACAGGGTCTGCAGTATGTGTTCTATATTTAAGTGGTGTTGGATGGTCTGGAACAACAAGTAGTCTAAAATCAATATTATTTTCTGTAAATTCATGAATAATAGGTTTAACTATTTTCTCATCAATTAGCTCTATCGCTTTTATCTTGTTTTCCATTTCATTTCTATGACCACATTCATCTGGCCCTTCTAAATGTACATAAACAAAATCTTTATCTTCTTTCACAATCCATGAAATGGCAGCATCTGCTTTGCCTTTATAATTGGTATGTACATTTCCTGTTGCCCCTTCTACATCTATGCTTTTCATACCAGCAGCTATTCCTATTCCCTTAATTAAATCTACTGCTGAAATAACAGCACCTTCAACACCATATTTCTCCTTAAAAGAAGGTAGTTGTGGTTTGCTTCCTTCTCCCCAAATCCATATACTGTTAGCAGGCTTTAGGCCTTTTTTCCTTCTTAATTCATTGATTGGATGATGATTAAGTATTTCGTAGCTTTTTTTCATAAGGTCCCAAATGATATCTGCATGATCTCCTTCTGGTCTGTAATCTCCAGTCTTTTGATCTAAAATATCATGAGGGGGTGTCAGTTTTACCTTTGTTGTTCCTTTATCCCATACGAGAAGATGTCTATAGCTTACACCAGGATAAAATTTTCTTACTTCATCACCAAGTTGCCTTTCAATTTCTTGAATAAGTACTTTTGCTTCCTCTGTAGTTATTTCATCTGCACTATGATCTAAGATACGCCTCTCTTCATAAGTATCTTCTTCCTCAGAAAGCGTAATAATATTCGTTCTAAAGGTAACATCTGTATCTTTCAGTTCTACGCCCATACTTAAAGCTTCTAAAGGGCTTCTACCAAAATAATATTTTTTAGGGCTATAACCTAACACAGAAAGATTTGCCGTATCACTTCCTTTAGGACACCCTTCAGGAATAGTTTTAACCATACCAATAGTACTTTTTGTTGCATAGCTATCAATCACAGGAGTATAGGCATATTCAAGCGGTGTTTTTCCCTCTAGTTCTAGAATAGGCTCATCTGCCATACCATCTGCAAGAATTACTATATATTTCAAGGACCTTACCTCCTATTTTTCTATACGTATTGTACTTAAAACTTTTGCATTTTTCCTAAGCTTTTCAAATTGTTCATCAAAATACTTTTCTGTTTCTTCAGCAGTTATAAATGCATATTCATTTGAAAGAGCATCTACCACTTCTATATTATTAAACATCTCTTTTAATAATGTGTTAATGATTAGATCATCTTTTTGCATGCGAACAAAATATCTCGTTTTTACTTTTTGCTTATCCTTAAGCTCAATCTTTTCTCTACCCCACCTTGAAATAATATGTGTTCCTTTATGTTTTACGGCATCAACAATATCAGCTACAACTGCACTTGCTGTAGGAAGCTTTCCTGCTCCTTTTCCATAGAACATAACATCACCAATTGCATTGCCTTTGACAAAAATAGCATTAAATACATCATTTACCATAGCAAGTGGATGGTTATCTTTGATCATCATTGGTGCCACCCGTGCAAAAATATCATTATCTTGTTTCTTACATGTAGCCAGAAGCTTAATTACATAGCCTAACTTAGAAGCGTACTGCATATCTTCTTTTGAAACTTTAGTAATCCCTTCCGTTGGGATATCCTGATAACTTACATGTTCCCCAAATGCTAAAGAAGAAAGGATAGCTATTTTACGGCACGCATCATGCCCTTCAACATCTGCTTCTGGATTTCTTTCTGCATAACCCAGCTCCTGTGCTTCTTTTAAAACATCATCAAATGAGCTTCCCTCATTTTTCATCTTAGTTAAGATAAAATTAGTCGTTCCATTTAATATTCCTGTTATCTCATATATTTCATCTGCAGTCAAAGATTGATTAAGTGGTCTAATGATAGGAATGCCACCACCTACACTTGCTTCAAATAAGAAATTTACATCATGATCATGTGCAATCTCTATAAGTTCTGCACCATGAAGTGCTACCAGTTCTTTATTCGATGTTACGAAGCTTTTCCCCTTTAAGAGTGATGCTTTAGCAAAGGTATAAGCAGGTTCTATCCCCCCCATAGCTTCTGCAACAATATCCACTTCCTCATCTTGAAGTATAACTTCAAAATCTTTTACCATAAGGCCTTTCACATCTTCTTCATCTATGTCTCTGATATCCAGTATATATTTTACTTCTATTTCATCACCAGCATTTTGATTAATTCTGCTTTGATTGTTTCGGATAACTTCAACAACCCCTCTTCCAACTGTTCCATATCCTAATAAGGCTAATTTCATGACTACCTCCTTATTTATTCCCTAGCTAATATTTTAATCTCTTGTACCCCATTTAACTCTTGTAATTGATCTATAAGCATATCTGTTCCTATCCTCATACTAGATGTCTCCATACAAATATTAATAATGGCTATACCATTCATAGGGATCATCTGATTGATTGTAAGTACATTAGCTCCAGCCTCTGCAATAAAATTAAGCACATCCGAAAGCTTCCCCGTTTCATCTTGAAGATGTATAAGGATCGTTATGGCCTTTCCATTTGATTTTTCATAGAAAGGGAAAATAGCATCTTTATACTTGTAAAAAGAACTTCTGCTCATACCCACTCGATCAGTAGCATCCTGAACCGTAAGCGTCTTATCCTTTTCGAGCATTCTTTTTACTTCTACTACCTTCAAGAAAACTTCTGGTAAAACGTGCCTACTTATAACATAATACTCATGCTTCTCTTTCATAATATTCTCCTTGTTCGCTCAGGGTGAACATTTGTTTACGGTAAGCAAACTATATCATAATTGCTAAATCATTGCAAGTATATATATGGTATTTAACCAATATTCTACATTTTTCACAAAAATAATTTCATTAACAATGAATTACTAGCTCTTATTTCTATTGACATATTCACTCAAAGTGGATGATCTTCTGACCAATTAAGCAGTCATTTATATTTGTACCCAAATTCATTAAGTTGATATAAATAGTAAACGGATCGCTCTTACGAGTGATCCATTGTAGTGTAATCATAATTTCAACTATCTTCTGGGTCTAAGTTTGGTTCAATGTTTAACTCTTCATATGATGTTAACTTAGAGTCTATAGCCTTATCTCTTAGAACTAAGTAGAGCTCTGCTTTTGTAGCATTTTCATAAGGCATTACAAATATTCCACCAATACAAAATGCAAACAGCCCAAGGATATACCAACCAAGAAAAGAAAGGTCGAGTAAGAACATGTCAAACTTTTCACCTTGTGTCATCTGATTGCTCAGTTCTATAGCCCTATTGTATCCTATAGTAGGATTATCTGCCAAAATATACGGAACCATTGTATAGGCATAAGTTTTTATTATTCCTGGAATTATCAGCAGTATCATCCACAAAAAAAGATATATCTGTCTTAACAGCATAGTTAAAATAATATCTAAGTACCATTCTTTCTTAAAACCATATCCGATATATCCCATTTTACTTTCACCTTCAGCAGCCTGTATAAAAAATTTTCTGCCACCTACTTCAATACTATAGACTAAAACTATTTTCAAGAATAAACCTACAATGAATATACCAAAAGCAATGGATGAAAAAGCTAAAAGTTTGTCTATCTGTCCCGTTGATAGTCTGATTCCATTCTCGATATCGAAAATAAATCCTGTTCTATTTTCATTGTAGGTTACTTTGAAGCCTCCTGATACGACCCCTATTACTAGACTTATAACGAAAGCTTCCCAATAGTTTGTCTTTAAAATAGCCAGTGCCCTTGTCTTAATGAGTTCATGTGTCCACATGTAATTTCCCCCTTACAATAAAATATTATACTACCCCTAGTTATCTATAAAAACTTATTATAAATATATTCTTTATACTCATGTCACATTTTACTTAGTATATATTTGAAGACTTTACATTACTATTGCTATATAGAATGCACATACTAATCTTTATGTTATACTGCGTGAAATTGATCCATCTACTTAAATGGGTTATAAAATCTTCCTCCATTATTTATTGTAATGATAATAAACAGAACAAATAGAATAAGTACAATACTTAGTGTCACATAGTCTCTTTTCTCAAAATCTTTTCCTCTATACCAAGTACGCGTTTTATGGATACCAAAAGCTCTTAGCTCCATGGCACTGCTAATAGTATCAATCCATTGTAAAGTTGAAAAAATCAAAGGCATAAGTATGGATGTTATATTTTTTATACGCCTTGGTAGCTTCTCTTTTTTAGATATATCAAGTCCTCTTGCTTGTTGTGCAAAACAAATATCTTGATAATCTCTTTGCACATCGGGTATATATCTAAGAGCAATAGCAACAGCATAAGCAATGCGGTAACTTACGCCAATACGGTTTAGGGATGCTGCAAATTCGCTAGGGTGGGTGGTTGTCATAAATAATAACGCAATTGGGATAACTGCAAAATACTTCAGAGAAATATTCAAATGATAAAAGAGTTGCTCAGATGTCATGCTATAAGAACCTACTATCTTAAAAAGTTCTGACTCGCTTTCATAAATCTTCACTCCTTCATAGGGAGAAAAAATAAAGATAGCTATATTATTAAGCACGAGAAATACTAAAATAAAGTAAATGACAAAAGCCACCTCATCAAACTTTACCTTTGATAGTCGAAAAGCAATGATACTCAGAATAAGTATTCCGATAAGAATACGTGTATCATAGGTCATCATTGTTATTAGAGAACATAATACAAGACAAATTAGTTTTGTAGCACCTGTAAGCTCATGGATAGGAGATTTTTTGTCAATATAGCCTAATGTGATACGCATCCCTTTCTTGCCCTCCTATCATAATCAATAAACCCTTTTACAAAAGCACGTGGGTTTTCTATTTCTGCTTTTAACGCTAGTTGATAAAGTGATGTTTCCTTTAAGTTAGCTTTTTCTATGATCCGCTTGTCTGTTAAAACATTGGCACCTGTATCATCTGCTATCTTCATCCCTTCTGATAAGACAACAGCCCTATCTGTGTATTCAAGCATAAGATGCATGTCATGGGTAATCATGATAATGGTTATTCCTTTTTCATTTAATCTACTTATGAATTCCATAATCTCTGTATAATGTCTAAAGTCTTGCCCTGCTGTTGGTTCATCCAATATAATAATCTCTGGATTTAAAACCAGTATTGAAGCTATCGTTACCCTTTTCTTCTGTCCAAAACTCAGTGCAGAAATAGGCCACTTACGGAAAGGATATAATCCACATATCTTAAGTGCTTCTTCTACCCGTATTTCTACTTCTTCCTCTGCAATACCTCTGATTCTAAGACCTAGTGCTACCTCATCAAAAATCATTACTTTTGATATCATCTGATTAGGATTCTGCATGACCATACCAATTCTTTCTGCTCGCTGTTTAATAGTATCACCTGTAATATCTCTTCCCTCAAATAAAATTCTTCCTTTTGTAGGCTTATAAAATCCACATACAAGCTTTGATAATGTTGATTTCCCCGCCCCATTTTTCCCTATGATACTGAGCATATCTCCTTTATATACTTTAAAACTTATGCCATGCAGTATTTCCTCTTCTTTTGTATACCCAAAACGTACATCGTCAAATTCAAGAAGTACCTGCTTTCTTTCTAAGTTTGCTTCTTCTTTGATGTCTCTAAACCATGTTTTAACTTTATTTCCATAATGATGCATTTTAAGTGTTTGGATGTTTTGTGGCTCAGATTCTGACGTAATTTTACATTGTGCATATTTAAGTGCAGTTACATACAAAGGTTCACGTATTCCTACCTCTAATAGTATGTCTGATTCTAAAAGCTCATTAGGAGCTAAATCTGCCACAATGCTTCCCTCGTTAATAACAATAATTCGATCAATCTCTCTATGTAGAACATCTTCTAGCCGATGTTCTATAATAACAATTGTCTTGTTTGTTTTATTTTTAAGCTCGTCAATAAGCTCAATTGCAGTTTTTCCTGTAGCAGGGTCTAAGCTTGCAAGGGGCTCATCAAATAAAAGAACTGCCACATCATTGACCATAACGCCTGCTAATGTAACCCGCTGCTTTTGTCCTCCTGATAAATGATGGGGCTCATTTTCTAGATACCTTTCCATGTCAACGAGCTGAGATACGCTTCTTACTTTACTTATCATCTCTTCTTTTGGCACACAATCATTTTCTAATTTAAAAGCAATATCTTCCGCTACAGTTAGCCCGATAAACTGGCTATCTGGGTCTTGTAGAACTGTTCCTACAATATCAGACAGTTCAAAGATGCTCATATCTTTTGTCTCTTTTCCATTGATCCTAAGACTTCCAGAAATCTCACCTTCATAATAAAAGGGGGCTAGCCCATTCATACAATGTGAAAGGGTACTTTTCCCAGAACCGGATGGGCCCACAATAAGAATCTTTTCCCCCTCATAAATGGTGAGGTTAATATTATGTAGTGTAGGTTTTGCCTGTGCTCTATATTGAAAGGTAAAATCATTAAACTCTATAATAGGTTTTTTCATGTGTTGTCCTTATCCAAGCTCCCTTTTTTTGTTCTTGTTTTTGCATAGCCAAAAAGTAAAATTGTTCCTATTATACCTACTGTAAAAATGTTTGAAACGCCAGCTACTACTCCTTGTAAATATACTTTATTTATAGGCTCCTTATAAATAACAATATCAAGGGATGGTGCTATAAGTCCCCATGCAATTACATTTGCAATAACTTGATAAATATTAAATATAATAATTCCTTTCGTAATAAATGCTCCTTCATCTATCTTAATCTTTTTCCATGCAAGTCCAATGATAAATCCAACTACCGCTGAAGCAATAATCCAGCTAAACCATGGGGAACCATAAGCTGTCAAATCTTTAATAGTATGTCCTATAAACCCTATTGCAGCACCCGCCACTGGTCCAAATACAACTGCCATGAGTGCTAAAAACCCATAAGCTGTTTGAATCTCAGTGTTTGGTACGCCTGTAGGAATAGACGCAAAACGTCCTAAAACAAAAAATACAGCAGAACCAATTCCAATTGCAACGATTGTTTTAACAGATAGTACTTTATTATTCATCTTTTCTCCCCCGTTTTCTTATTATTTTTTTAAGAGAAACAGTATATTACTTTGAAGTATTCAGTTCTCAAAGTTGTTTCTCCAAATGATTTCACATGACTTAATTTCAGGACAAAACCGAATTAATAGATGTGAAATCTATAGCTACTCATAAACCTTCTTCAAAAGTGAAAAAAGCCTGAGTATCTACTCAGGCTCTAAAGCGTGGTTATACTCATCTTGCAGCTTATTATGCTACGGAATTAGCACCTTGTATCATATACAGGTTGCTGGGCTTCACAGGGCCATTCCCTCCACCACTCTTGATAAGATTCAGTTTATTATAACTATACATATTATAGTTCATTTAGCATTTTGTCAATATTTCATTTTATTTATAATCCTCTATAAGAACCTTGCCTTTAACTTGACTTTCTTGGACAATCTTTAGGATTTCTGAACCACTTGCAAGGCTTGCATCTCATACATGTAATAATTTCTTCTCCACTTTCTACATGCTTAGTAAAATAAGGATCTACCAGATGTCCTCTTCCTATGGCTATAAAGTCTGCAAAGTCATTCGCTATCAGATACTCAGCCTGTTCCTTCGTCTTAATAGAGTTTACTGCTATTACAGGAATCTTTACCTGTTCCTTAATCTTAGAAGCACCATAGACAATCCAATTCCCCATAAAATCTCTTGGAATTGGCTCATCTATCAGCGTATCATCAAAGCCTGTAGAAATATGAAGATAATCCATGCCGATACATTCAAACACTTTAGCAATCTCTATGCTGTTTTGTAGACTGTCCTCATTACATCCCATTCGTATTCCTATAACAAACTCAGTGCTTACTTTCTTTTTGATTTTCTCAACAATTTCTACTACAAACCTAAGTCTGTTTTCAAAACTTCCACCATATTCATCTGTACGTTTATTTACCTTAGAAGATAAGAACTGCGTGATAAGATAAGCGTGAGCTCCATGAAGTTCAATGCCATCAAAACCTGATTTTTCAGCCCTTATAGCTCCTTGAACAAAATCTCGCTGTATGGCATGGATTTCCTCTATGGACATTGATCTAGCAGACACTTTCCCATCATTATAGTTACTCGAAGTTATCAAATCCTTGTTGACACCCACTGGGGTTCTAAGACCTGCATGATGCAGCTGAATAAATACCTTAGCTCCATGTGTGTGACACACACTAACTATCTTACTTAATCCTTCTATGAAAGAATCAGACCATATCCCCAGTTGATCTTTTGATAATTTACCATTTTGTGTAACGCAAACAGCTTCTACAATAATAAGCCCAGCTCCTCCTTTAGCCATGGTTTCATAATGTTTAATATTCTTCTCAGTTACATAGCCCTCTTTACCAGCATAAGTAAAACAAACCATTGGCGGCACTACTATTCTATTCTTAATGTCTAAATCTTTAATTTTATAAGGTGTAAAAAGAGTATTCATTTTAAGCTCTACCTTTCTCAAGTAATATAAATGTTTATTATGTATATAATAATAATCGATTGGATATAGCTAAGTCAATTTTTCAAACATAAACGGTTCTCCATGACCAGGATAGACCTTATTTATTCTATGTTGTTTTAACTGATCTACACTGTACTTTAGAAGCCCAAAATCATATGCATTAGGCACTATTTCAGGCTTATTCGTATTGGCAAACAAATCACCTGAAATTTATCCTTTATGTCAGAAGCATAGAAGACATGATCTATATCTCCATGTGTAAGTATCATAAGATGCAAATTATGAGAATTACAACCTTCCTTATCTAGAACCTTTCCTATAAGTGCTCCTCTATCCACATCCCCTTTATCTAGAATCATCGGCCCCCCTGTATCAGCCAAAATAAACCCTTCGTCTGATTTAAGCAAATAAGCATTGACTTCGTTTAAATCAATTCTAATAACTTCTTGATTCATCATTTACCCTCCAATAGCTGTGTTAAAGGCTTCTTCTCTCTTAAGTGCTTACACCATCTTATATTTTCCTCAACAATACAAAGCCCATAATAATGTGTTTCTGTTGTTTCTCTATAAAAAAACATGCAGAAAAATAATATTCTGCATGTTTCTATAAAATTTGTAATTAATATTGCCAATAAAATATTTGCTCATAGGCTTCAACTATGGTTTGATAAACAGCATATCCAGTATTTTCTACAAATTCATCTGATATAAGTCTTTGGTAGTCGGAAGGATTTGTAATAAATCCTGTCTCTATCAGAATAGCTGGCATAGTTGATGTCCTAATAACATAATACCCTGTATTGGCTTTTGCCCCTCTAGTTCCTGCCATCCCTGTATAGTTAACCATATTATTTAATGCTAGCTGAGCTAATTGCTTGCCTTCAAAGCTGTCAGCATAATAAAATACTTCTACTCCATTTATTTCTTGCTTTGCCACTGAATTAACATGAATACTAATAAACATATCTGCCTCAACCTCATTAGTTATACGTGTTCTTTGGTCAAGAGGCAATGTTACATCTTCTTCTCTATTCATATATACTTTTATATCTGTATTTGCCTTAAGTAAGTCATACGCCGCAAGGACGTACTTAAGATTTAAATCCTTCTCTTTTGTTCCATTTGCTGATGTCCCTGGATCACTTCCTCCATGTCCTCCATCAATAACAACGATCTTACTATATTTGTCCTTAGGTCTTACTAACTCAATGTATATGTACTCTTCATCCTCATATGTATTAACTGCTTTCACCGCACTCTCTTTTATTGTTACTTTTGTGGTATCTGCAGTAAATACACTAATACCTGTTATGTGCCCTGGCAGTCCTTCATATGTCACATCATAATAAATGTCACTATAGTTATCACCTAAGTCGATAACAATCTTTCTTTCTCTATATAAATCATCTACTAATATATCACTAAGTCTTAATTTGTCTTTTTTCTGAATGGCTAAGGTACTGGTGTCTTCTTTATAAACTAAATAATCAAATGTATAGTGTTGGCCTATCACTATTGGCTCTGTAACTACTGGGTCAATAACTACTGGGTCGGTAACTACTGGCTCTGTGACTACCGGCTCTGTGACTACCGGCTCTGTGACTACCGGCTCTGTGACTACCGGCTCTGTGACTACCGGCTCTGTAACTATCGGCTGCGTAACTGGTGGAGCAGCATATTTATTGGCTATATAAATGCTTTGTGTAAGTTCTTGCCAAAGCACATCAAATCCCATCGTTTCACTCACAAAGCGAATGGGGAGCATAATTTTCCCATTGATAATTTGTGCTGGCATATCAAGTGGGGTGATATTTCCATTTAGCCAAGCTTCATTTTCCCCAACCTCTAAAACTAATAGTGTATTCTGACAAAGAACATAGGCTTTCTTTTCTTCTGGTTTCCATTCTACAATAGCCCCCATTGGCTCAAAAACTTCTCTAGCTGGAACAACCACTCTACCATTAAGATTAACTGGCGGCATAGCCGTTGTTTCTATTAATTTATTATTTATATAGAGACTGATTGTATCATTAACTGGCATACTATAAGCAATACTGAATGATGCAAAAAATGTACTAATTATGAATCCTGCTCGAAATAGTAGCTTTTTCATTCACTCTCTCCTCACTTTTTCTAAAAATACCTTTTCCTTATTATTCTTTATTATAACAGAATCCTTGACAGGATACCAAACACATTTCATTTTTTTTACATAAAAGTAATGTTTAGTACATATCTTTGTAACAATATGACGTTTATCATTGAATCATGCAAAACAACATAAAAAGCAGGTATGCATGAAAAACATATAGTCTTCAATGCATACCTGCACAATTTATACGCTATAAAACTATTGTACAATTTTACATTTTAAGCTTTAAGGGATACTTTGTCAGTTACGGGTTGTTTTTTTTCTTCCTTTACAACGAACATACATACAGCTGAAATAATAATACAAATAGTTAAAAATCCTGTTGCATATTGCCAAAGCAATAGTAAATTATCTTTTGCTACATTATCATAAATGATGCCAACAGCTTGTGGAATTAGAGCTGCACCTAAAAATCCTGCAAAGTTCATGACAGACATAGCTATTCCTGAATACTTTGGATCATTTTGCTCTTTTGCATATGCCCAAGATATAACAAAGCTTGGATTGGTAAATCCAATGGCAAAGAATAAAATGTTAAGTACAACTAATGGGAGTTTCCCTAATGTTAGTATGAAAACTATCCAGCAAATTGCTTGCATCACTGCAAACAACAACATAGGCTTTTTGCGGCTTCCCATCATATCGGATATCTTTCCAATAAAAGCACAACCTATAGCTACGCCTATAGAAACAATAGCCATATTATTAGCAGCTGTTTCCTTAGTAACCCCACATACATCTATGAGCAAAGTAATACCCCAAGATCCTGTGAGAGCCATACAAGAACCAAAAGTCAATGCATAGGCAATCATAGGCGGATATATCCTTTTATTTTTTAAAATAATAGCAATTGTTTTGCCTATTTTAATCTTTTCAGAAGATTGTTTTGCGTTGTTATTAATGCTCTTTTTATCTTTTACTAGTACAAAGCAAAGCACCGCTAATACTAAACTTGCCGTTGCTATAATTCTAAAAGAACTTCTCCATCCTACATATCCTGTTAATATTGCAAGTGGTGTCATTGCAAGCACAGCACCCATATTCCCAACAAATCCTGTGACACCTGACATTGTTGCAAACATTTCTTTTGGAAAATAATCAGCAATAATTTTAAGGATACTTACAAAAACAACTGCAACACCTATTCCTACAATAAATCTCCCTACTAAAGCATAAGCAATAGTATTGCCTGATGAAAATATAAATGCCCCTATGGCAGCCAATAAACTTCCAAATGTAATCGTTTTACGTGGTCCTAAAGTATCTGCTAAAACTCCTGTAGGCACTTGCATAAATGTATAAGCATAAAAATACATGCTTGCTAAAAGTGCAAATACACTTCCTCCTTCACTTGAATTTAGAAGTCCAAAGTCTCTTAGAACCTCTTCTCTTACAACGCCCGTTGACACTCTATGAAAAAATACAATAACATATACTAATGATGCTACAAACCATACTATGTAAGGATAAAACCTCTCCTTAAAACTTTTATTTTTTTCCACGCATGTACCCCTTTCATATTATTTTATTCTATCATTATACCTAATTTTATTTAATTATTCCATACTGTTTTACAATTATGTGAAATTCATACTATTATGTTTAAATAACACGCTTTACCTTTTATATGCAAAACATTATATTAGATAATGAATTTATTGAATAAATGGGGTAAATCGCTATAATAAATCAATAAATCTTTCAAGTAGTTGTTTGCCGTAATCACTTTCTCTAACATAATCATGAAGTAGGTCAATATCTTGATTCTTTTGAAGAAGTTTTTCGGCCTGCTCGTCAATATAACGATGCATAATATCCGCATTGAATTCTGGATGAAATTGAATCCCCCATATGGTCTCCCCTAGAGCAAAAGCATGATGGGGTTCAAAATCATTATGGGCTAGAACTTTAGCTCCATTTGGCAATAACAAAGCTGTTTGCTCATGAGTGACTTGCCCTAAAAATTGTTTTGGTAATACCCCTAAAAGTGGGTCATCCATCCCATCTACCGTCAGCTCTATATCTACTGTTCCAATTTCTATTCCTCTTGGGTGGTAATTTACTTGCCCCCCAAATGCTTGCACAATAAGCTGATGCCCATAGCAAATACCAAGTATTGGTATCCCCTTATGTGCCACCTCTTTTACATCTTCACTGAGCTTTACACACCAAGCCTCATGCTGTGTTACATTAGTATGTGAACCAGTAATAATCATACCTGATATATCTCTTAAAGGTGGTAGTGGCTCTTCTTCATATGCAGAAGTTACATAGATATCTTTCTTATCTAGTCCAATTTGAGTTATGATAAAGTCTTCAAAATCCCCCCATATCTCCTTGACGGCAGGAAAAGTTTCTCCTGCTTTTACGATAAGTAATTTTTTCATTTTTGCTATCCTCTCCTAATTCTTCTCTCCCAATCCAATATTGTAAAAAGGCAAGATGTTTCTTTCTACATCTTGCCCTTCTCAATCTTATGCTATTGTTATAGCAAATTTACTTTATCTTGTCAACTCTCTATACACTGCATATATTGTGTGTTTATTCATTTATCTTTATTTTCTCTTACAAAGCAACCCTTTTCATCACATACATAAGCTACTTCATGTGCAATCCCTTTATTTTGGCTATAATTGTAGATATTTTCTAACGTTGTATGTGCAATATTACTTAAAGCTTCATGAGTAAGAAATGCTTGATGGGATGTTACTAATACATTCGGAAACATAATCAATCTTGAAAGGGTATCATCATCTATTACCTTGGATGAATAATCCTCATAAAAGTATGCATCCTCTTCTTCATAAACATCTAGACCCGCTGCTCCAATCTTTCTATTTTTTAGCCCTTCAATAAGTGCAGCTGTATCAATTAGTTTACCACGACCAGTATTGATAATCATAACGTTAGGTCTCATTTTCTCAATACTCTCTTGATTAATTAAATGATAGGTTTCTTCTGTCAGTGGACAATGCAAAGAAATTATATGAGACTGCTTATATAAAGTATCTAAATCTGTATAAGTAAATCCTAGCTCTTTTGAAAGTTGATAATTGGGGTAAGGATCATATGCCAATATTTGTACACCAAATCCACTTAGTATTTTTATGAGCACCTGTGCAATTTTCCCCGTACCTATGATGCCTATTGTTTTTTGATAAATGTCAAACCCAGTAAGATAATTTAAAGAAAAATTTGCTTCCCTTGTTCTAATGTAAGCTTTATGAATCTTGCGATTAAGTGTAAGCATCATACCCACTGTAAACTCTGCTACTGCATAAGGTGAGTAAGCTGGAACTCTAACAACTTTAATTTTGCCTTGTGCTGCTACAAGGTCAACATTGTTATATCCTGCACACCTTAATGCAATCATTTTTACATTATTTTCTATTAGCTTGTTCATAACTTCTGCATCTAAATGATCTCTTACAAATACACATACTACATCATATCCCTTTGTTAAAGATACACTAGATTTTTTAAGTCTTGATTCAAAATAATCTATCTCAAAGCCATACTCCTTATTAGCTTCTTCAAAAGCCTTGTGATCATATGGTTTTGTATCAAAGAATGCTATTTTCATCTGTATTCCTCCTTTGTAGGATTTACTGATAGATATATGATTATATTTATCAATATAGATTATCATATAATAATTATTATTAATATTCAATATTATATAAAAATAATATAAATCCTTACTTGTCTATTCGCACAATGCTCTGCCCTAAGTGGCACACATAGTAATAGCATTCTTCTCTATTCTTATTTTTATCCCTTTCTTTTTACAATCGGCATCTGTATTTCAGTTAAAAACTTAGCTGGATCTTTTTCACACCAATGACCTTTATGATATATTGCTCTTACCGCTCCAGCTCCTTCATAGCCATTTGCATCCATCCACTTTCCTAATGCATGAAAGGCTAAGCTCATATCTTCAAAAGGCCCCTTATGAAAAACAACGGCCATCTCTTTAATCTCTTCAAGCGTTCTTACTTTTATTCTTTTTGTTGGCTGAATATCTTCTTGAATACATACACTCACTTCCACATCTATATCACATTCTTTATATCCCTTATCATGATAGATCGTATAATAAGGAAATATACTCTTAATTTTATTTTCTTCTATAAAATCATTTAACTCTTGTCTTAATTTTCCCTCCTCACTATAATACTTAATCGTATCTCTTAATGATAGTATCTTATATTCTGGGATCTGTTTGATGGCAATATCATAATTCATACCTAATTCCTCCTTATTTATTAATTCAATTAACGTGCAAACTCTTAACAATTTTTCATTTTCTGACTTAATATTTTCTTCAATAACTCGCTTTCTATTTTCTAATAGCGTTTTGAGCTGTCTAGATTCTAATTCCTTTTCCATAAGCTGTGCTATTTCTACAAGAGAAAATCCCATTTCTCGCAGTACTTGTATGCGATTAACAAGGGCTATTTGCGTTGAAGAATAAAACCTATATCCAGTGATCTCATCCGTGTAATGTGGCTTTAAAATTCCAAGTTCATCATAATAACGTAGCATTCTAATCGATACACGTGCAAGTCTTGAAAAATCCCCTATTCTAAACACTTTGACCGCCTCCATGAATTCATGTTGCTTAATTGATACATATAATGTGCATTCAATATAGAGAAAGAACTTAAATGCTTCACTTATTCAGTCACCTAAATGTTGTTTCTCTCAATGAATTCACATAGAATAAGGCAAACTATAAAATGTGAATTCTATATTTCCTTATACAATTCGAATTGTAATTTTATTCTATACTCTACCATGATGTGAGAGTCAAGAAAAAAAGCTACAGTTTTTTACTGCAGCTTAAAGTTATTGATAAAGCTTAGAAATATCTATTGCCATATTTCTTATTTTATCACGAAGTTTTGGTGGCTCTATTATTTCAACTTGGTCACCAAAACTAAGTAAGAACCCATAAAGCCATGGGCATAAATTCATTTGAAACGTTACTTTAATTCTTTGATCCTCTAAAAATTCGTAGTTATCTGCTCCAAAAAAATCATAAATCTGATCTTGTAACGACTTATTAAAAGCCAAAACAATAGAAAATACATCTTTATCATCTGACCTTATATCCCAATGAATACTCTCTATTTCAATCGTTTTTGCATCAAATGAGTAATCTATTTGATATAAGTCTCTTATCCTTCTCACTTTAAATAATCTAAAATCTTGTCTTAGTGTGCAATAGGCATAAAGATACCAGTTTGCCTCTTTATATATTAGCTTGTAAGGTTCAACCTGACGCTTCATTAAATGATCATTACTATAGTATGTAAAAGTTACTATTTTCTTTTCTCTTATTGCATGCTTAAGTGTCTCAATCATAGAAGGTAAAGTATCTGCTTTATTCCATGGTGATAAATCGAGCATAACTTCACTCCCAGTATCTATATAGGAACCTTTATTCGCTATACTTAACAATTTTTCAATAAGAGATTTTATTTTTACATCCTTGCTAATACTATTTAACCCTTTAAGTCCAACCACAATATTGGTTAGTTCATCCTGTGTAAGAACACTTTTATCAAGCTTATATTCAGGTATAATCCCTATTCCTCCTCCTAAGCCTTGCCTCGTAATAATAGGGATACCTGCTAAGTTAATGGTATCAATATCTCTATAAATAGTCCTTATGGACACTTCAAATTTATCTGCAAGTACTTTTGCTTTTACATGATCATGACTTAGAAGATATGTAATAATGGATAGCATTCTTTCAAGTTTCATTGTCTCCCTCACTTTACTTATCTTAGCTTATCTCATACTCATTTCTTCTATTATAACATATTCTATATATTGTTTCTTATAACTTGATGTCCTTTTTCCTTTTAGTCATCAAACGTTCTATTTGATTTGAATACGCATATTTCACACCTGCACAATAAACACAGAGACTCATTATGGTTATGTAAAGGATCATAACAAAAGGCGTTAAGAAATTATTGGGAATGCACTCAACCAGCATTCTTGTGCCAAAAATGATAAACACTAGCCCAGCTACCCATTTTATATAGCTTTCTGGTATATTCTTAGCCATCCAAACACCACCTATAATACCTATACCATCAGCTATCATCATTCCTAAAGTGGTTCCAAGTAGTATTGCTATAGGCTCCTTTAAATCAGCTGCAATCGTTACTGTCATAAGCTGTGTTTTATCTCCCATCTCTGCTACAAAAAATGCAAGTGCTACAGATAGGATTGGTCCACATTTACTTTTTTTATTGCCTTCTTCTTCAAGCTTATCTCCTCTTAGTGTCCACAGTCCAAAATTCAAAAAAGAGATAGCCGCTACAATCTTAATAAGATTAATAGGAAGTACTGCTGCTAAATAAGTTCCTGCAATTACTGCAAGTCCATGATTAAGCACTGTTGCTATAAATACGCCTACAAAAACCTCTGCCATGGTATACTTACTGGCCATAGCCATCGCAAGAAGCTGCGTTTTATCTCCCATTTCTGCTACAACAACTAGAAATGCTGCTTTTATAAACGCCACCATCTTTTAAGCACCTCATTTACTATAATCACTCTTTTTCACTTATCATCTGTATAAATGTATCTTCTGTGATAATAGGAATGCTTAGCTCTTTTGCTTTTTTATTTTTGCTAGATGCTGAGTCAATGTTATTATTAATTAGATAGTCTGTATTTTTACTTACTGAACCCGTTACCTTTCCGCCCAGTTCTTCTATTTTAGCTTGAAGCTCCTTACGATTTTTATAATGCACCGTATCTCCTGTAATGACAAAAACTTTATCCTTAATCGGGCTTTCTTCATTTACTGTTAAACCCTGCTCCTTAAATATAAGTTCTTTTTCTAATGCCATAATTAGAAAGATATTCTGTTCATCAGCAAAATACGTCTTTATTTGTTTTGCTATAATTTCTCCTATTCCTTCTATTTGTGTAAGCGTCTGGGTATCTGTCTCAATAATCTTTCTTAAATTATAGTCAAAATACTTACATAAGAGCCTCGCTGTACTTAGTCCAACTTGTGCAATTCCAAGAGCATAAATAAAGTTATAAAGTGTGGTATTCCTAGACTTTTCTATTGCCTGAGTGAGTTTGACATAAGATCTTTCTCCAAATCCCTCCAGTTTTTTAATTTCTGTTTCAAACAGTGGTAAGTAATACAGTGAAAGAAAATCATTTAGAAAACCTTTTTCTAAGAATTTGGCTATTGTGGCTTCTGATAGTCCTTCTATATTCATTGCATCTCTACTTACATAATGGACAAATGCTCTTAATTTTTGTGCCTGACAATTTGGATTTGTGCAATATAAAGTTTTAGATGCCTTCTCCTGTTTAACTATTGTAGGGGCCATGCACACAGGACACTTATCTGGGACTGCAACTGGTCCTGTTTGAGATAAGTTATCTAATATCTGTGGAATAATCATATTCGCTTTATAAACATTGACTGTATCCCCAATGCCTAACTTTAACTCGTCTAATATACTAAGGTTATGTACACTAGCCCTCTCAACAGTAGTTCCTTCTATTTCAACAGGTTCAAAAATTGCAACTGGATTAATGAGTCCCGTCCTAGAAGTATTCCATTCTATATCTATAATTTTTGTCTGTGCTACTTCATCCTGCCATTTATAAGCTATGGAATGTTTCGGGAATTTTGAAGTTGTTCCAAGTGATTTTGAATAATTGATATCATTATATGTAAGCACTAGGCCATCTGAGGCAAAATCATTAAGAGCTATTTCATGTTGAAAATTTAAAACTTCTTCTTCTATGGTCTTTGCAGTTACTCTTTTATAGGCCACCACTTCAAAGCCTTCACTCTTTAACCAATCAAACGCTTCGCTTTTTTGAGAAAAGTCATCTTTTCCCTCTACTAATGAAAAAACACATAATCGAACATTTCTTTTGGCTGTTACCTCTGAATTAAGCTGTCTTACACTCCCACTGCAAAGATTTCTTGGATTTTTATACTTTTCTTCTCCTGGCTTTAAGCTTTCATTAATTCTATTAAAGTCTGTATAACTGATGAGTGCTTCTCCTCTTATGACAAGTCTTCCTTTATAATTGATACTAAGCGGTAAATTTTTGAAGGTTTTTGCATTACTCGTAACATCCTCACCTATTTCTCCATTTCCTCTGGTTACAGCTTGAAGCAATTTACCATCCTCATATGTGCATACAATAGTAAGACCATCTAGTTTCCAAGATAACAGACCTTCGTTATTCCCTAAAAAGCTCTTTAATCTGCTTACCTCTTTTGTTTTATCTAAAGAAAGCATTCGAGTGGCATGTGTTACTTTAGGTAACACACTCATCACCTCATAACCTACTTTTTGTGTTACACTTCCAGCAAGTATAATCCCTGTTTCTTTTTCAAGATCTAGTAATTCATCATAGAGTTTGTCATATGTGTAGTTGCTCATAATCTCAGTATTTTGCTGCTCATATACAAATGCTGCTTTACTTAACTGATCCACTAACTCTCTCATTCTATCCATTGATTTTTTCTTATTCATATTTATCTCCATTTTAAAATAAACTAGGAAATCTCTCCCGTGACCGAGCAATAAAATCCTTCTTTAAAAATGTAAGTTCATAATATTCTTCCTCTGTTAATGATCCTTTATCATACATATCCTTAGCAAGCACTAAAAATTTTTCTGTAATCTGAATTAGTTCATAAAGTGAGATGTTTTCGAACTCCCCCATCACTGATCCCCCTCATTATTGTCTAAATGTTAGAAATATTTATTAATCTATGCAATATTATACAATAACACTTGGGCTTTGTATACATTTTTTTATATTTTTTACATTTATTCCCATATTGTTTTTCTTATACTATACCTTTTGCAGCCTTGCAAATTTTGCACTGAGCTTTCTTTCTTCGCCACCTTTAAACTTGATGGTTACAAAGATATCATTTTTTATCTTATCAACTGCTGTAATTGTGCCTTCCCCAAATGATCTATGTTTCACAGTCTCCCCTATCTCATAATCATCTGTTACGCTTGGCAAATTCTCAATCTTTTTACCTAATGCATTTTTATTTTTAAATGGTGAAAAGATAGACTCTCCTTTGTTTTTTTCTTTATTAGATGAGCTAATTAATTTACTAAACGGCTTATTCTCCTTTAAATTTGTTAGTTCTATAGGAAGTTCTTTAACAAATCTAGATGGTATACACATTTGGGTTTTCCCAAATATGGTCCTTTGCTTTGTATTTAATATATAAAGTTTTTCCTTCGCTCTTGTGACGCCAACATAACATAGCCTTCTTTCTTCTTCTATCTTATCTTCTCCTTCAGTCATGCTCATATAACTTGGAAAGAGCCCTTCTTCTACTCCTGGAATAAAAACTACAGGGAATTCTAATCCTTTTGCACTATGAAGTGTCATAAGGACAACAGAATTACTATTGGCATCATAATTATCTACATCTGCCACAAGTGCCACTTCCTCAAGGAAGTTATCTAGTGTTGGCTCTTTTGCTGTTTCCATATAATTGATTGCCTTCGAAATTAGTTCTTGTATATTAGCAATACGTTCTTCATAATCTTCCGATTCTGTCTCTTTGATGTATGAAAAATAGTCAACTTTCTCAATAACATTCTCTATTATCATTTTAATATCATTAAGTTTTACTATCTCTTTCAAATCTTCAATGATGTTTATAAAACTAAGCACCTTAACTGAAGAACCACTTCCCAAAATACCGAACTCTTTAACGAGTTTTGCCGCCTCATAAAAATCCATATTTTGCTTAGTGGCATAGTTTTCTATGGCAGTAATACTTGCCGCTCCAATTCCTCTTCTAGGTACATTTATAATACGTCTAAGTGCAATATCATCTTTTGAATTGGATAACACCTTAAGATAGGCCAAAATATCTTTAATCTCTTTTCTATCATAAAATCTTACGCCGCCAAGTAATCTATGGGGCACATTATTTTGCATAAATTTTTCTTCTAATACACGTGACTGAGCGTTGGTTCTATATAATACTGCAAAATCTTTATAGTCTCTTTCACCTTTCTCTATTTCTTGAATAATAGTATACGCTATTGCTTCTGCTTCTCTATACTCATTATCCATAGTGAGAATAGTGATAATATCACCCTTTTCATTTTCTGTCCAAAGCTTTTTATCTTTTCTTGCTGTATTATGGCTTACAATATGATAAGCTGCTTCTAATATATTTTTAGTTGACCTATAGTTTTGTTCCAGTTTTATAATTTTAGTATTATTGAAGTCTCTTTCAAAATCCAATATGTTTCTAATATCTGCACCTCTCCATCCATAGATAGATTGGTCATCATCACCCACTACGCACAAGTTTTGATACCTATTTGCTAAGAGCTGTACAAGGTGATACTGAGCCCTATTGGTATCTTGATACTCATCTACCATGATATACCTAAATTTATTTTGATAATAGCTAAGCACATCTTCATAATCTCTAAATAAGAAATAGGTATTCATCAAAAGGTCATCAAAATCCATGGCATTGTTTGCTTGAAGCTTTCTTTGGTAAGCTGTATAAATCTCAACTATCGTTTTTTGTCTATAATCATCTTTTGCAAGATCCATCATTTGACTTGGTGTGATCAGTTCATTTTTTTGTGTACTAATAGCTGATAAAACACTTGCTGGTGGGAAGTTTTTCTCATTGATATTAAGCTGCTTAATAATCTCTTTAATGAGTGTCTTCTGATCCACTGTATCATATATAACAAAATATCTACTATAACCTAGCCTATCTCCATCACGCCTTAGTATTCGCGTACACATTGAGTGAAAGGTACTTACCCACATGTCCTCAGCTTTAACTTCTCCTACTAGACTAGCTGTTCGCTCTTTCATTTCTCTAGCTGCCTTATTTGTAAAAGTAATTGCAAGAATGTTCCATGGTGATACACCTTTTTCCTCTATTAAGTAAGCAATTCGGGAAGTTAAAACTCTTGTTTTCCCTGAACCTGCTCCAGCTAACAATAAAAGCGGCCCTTCTGTTGTTCGAACAGCTTCCTCTTGCATCTGGTTTAATCCACTCATGTAATTCATAGTATTCCTCCAAAGTGTTATTACAAAATGAGGCAATAAAGAGTTTTCCCCTTATTGCCTGATATAAATTCTCTATTTTTCATTATGATCATCTTTTATTCTATTAAGAATCATTTTATACCCATCTGAGCCATAGCTTAGTGCTCTATTTACTCTGCTGATCGTTGCTGTTGATGCACCTGTTGCTTGCTGAATTTCAATGTAAGTCTTTTTCTCTTCTAGCATCTTCGCTACTTCAAGTCTTTGTGCTAATGACTTAATCTCATGGATGGTACATATATCTTCAAAAAAGGCATAGCATTCTTCTATGGTCTTTAGCTTTAATATAGCTAAAAATAAGGCATCTGTCTCTTTATCTTTTATTTTTGAATTCATTGATGCACCTTCTCATATAAACGTTTTTTCACTTTATCATTGTACCGTATAAAATTAAGAATTACAATGTGTTTTTAGAAATAAACTCAAAAATAGCATCCATCTTTGTATTGACCACTAACTCTTCTGGAAAGTTAAGCTCATTAAATAACTCTTTTGCTTCATCGAGTTTCCCCACGTCATAACAAACATGAGCATCACTTCCCACAATAACCTTAGTTTGATATTTTTTGCATTCATTGAGAATTAACTTAAGGTTTTCTCTTACCCCAGGTCTAAAGCTTTCTGGTTTTAGTGAAGCATTATTGATTTCTAAAAGAGTTCTCGTTTCTTTTGCCTTTTTTACTATTCTTTTAGGATTTAATGGATATCTTCCATCTCCCGGATGCCCTATAATATGAATCAGTGGGTTTTCCATTACTTTTTCTATACAGCTTGTTATCGTCTCTTCATCTGCAAAGTCAATACAAGGTGGATGAAGACTAGCAACTACTAGATCTAGTTCCTCCAAAACCTCTTTTGGCAGATCAACATTTCCATCATAATCTATAATATTTACCTCTGCACCTTTAAGAATGCGTACGCCATGTATTTCTCTTGGAATAATTCTCAAATTCATAAAATGGTACTCATGTGCCCCTCCTGGCATCCCATGACTATGGTCCGTTATAGCTATTACTTTTAAGCCTCTTTCACTGGCTACTTTTGCTATTTCATCCACACTACTATAAGCATGACCACTAGCAGTAGTGTGTGTATGTGTATCTACAAAAAAGTTCATGATGTCTTAGCTCCTCATTTTTATTTGATGTTTCTTTTGTTAATCTCATTATATCATAACTGCTTGTCTTATATAATATAGGAGTGACTAATTCCTTATATAGCACCCCTATTTTGATTATTATTAGTATTATGTATATTAACTATGTAGCCCTTCTCTTATCTTACTTCTCAATTCTTCAATGAATACTGAGATTAACAGGCAAACCAATAAAAGAATCGCAAAGATTAATATTTTTATTTGTCCATCATTTTGAGTAAAGATTCTTCATCAACAGCCCCAAGTAAGTCCGTGTTTTCGTACATTTGACTTTCTCCCCCTGTATATTTTTGCAAATAGCTATATAAGTACGGGCTTTGTAGTGCGTATTTAAACTGAACTTCATCAGGTATATTCTTATCGCCATCCTTAGTGAGGATTCCTACATTACTTGAAAATTGTTTGCTCATTTGATTTAGATCTTCTGGAGACAATTTTGTATCAATAACAAATTTGTTCGTATAAAAATAAATTAATGGTTCTTTATTCTCAAAAGAAATATCTCCATTTTCAGCTTTCTTAAACCATTTGCAAATAGCCACACCATCTTCTATCTCAAAATACCCGATATTACTCTCTGGAAGATCTAAAGATGGATTACCTCCAATCAAAAAGTATGGCTCTTTTGAATTAATTGGAAACATACAATAACTAAAAATTCCTCCAATATATATCTCTTCATCTGCAATATAACGTGGAAGAGCTAATAAGGCAAATCGATACTCTGTTAAGTCATTACTCTTCAATCCTTGTAACGCCTTATATGTAACATGCTCTTTGTCATAAGCATTAATATAATTATATTTACTATTATATGAAACTGTTCCTCCTAAGTTTTCAAATAAGATTCTAAGTGGTACATAGGTTATATCTTGACTGTCGACTGTATAGCTCTTAACTGGATTTGACAATTGATGTTTCTCATTATTTACTAGAACATCCTTGTCCCCTATTGTTAAAGAAAGTGTAGTCGTGCCCTTAGTGATTGTAATTTTTTTTGATTGACTATTATAATCTACTTGTGCTCCTAGTTCTTCACTTACAGTGCGAAGAGGCATAAGGCTCTCTCCATTTTTAACGAGTACCTTAATGTCATGTCGCTGCTTACCATTTAAAAAACAGATAATATCCCTTTCTTTTGCCATAACATTCATATAAATACCTAAAATACTTAGAATTAATAAAAGTTTCAAAAACCATTTGTTTTTCATTTTCTATCTCCTTTTTATCATGATCATTTTTCTAGCCTATGCAAATCCAAATCTTTAGGTAAAGAATCAAACCTATTTCTTTTTTCCTCTTTTTATTGCGATATATTTCTTAACATCCTTTAGCACTTCATTATCTGTTACATGAATCATAAGCCACTTCTGACCCATACCGACTTTTGTTTCGTGATACAGCTGCTGCACATACTCTGTGCAAAATGGAAGCATCAATTCGGCTTCTGTCCACTCCCGTTTTCCAATGACGATAAGGGCAATAAAATAGCTTTCCATTGGATATAAGGTACATAAGGTACGACCTGCCTTTTTATATTTCACATTCCATCCCTATTGCATAGAGCATCTACTATATTCTAGCACAGGCTTGCTTTGATATTCTGTCTCCACATGCGAGCACAGATGGTCAAATAAAGGACTATTCACATAGGCACTGATTTCCTTCAGTGATGGTTTCCGTGCTTCATTAGTTCTATCCCATATTCTTGCAGCAGTGGCAATACCGGTATTACTTCCTCCCGTTAATTCAGTATCAGGTAGTTCACCTTCAACGTCAATAAACATACGTGTCTCATCTAGTTTTCTACGGATCACTTCAACCACTATGCCATCAGCAATTAGCGGGATATCTTCATCGACCGTGACATAATTTAACAATAGATCTGGTTTAATAAACTGATTGAGTATAACAGGATAACAGCGAAATTCATCTGGTGTAATGCCATATGCCTCTTTAAATGCACGTGTAAAACTGGCATGGTCTGCAAAACCAAAATCGTTTGCCACATCAACAATACGTTTTTCTTTACTTGAAAATAATATGGTGATAATGCTGTCGCATTTGCAAGGGTATCTATCTGTATATTTTCGGATAAGTGGTCTTCAATATAGTTCAAACAGTTTTGAATTGCTTCCCACGCATGCATCTTAACACCTCCATATGTATAAAATAACATAAGTGTAACTTGACTGCTTGTCTCACAATGCTCTTTTGCAAACTATTCTATTAGATACCCTATATTAAAAAACTCAGTATGTATGCGGTTATATCCGCTTATATACTGAGCTTAAAGTTTGCCTTGTAAACTATTTACTCTGGGTAGTTAAGATTTTTCTCTGTTAAACGGCTTAAAATAGTATCAACAAATTTTTTTGCTTCATATCTTGCCATAGGCAAATTAAGATCTAAGTAATTACCGCAATCACGTGCCGAAGCCCCAGGAATAGCATCTGTAAAATCTGCAATAAACTCAAACATTTCTTTTACCAGTGGTGCTATATCACTAGAACTTCTACTTCCCTTTAAAATCAAATAAAAGCCTGTTCTACATCCCATCGGTCCAAAATAAATGACTTCATTTGCATATGTATTATGATTTCTCAGAAAGGTTGCACCAATATGTTCAATAGCATGTATTTCTGCTGTGTTCATAACTGGTTCAGAGTTAGGTGCCTTCATTCTTATATCATAAGTTGTAATAGCCTCATTTGCTATTTGATCAACTCTAGAAACATAAATCCCCGGCAATAAATCTAGATGATTAACAGTAAAGCTTGCTATTTTCTCCATGTTTTTTCTCCTTTCTCTCTGCATTCACTATTATACACTATTCTTGATGTACAGTATAGATATACTAGTTAAATTTTAGGATATTACCTCTCTTAATATTCTGTTTCTTACATGAATTCCTTTGATTCCCCTTGATTTTACACAAATGGTCTGATAACATTAAGAAAGATTATGTATAAAGAGGTGCAACAGATGAGTGAACAAAAGCAAATAATCTTTAGTGGAATGCAACCTTCTGGTATTATTACTCTTGGCAATTATTTAGGTGCATTAAAAAACTGGACTAACTTACAAGACGCATTTAATTGCTTATATTGTATTGTGGATATGCATGCTATTACTGTCAGACAAGCTCCTGCCAGCCTTAGGAAAAATTCACGAGATTTATTGATGATGTACTTAGCAGCAGGACTTGATCCTGAAAAAAATATTATTTATATGCAGTCTCATGTATCCGCTCATGCAGAACTTAGTTGGATTTTAAACTGCCTAACTTATATGGGAGAACTTAGTCGTATGACGCAGTTTAAGGAAAAATCTCAAAAGTATGCTCAAAATATAAATTCTGGGCTTTTCACATATCCTGTTCTTATGGCAGCCGATATTTTGCTTTATCAAACGGATATGGTTCCTGTTGGTGCTGACCAAAAGCAACATTTAGAGCTATCGCGAAATATTGCCATAAGATTTAACGCTGCATATGGTGATACTTTTAAAGTACCAGAACCTTATATTGGTCAAGTAGGTGCCAAAGTCATGAGTTTACAGGATCCGACCAGGAAGATGTCTAAATCAGATGAAGATATTAATGCTTTTATTTCCATTTTAGATGATCCTGATACTATTATACGTAAGTTCAAGCGAGCTGTAACAGACTCAGAAACAGCTGTCTATTATAATAGTGAAACTAAACCTGGTGTGTCTAATCTTATGACTATTTATAGGGCAATAACAGGCCTTTCTTATGATCAAATCGAAAATGAGTTTGCAGGCAAAGGCTATGGAGACTTTAAACTTAAAGTTGCTGAAGCTGTTGCCGAGGAATTAAAACCGATCCAAAAAAGATTTAAAGAACTTAATTCTGACAAAGCTTATATTGATAGTATCATAAAGAAAAATGCCGAAACTGCAAACTATCTTGCTACAAAAACGTTGCGAAAAGTTCAAAAGAAAGTTGGCTTTGTGCCTATAATCAAATAAACTAAAAAAAGAGGAACTAGCTTTGATATAAAAAGCTATTTCCTCTTTTTCCTATTCTTTTTACGACGCCAAGGTAATTCAAAATATTTAATGCTGTTTGTGAAGCGGGTAATGAAAGTCCACTAACCTTTTTAAAGTCCTTTGAACTATATGTATCAGGAAGATTTTTAGGAATGAGTTTTTTATATTCTTTTATACTATTAATACTCATTTGCTCTATTAATGCAATGGGTATTATTTCATAACGCTCTGATCCTTTTTTTCTATCTTCTGACCATCCATTTAATAGTTTATATTCTTCTACATCAAGCAATAAAATTGTTAAAGAAAGATTTGGATGGCTAAGCAAAGACTTGATTCTATATAGTTCAGGAAAAACACAATAAGTTGTCCCCTTTTTTGGAGATTTGCGTTTCTTAGAAATCACTCCAGTTGATTCATCAATCCAATAAATCCATTTTGTATACGCAACAGGATAAACAATGGTTACAGGATATGATTTCAAAAAAAAATCTAACTTTTTGCGTAAGGCAGCAAAGTTTCGTGTTTGTACTTCTACTATGCCCTTTTCATTAAAAATATCTGCCACATAACGCCCAACCTTTATCTCATGCTTCTCTACATTTGGCTCAAAATAATATTTAATAATAGCATGCAAAGTTTTCTCTCCAAGTGTTCCAATACCACTATGTGTATCTTCTAATTGCTGATGCCTTTCTTTAGCTTCTAAAAACTTATCGTTCATCTTCTGTATATCCCCCATCAATTAAGGTATGACCACACTATAATATAATATCCTAACATACAAAAAAGTGCTGGCAACAAGTTTGCCACTTTGATTTTAGCTATTTCAAGCATATTTAGTGAAATAGCTATAATCATCAAACTGCCTATACCAGTTATATTTATAATTGCACTTTCATCCAATACCCCTTTTAAAAAACTTGCACCGAGTGTAATAGCTCCTTGGTAAATAAAAACAGCTACGGCTGAAAAAATGACCCCTACCCCCATCGTCGATGCATAGATAATAGAAGTGATACCATCTAATATGGATTTTGCAAATAATATGTCATGATTTCCATTAAGTCCACTTTCAAAGGAGCCTACAATTGCCATAGAACCAATACAAAACAATAGACTTGCTGATACAAAGCCTTTTGAAACATCTCCAAAAGCTGCCTTTGCTTTAAATCTTGATTGTATCCAATCACCTAACCTATTTATACCCTTATCTATATCTACAATTTCTCCTATTGTTGTTCCAATCACCATGCATATAATAAGTAGTAATGTGTTTTCTGTTTTTACTGCTCCTTGAATTCCTATGAATAGAACGCAAAGTCCTAATGCCTTTGTTAAGCTATCACTGATTGTTTTTGGAATACCTTCTTTTACAAGAAGACCTAAGATGCAGCCTATGACAATTGATGCTGTGTTTACTATTGTACCTAACATTTTTCCACTCCCTACAAAGAAATAACAAGCTGTCTCATTTGTTTACCATCTTAATGCTACTTTCCTTAATACTATGAAAATTCTATGATACATTTTTCCAAAAGCGAAATAGGGCAATTATGACTATCTCTTGTTCTTACTTCTTTATCGACTTTTATATTAGGAATATCGAAAATAAATTCAGTTCCTTTATTTAGGATACTTTTTACACTTATATTTCCGCCATGCAACTTTACAAGTGCCTTTACTATACTAAGCCCAACACCTATATCGTTCTCATTGCCCAATTTATTCTTTCTACTTTGTGTATAACTATCAAAAATGCTTGCAAGTCTCTCTTCCTTGATACCACATCCAGTATCCTTAACACTTATTTCTATCTTAGTTTTCGTTGCTTTAAGCTTTACCATTATTTTACCTTTATCCGAGATGTTTTTAACTGCATTACTCAGTAAGCATAACATAATTCTTTCAATATTATCAATATCACAATAAACAATTTCTTCTTCGGTCTGTGTATCAAATAATATAGTTATCCCTTGATTACCAAAATATTGTGCCACTGCTAATGTTACATCTTCTATAATCGTAACAATATTATAGTTGTGACATTGTAAAAGATAGTTTCCAGTTTCTAGTTTAGTTGTATCTATAAGATTGTTTGCAATTCTTAAAAGACGATAAGCATTTTTCTTGATTTTATAAGTATATTTTCTTGATACCAAAGAAATATCTTGATTTGGTTTTTCATCTTCAATATACTTATCCAATAACTGCATACTGGATAAAATGATATTAAGTGGGGTCTTAAATTCATGAGAGATGTTTGCAAAAAAATCGTTTTTTAATCTCTCCTCTTCTAATGCTCTTAAGAGATAGGTATTACTTAATTTAATTGCTTTTATTTCAGTAATATCTCTTCCTGTTGCAATAACTAAATTAACATGTGGAAGGGAAACGATATTCCATGAAATCAATTTCATACTTCCATCTTTACACTTACAATGAGCCGTACTAATACGCACTTGTTCTTTCCTCTTTGAAGTAAAAAAATCTCCCTTTATAAACTGGCTGATAGGATATCCTATGAGTTCATCTTCTAGCCAACCTAATTTTTTCTGCCATTCTGAATTGATTCTCCTGATATAGTAATTTTCATCTAATACACACATTAAATCTGTTGTCGTATTTAGAAAACATTCTAGTTTTCTTTCTTCTTCTTTAATACGGACACATTGATGTTCAAGTTCTCCAAGTAATAAAGCATTTTTAATCAGCATAGCAATCTTATTACACAAATTATTCATAATATGATCAGTATAAGCTGCAAAAAAGTTATCACTCCTATAGCCAACAAAAACAACACCTAAAATGACTTCTCCAAATTGAACGGGATACATTGCAGAGTATATGATATCTGCCAATATAAGTTTTCTTTTATAAGGATGATTAACTTCATCTACAGGATGTATCCCCCTATTTTCATCTTTACTAAAGTATTCTTGAAGCTTCTCTTGGGTGCAATCAATCTTCTCCATTCTTTTTAACAAATTTTTATCAATCCCTTTACTGGTGTACATAACAAGACTATTTTTTTCTTGATCATGCCAATATATAGCACTTGCATCACAGTATATTGAACTTGATAACGCTTCAGCAATCGCTCTGAAAAGTTCCTTTCCCTGAGGGTTTTTGCTATTAATACTTGACGTATTATAACCCTTTGTTATTTGATTGTAACCCTTAATCATTTCTTCAAGTGTATTGGATTGTCCTCTCATATGCTCTTCTATACAAATGACACCTAGAAATCCTTGTCTTTCATCTATTAGTGGGCTTTCTAAAATATGCAAATTGCAATCATAGCCATTATAGAAAGAGTTAATTTCAAATACTGTTAGTTTCTTCGTTTTAAGTACCTTTCTATCTGCATCTTCAAGAGCTTGTATCCACCTTTTATCAGATATTTCTCTTGCTGTTTTCCCAATCACGTTTTTTATATCAAAATCCTCTTCCTTGATTCCTAATACCTTTTCACCATATGCTTTATTCACATACTGATACTTAAAAAAATTGTCTTTTATGCATACACTATTAGGCATATTATCAAGAAATGCTATGATACTTTTCTTTTTATCAAGCACTTTGTTATCTCTCCTTATTCTTAAATATCCGAAAACTCTATATTAAATTTCTGTATATGTGTATTTAAGTAGGCAGACATCTTATCAATAACTTTTTTATCAGGGTTTAAGTCTGTAGGCAATTCTACAATAAATTCTGATCCTTCTCCTACTCTGCTCTTTACATGTACAGAGCCTTGATGCATTTCAACTAACGACTTAACTAGAGCTAGTCCTATACCACTTCCTTCTCTTTTTCTTGTTAATATATCATCAGCTTGATTAAAACTATCAAAAATAAATTTTAGTTTTTCTTGATCAATTCCAATTCCATTATCTTTAATAGATATAATGACTTTACGTTCTTCATTTTTAATGCCAACTTGTATTGTTCCATTTACTTTTGAATATTTAATGGCATTTGAAATAATGTTTAAAATAATGCGTTCTAACTTATCTGCATCAAACGCCATCATTCTTTCTTCTGTATCTGTATCAAAAATTAGGCTCATACCTTTATCCTCAACATAATCTATAGTAGATAGCACAACATCTTCTATCACAGATACAATATTATTAACAGATAGGTTAAGATGGTAATCCCCTTCACTTATATCTGTCATATCAATAAGATTGTTGATTAAACGAAGTAAACGATAGGCATTTTGTTTAACAATAGATATGTGTCTATTAAAACTCATAGTATTTTGATTGTCTTCACATTGATCCTGTATTTCTTTTTCTAAAAGCTGAACACCTGATATAATTGTATCAATTGGAAACTCAAATTGTTTGGATACATGAGATAAAAACTCATTTTTTATCTTTTCTATTTCCATTTTTCTTTGTAATATCTCATTCTTCTTTTCTTCTTCTCGCTCCGCTGTAACGTCTCTGCCTATTAATGTATAAACTTTATTTTCTTTATTTTGTCCAATATTCCAAACGATAACTTTTTCTTCACCACTTTTGCTTTGCATCTTATATTCAAAAAATATATTCTGTTTATTCTTATCAAAACTTCTCTTTATGGTTTCTAACATGCTCATTCTACGCTCTGGTGTAAATACCTTTTCTAAGACCTCTAACCTGTCCCAGCCTAAGATTCTCTCCCATTGCCCCCCAAGTATGGAGACTTCTCCTTTATAGTTAAACTCAAAAAGCAGATCCCCACACGAATCGAAAAAAATCCTAAGTTCCTTTTCTCTTCTTGTTATTGCATCAATTTTATTCTTAATCTCGTTAAAAATTAGCCCATTTTTTATTTTGATTGCAATTTCTTCACATATATTATCTACAAAACTATCCTGTATATAAAAAGGTGATTCTCTATTTTTATAACCAACCCAGAGTAATCCAACTAATTCCTCATGCAATATAATAAAATAGTTGCCTACATAATCAAATCCATTTTTTGTCATAATCTCCTGATACTTTTCAAATACTAATTCTTCAACCTTTTTCATGCCGATCAAACTACAGCGTTTTATATTATACTTATTATGTACCTGTGAAGATAGTAATAGTTGTTTACTCTGCCTAATACTTTCATCATCAATCCCTAATGCTTCATGAAAAGTAAACTTATTGGTTTCGTTATCATATAAAGTGATATAAATCGCATCACTTCCCATACGGTTCATTACATCAGCTAACATGCTTGATAAAAAGACTGAGCTAATTGTATCATCCTTTGAGTAGCCCAGCATATTACTAATTGCGTTTAAACGATATTGCATAGATTCTACAATTTTTGATATCCCTCTGTCTAAGGTATATCCAATAACAAATCCAGCAAGTCCAATTTTATTGTTATTATCATCACATAAATTCATTTTGTATCGTGTTACAACATCACACACGCCACCAAAGGGTACTTCAGCCTCATCTACTATCATACTGTCTGACTTCTCTATCACCTTATCTTCTTGTCTAAATTTTTCTCCAAGTTCTTTACCCCATATTTCCTCATCCCTCTTCCCTATTATCTCATGCATAGGTTTTAATGAAGAAATAGTCTGCTGTTTATTTGCATAAATAAATACTCCCTCTGTATTTTTTATCCACATACTATAAGGAAGTACGTCTAAAAATCTATCTATATTATTCATGACGTCAAATGAGTGATTCATATCTAATTCATCTTGATTCATACCTATCTCCTTTTGTTTATACGATAAAAATCTATATTTAAAATACCTCTCTATATATTATTAAACACTATAAGTGTATATTTTTCAATATTTTTAAATTCTTATATATATTCATAATATTACATTTTTATTGTTTTTTTGACATTTTGTTCAGATCGCAAAGAGCAAATACTTAGTTATTTGAGTTTTGTTAGTAAATAATGTTGTTTTTTATCCTTTAATGTCATTTTTTTCTTCAGGTTTTAGGTTGCCAACTCTATTCTTTTTATCTTACAATATATATAGAATTTACACTGTGAGCTTTCGGATATACTCTCTAAATCATTGTATTGTTATTATAGAAGCCCATTGCTTAGGAGGCATAACTGTTGTTTAAAAAAATATCACTTATTGTCAAAACTATATGTATTATTATTCTTTTATTTTGTTTTATAGCATTAATCTATCTTTTTGTACTAATCGTAACAGACTATAAACCAAAACTATTAGAAAAACTTGAGATCTCAAATAATACTTCAAGTACCTTAAAAGTAAATGAAGAATTATCCATTATAACAGCCCATGTCAGCTATGGTGGTATCGATCAAAACACTGCTTTTTTTGAAAATGGTCTAAGGAAGTCAGACGCTGTAGACAAAGATCATTTTTTAAATACGCTGACTCAAAATATAGATAGTATGCTATCTCAAGACCCAGACTTTATTTTTCTTCAAGAAATAGATACTTTAGCAGATCGTAGCAATGAAGTTAATCAATATGAGCATCTAAAAAATTATTTATCAGATTATGCTTCTGTCTATGCATCTAATTATCAAGCCATATGGATTCCTATGCCTTTTGCTACACCTTTAGGAAAATTAAATTCTGGGCAAGCAACTTTTTCAAAATTCAATATTTCTTCTGCATCAAGAATTGCTCTAGCTCAAGATGGTGAATGGCCAGAAGCTTCCATCATGGCTAAAAAATGTATCGTTGAGAGTCGATTTGCCACAAATAATGAAAAGGAGCTTGTTTTATATAATATTCATTTATCTGATTATGACAAAGACAATTCTTTGCGTCTGCAACAACTGGAAATACTAAAAGAAAAGATAACTTATGAATATGCCAGAGGAAATTATGTTATTGTAGGTGGAAATTGGAACTTTGTATTTCCTAATAGCCAAAGGCTCTTACCTAAGGTTACTGAACCTAATGCTCCTGTTATAGAAGAAATTCCTTCACATTTTATTCCTGAAGGCTATTCCTTTTCCTATGCTAAAGAAACAGGGAGCTACCGCACTTGTTTAATGCCTTATCTCGAAGGATACAATAATGTATTTATTACTGATGGTTTTTTAGTATCTGATAATATTATTGGGGTTACTTCACAAGCTGTGACCACCCAGTTTGAATATTCTGACCACAATGCTATAAAAATGACGTTTAAATTAAAAAGATAAAGATCGCTTAAAATTTTTCTTTAAGCGATCTTTATCTTTTTAAAACCTTATCTTTTTAATATTTTATTTTTAACCTTATCTCTTTACCCCTTTATCCATTAATTTCTTGTATTGACTTTTCTAGCAGGAGACAACATTCATCCATTTGCTTCTTTGTAATAATTAGTGGTGGAACAAAGCGAACGACGTTTTCCCCTGCTCCAACAACCATAAGTCCATTTTCAATGCACTTACTAATGAGTTCTCTAGGTGGCATTTTCAGCTCTATTCCTTGCATAAGGCCCATGCCTCTTACATTACTAATGATCTGATAGCGATCTTTTAATGCAAGTAGTTTATTATTTAAATAACTTCCTACTTCTTTTACATGCTCTAATAAGTTCGTGTTAATTATTTCATTTAATACTACTTTCGCCGCAGTTGTAGCAAGAGGGTTTCCTCCAAAAGTAGATGCATGATCACCTGGTACAAAAAGATTGGCCTTTTCATCACAAAGCATTGCTCCAATAGGAACACCGCCACCTAAACCTTTTGCTAATGTAATAACATTAGGCTTTATATCAAACCCTTCAAATGCAAATAAACTACCACAGCGACCAATGCCAGTTTGCACCTCATCAATCATGAGTAGTGCATCATACTTTTCACATAGCTCTTGTACCTTCTTTAAATACTCTTTATCAGCAACAAGGATGCCACCTTCTCCTTGAATCACCTCAAGAAGGACTGCACATACTGTATCATCCATAATGTTTGATAAGCTGTCAATATCATTATATTGTGCATACGCAAAACCAGGCATCATAGGAAGGAAGCTTTTTTGATATTTTAATTGACCTGTTGCCGTAATTGCTCCATAAGTTCTACCATGAAAAGAGTTTTTCATGGTAATTATCTTTGTTTTCTCTTTATTTTTTGAGCTTCCATATTTACGCGCTAATTTGAGAGCTGCTTCATTTGCCTCAGCTCCGCTATTGCAAAAAAACACTTTTGAAAATATGGAGTGATCAATGAGTAATTTTGCTGCATCAAACTGACTTGGAATGTAGAATAGGTTAGATACATGGAGCATTTGATCAATTTGTGACTTTAGTGCATCATTAAGCCCCCTATGATTATATCCAAGTGCATTTACTGCAATTCCTCCGCACATATCTAAATATTTTTTGCCTGCTGTATCATATAAATAGACACCTTCACCTTTATCTGCTTCAATTGAAAACCTATTATAGGTTTTCATGATATATTGATCATATTCACCATCATAGAGGGCCATTACTTTTCCTCCTTTTTATACATCATTGTTCCTATTCCTTTTTCAGTATATATCTCTAATATAAGTGCATGGCTTAATCGTCCATCTAATATATGGACCATAGATACACCACTTTCTATTGCCTCCATACAACACTCGACTTTTGGTATCATGCCACCACATATCGTTCCATCTTTAATATACTTTCTTGCTTCTGCATCACTTAAATAAGACATGAGTGAACTCGGATCTTCCTTATCCTTAAGCACACCCTCAACATCTGTAAGAAAAACAAGCTTTTGTGCCTTTAAGGCTCCAGCAATAGCTACAGCTGCATAGTCCGCATTGATATTGTAAGTATTGCCTTCCTTGTCAGCACCTATTGGTGCTATAACAGGGATAAAGTCATTGTTTACTAATGTATCAATAAGTTCTGTATTAACCTTTGTTATTTCACCAACATAGCCAAGGTCAACGCCATCTTTAACAAGTTTATTTGCCTCTAATATATTGCCATCTTTTCCAGTTAACCCAACAGCTAAGCCTCCTTGACCAGCTATCATATTAACAACCTGTTTATTGACCTTACCCGCTAAAACCATTTCTACGACTTCCATCGTATCCTTTGTGGTTACACGAAGACCATTAATAAATTCGGACTGAATGCCAACTTTACCAAGCATCGTATTAATCTCTGGTCCTCCACCATGGACAACAACTGGTTTTAAGCCAACTAGCTTAAGTAATACAATATCTTGAATAATGCTTTGATTAATTTCAGGATCAAGCATGGCACTTCCACCATATTTTATTACTACTGTATTCCCATTAAAAGCACGTATATAAGGAAGTGCTTCTATGAGCACCTTTGCTTTTTCAATAGAATGACTCATCATAACTTCTCTCCTTAACTCCTGTATTCACCATTTATTTTGACATAATCATAACTTAAATCACATCCCCAAGCTGTAACACTTTCATTTCCTTCTCCCATAGTAATACACACCTTAATCTCTTTTTCTTGAAGGACTTTTTTTGCCTTAACCTCATTAAATTTAATTGGAAGCCCATTAACAAACATATTAATTGTTCCATACATACTCTCAAGAGTAATACTTACTTTTGTAACATCAAAATCTACACCTGCATAACCCATTGCTGTAAGTATCCTTCCCCAGTTAGCATCCTCACCAAAAAATGCAGTTTTTACTAAACTTGAAGTTAAAACACTCTTTGCAATAAGCTTACCTTCGTCAAAGTTTCTTACCCCATCAATTTGGGTTTCTAGTACCTTGGTAGCACCTTCTCCATCTCTTACTATGGCTATTGCTAAGTACTTACACGCTTCATACAGTGCGTTGCAAAACTTATTATATGACTCACCTTCTTGATCAATGATCGGATTCCCTGCCGCACCATTTGCAAGAACAATCACGCTGTCATTTGTACTAGAATCTCCATCTACTGTGATCATATTAAAAGTGGTATCAATACATGTTTTGAGTGCCTTTTGAAGCATAAGCTTTGTAATGTTAACATCTGTTGTCACATATCCAAGCATTGTAGCCATGTTTGGATGAATCATACCTGACCCCTTACCCATAGCTCCTATTTTGATGACAACATCATCTATGGTTTCTTCAATTGCTATCGTCTTAGAACAGGTATCTGTAGTGAGAATGCCTTCTGCTGCATCATTAGCTGCCTCAATAGTACTATCTAACTTTTTCGCAACGATATCAATTCCTTTTGTGACAACATCCATAGGTAAGAGGACGCCTATTACTCCCGTGGAACACACAAGGACTTCTTCTTTCTCAATACCTAAATGTTTCGCAGTAACCTCTGCCATTTTTTCAGTATCTTTCATTCCCTGCTCACCAGTAGCTGCATTAGCATTTCCACTATTTGTAATAACTGCTTTAATTTTATTACCTTTCTCAAGCAATAACTTATCCCAAAGTACTGGTGCAGCCTTTACAACATTTTGTGTAAAAGCACCTGCATATTCACAAGGTGTTTCACTATATAATAAAGATAAATCTTTCTTTTTCTTTTTGATCCCTACATATTCTCCTGAAGCTTTAAATCCTTTAGGTGCTAATATGCCTCCTGCAATTAACTTCATACAATTCCCTCCCATATAAGCTTTTTATATTCCTGATAACTCATCTAATCCTAACATAATGTTCATATTTTGAATGGCACCGCCACATGCCCCTTTTCCTAAATTATCTAATCTGCAAGCAATCAGTATTTGATCTTCATTGCCAAATACAAATAGATCACTTCTATTGGTGTCGTTACATGCTGTTATATCCAAACATCCTTCATCTAAAAACTCATCTGCTTGATAAGGAATAACCTTAATGAGTTTCTCTTCCTTATAATAATCTGCAAAAAACGAGTTTAGCTCTTTTGCATCCATCTTCTTACTTAGTGTTCTTGGTGAAAGAGGTATTGTCACAGCTAACCCCTTATAGTAATTTGAAACAATAGGTAAAAATATAGGTGTATACTTAAATCCTGGTATCATTTGCATTTCAGGAAGGTGTTTATGTGTTAATTTAAGTGCATAATGTCTTGGCACTAAAAGTTTTTTATTTCCTGATGTTTCATAGCTAGCAATCATCTTCTTACCACCACCACTATAACCCGTTATAGAAGTAGCAGATATCTGCATGTCTTCTGGTAAAATCCCCTCTTTAACTAGTGGATATGTTAATAAATTAAATGCTGTTGCATGACATCCTGGATTAGCTACTTTGGTTGCACTTTTAATTTTCTCTCTATGCTCCTTACTTAGTTCAGGAAGTCCGTATGCCCACTCTGGATGTGTTCTAAAAGCAGTACTTGCATCAATTACTTTTGTATATGGATTATTGATTAGTGATACAGCTTCTCTAGATGCATCGTCTGGAAGACACAGAAAAACAATATCTGCCTGATTAATAAGGCGTCTTCTTTCTTCTGTATCCTTTCTCTTATCTGAATCTATTTTGAGTATCTCTAATTCATTACTTCTTTTTGATAAATATTCAAAAATCCTAAGTCCTGTAGTCCCTTCTTGCCCATCTACATATACTTTGTATGCCATAATAAATCCCCTACCTTACAGTGCGTTTTAAACTTAATGTTGTTTCTCCCAATGAATTCACAAAGCATAACTGAAAGTTCACGACGCAAATTCTATATGTTCATTAATAATTATACGTATAATTTTATAAATATGCAACATATTTTATAACAAAAAATAAAAAACAGCAGATTGGCCTTCTATCTGCTGCCTCTTATTCTTGTATTTTTCTTATTATATTCCCATATTTCTATGCTTATAGTCTATCACTCATCTAATTGTAAATACTGTTATTTCAGGTATATTTAGAAATCTATATTTTAACTGTGACGTGCCTATTCCTCTATTGACATAAAGCTTCATTCTATAATTATCCGAAAAATCATACATTCCCTTTATATAATTCTTTGCATATTTAGGCGTTATTGGGGAGCCAATAAATGGAATTGTAATCTGTCCACCATGACTATGACCTGATAACTGTAAATCGATATAATAATGCTTCACCTCGTCAGCAATATCTGGTTCATGAGAAAGAAAAATATTAAAATGGTTCTCTGATATACTGTCTAAAGTTCCTTTTATATCTGGGGATCCAAGAAGTAGGTCATCAATACCAAAAATCGTAATAAATGCTCCTTCTGCTTGCTTGATCGTATAACTACTATTTTGAAGAAGTATAAAACCTGACTGTGTCATCATTTCCTTATATCTTTTGCTTCCAAACCCTCCATGATCATGATTGCCGTAAACAGCATATTTACCTTGAGTTGCCTTAAGTCTTTGAAGCAAAACAATTACTTCATCAGTCTGCTTATATTTACTTTGATCATCAACTAAATCACCTGTAAAAATAATAATGTCAGGCTGAATAAGGTTGACTTTTTCAACAAGATTTTCTAGCTGATACAGATGATAGTTTTCTCCTATATGTATATCACTGATCTGTACGATAGTCATCCCTTTCATAGAAGGTGTTACATAATTTGAGTAGATATCATATTCCTTAATAGTAAGTAACCTTGGCTCAACCTCTCTTGCATAGACCACAATCACAACACCAATGATTATAGCTACTATTATTAAGCGAATAATTGCTATCACAAGTTTTATAATAGATTTTATAAGACGAAAAAGGCCTTTCACATTTAATCTGCCACCTTTCCTATTTTTAACATTTCCATCATATCATTTTAAATTCTCTCAATCAACTCCCATTTTTTGTATAAACCTTTCAAAGTCGGATATACTTAAAAAACGGAAGGGAGTGTTACATTGTGCGTATTCCAAATCATATAGGGGTTATCCCAGATGGCAATAGAAGATGGGCACAGTTATCAGGTATGGAAAAACACCAAGGATATCATTATGGGCTTCATCCCGGGCTAAATCTTCTTCATCTCGCTCAAAAAATGGGGATTAAAGAAGTGACTTATTATGGCTTTACAACTGACAACTGTAAGCGTCCTAAAAATCAATACCTCTCTTTTACAAAGGCCTGTATAGATGCCATTAAACTCATTGAAAAAGAAAATGTCTCTTTACTTGTAGTAGGCAATACGAAATCTCCTATGTTCCCTAAAAGTCTTTTACCTTATACCACAAGAACACCCATGAAAAATTCAAGAATAAAGGTAAACTTCTTAGTTAATTATGGATGGGAATGGGATGTGTCTGGACTTCATGCCAAAACTTCAAAACGTAGCACAATTATGAACTCACTCAAATCAAAAGATATCTCTAGAATAGATTTAATTATAAGATGGGGTGGTCGCAAAAGGTTGTCGGGATTTTTACCTATTCAATCTGTTTATGCTGATATTTATACTATTGATGCACTATGGCCAGACTTTTGTGAAAAGCAGTTTTATGATGCCTTACAATGGTATAACAATCAAGATATCACTTTAGGTGGTTAAATAAGATTCCATCCCTAAAAACAGTTGTGCCCCCATAGATTAGATTTATAGTCTAACTTATGGGGGTCGCTCATTAAATGCTTCCTTTTTATTATAACTGAATATTATCTACTGTTGGAATACCATCTAACTTACTTACTATATAAACATTCTTTTCGTCTCTTAAACAAACTCTGTACTCGCAAGTACACTTATCTCTTACATTATATACACCCCTTATATTCGGTTTGCTTAATTCTCCTGCAAAGTTTTTTTCAACAATCCCTACTATTCCATTACTGAGCAAGACAGGACTTCCCACAGGATAAAAGGCTATCATTTTTTCAAGAGCGTCTCTAACATGACTATCAATTTTCTCTTTTTTTAGTATAATACATGCCTCATTAAGTTCAAATCCCTTTCTATAAGGTCTATCACTTACCAGTGCATCAAAAATATCACATGCTGCAACTATCTTTGCTCCTATATGTAAGTCATCTGCTTTTCCAAGTGGATATCCTGAGCCATCAGATCGTTCATGGTGACATAATACTACAAGCTTAGATATGGGATCAAGTTCCTCATTATCTTTTAAAATATCATAACCTAACACGCTATGTTGCTTCATAATATGAAACTCCTGGTCTGTAAGCTTTGTTGGCTTATTTAATATATCCTTAGGCACAAGTATTTTCCCCACATCATGAAGCAGTGCACCTACTACTATCTTCTTGACCATTTCTGCATCAATATTTAGCTTATTGCATAGAGTTGTTGTCAAAATAGCTACATTTAAGCAGTGTGTATAGGTATAGTCATCATTTTTCTGTATATTCATTATGTCTACAATAATACTATCAGAATAAAACTTATCTGTTAAAGAATTGGCTATTTTATTAATAACATGTGTATCTATAATTAATTTTTCTTTTAACTTAGTAAACTCTTCAGTAATGTTTCTAATGATCGTTTGCTTTTCTTGCATGGAAATAATCTCATCTGGTGTAATACCTTCTGAGAGTTCATCTTCAATATATATTTGCTGGATATTAAAATCCAGAAGTTTCTTGACTAAAGAATTTTTAATTTTGGTTCCTCTGCGTAATAGTACTACCCCTTCATTAACTATAATATCCCTTGCTAGTGTCTCGTATCCATTCATACAATTGATGTTCACTAATCTCATAATACTCAGTCCCCCTATATCTTTTGCTAATTGTTTGATTCATGTTTCAGTAGGACAATGTCTATTCTATAAAATGAATGCACATGGTATACTGTATATAAGATATATGGATATAACAAATTTTATAACCAAATCTCCAGTTTAATTTACTTTTTTCCATCCTTTTTACTATATTATACCTCATTTATGCATATTAGTGTTATTACTTTTTTTAATCTTAATAAATTAAATTATATATTATATTCACTATTGTTATATAAGTTCCATATTGTTAATTTGTAATAAAAATGTTAACATATATATAGAAACTACTTGTACACTTATACAAAGGAATTTTGGAGGAGTGAAAAAATGCAAAAGATTATCCTTCCTATATCAAAATGTATTCCTGGCATGATTACTGCACAGCCTATTGTCAACTTACAAACAGGTACAGTTATTGTAGGACAAAATCAAATACTGACTGAATCGACTCTTGATATGATACAAAATTTTATTCATACCGACATTTGGATTTACTTAGATTCGTTTAATAAAGTATGGAACCTTCCATCACAAACTATTGAAAACTATCGTAGGTATGGCAATGCACTTAAGACTGTATTAGGTAATTCCAAAGATGGTGATTCAGTCAATATGGAAGCTTTAGAAAATATTTGTGAGAGTCTTCCATTAGATTTTAATAAGAATCATATTTTAATAGGTTGTACAAACCTTATGAAAAGTCTCGAAGAAGATCTGTACGCACATTCCATGAATGTCACTTTTATCTCTATTCTTATTGCAAAATGGATAAAACTTGATTCGGAAGAATTTCCAAACTTAATTAAAGCTGCTCTTTTACATGATATAGGTTGCATTAATTTACCATTCAATCCTATGAAAGAAAATGAAACGTTTGATGCTAATATGCAGGCTGAATACGAAAGACATCCTATTTATAGTTTCAATATTGTAAGTAGAATTAAAGATATTGATCCATCTATTGCTAAGGCTATCCTTGCACACCATGAAAAATCTGATGGCAGTGGGTTTCCTCTTAAGATTACGGCTCCTCAAATAAGCCTTATGGCAAAAATTATTGCATTAGCAGATCAGTATGAGTTATTAAGAAATAAGTATCATATATTTGATACACTTAAAATACTTCAAACAGAGATGATCTCTAAATTTGATACACATATGCTCCTAACTTTTTGTGAAACCATTGCTAATTATTATGTGGGTGTTTATGTTACATTAAGTACTGGAGATATTGGTGAAGTGGTCTTTATTAATACAACAAATCTCTATCGTCCGCTCGTTAAAGTTAAAAATAAATATATTGATTTGATGGATTGGCCTTCTATCAATATTGTTTCTGTTGATTAAAAAAATCAGCTTATAAAAGAATCCTTTTATAAGCTGATTTTTTATGTATTTATTCTTCTGATGCTTCTAATGACACTAAGTTTTTTAAAGAAAAATCTAAAATAGGTGCTGAATGTGTTAGTGCCCCACAAGAAACATAATCTATGCCTATTTCTGCAATTGCCTTAAGTTTTTCTTTATTGACATTTCCAGAGCACTCCGTTTTTGCTCTACCTGCTACTATTTCTACCGCTTTTCTCATAGTTTCAATATCCATATTATCAAGCATAATAATATCTGCTTTTGCTTCTAATGCTTCTTCTAGCATGGTTAGATTTTCTACTTCAACCTCAATTTTTCTAACAAATGAAGCATATTCTCTTGCTAATGCTACAGCTTTTTTGATGCTTCCCGCAGCTCCTATATGATTATCTTTAATTAATATTCCATCAGAAAGGTTAAATCTATGATTATGACCGCCTCCTACTTTAACAGCATATTTTTCAAAAATACGCATGTTAGGTGTGGTTTTTCTAGTATCCAGAAGTTGTGTATTTGTCCCTTCGAGCTCCTTTACTAAATCCTTAGTAAAGGTTGCTATGCCACTCATGCGCTGAAGGAAATTAAGAGCCGTTCTTTCTCCAGCTAATATCACCCGAATATCTCCTACTAAGGTTCCTATCTGCTCTCCATTTTTTACTTCATCGCCATCTTTAAAGGTTGTTTTTAATGTACATCCACCTATAAGCTCAAATACTCTTTTAAAAACTTCAATTCCAGCAAGAACACCATCTTGTTTACAAATCAGTTTTGCCTTTCCTGATACTTTTTCTCTCATGATGGCATTTGTGGTGATATCTTCACTTGTTATATCTTCTTGTAACGCACTAAGTATGTATTTATCCACATTTGTATACATTGCTGCACCATTTAGCATAAAATTTTTCATCCCTTCTTTTTATCTCGTTGAGTACTAGTTCTCTATACATCTTCATCATATCATGGATATCGTAGTCACTTAGGTTCACCTCTAAATGAACCTTATTTATTTGACTTAGCTCATATTGGATTGCACTTGCTGTGCGTCTTGCGAACACTAATCCTTCAAGGAGTGAATTACTTGCTAATCTATTTGCACCATGAACACCCGTACAGCTTGCCTCACCTACACAATAAAGATATTGCATCGAGGTTCTACCATTAATATCTGTTTCAATTCCCCCCATGAAATAATGCTGGGCAGGGGTGACAGGCAATAGGTCTTTAGCAAGATCATAGCCTTGCTCTAAACATTTATCATAGATATTTGGAAACCTATCTCTAATCTTATCTTCTGTAAGATGCATAAGACTCAAATAGACATAGTCACTATTGTCTTGTGTCATTTGCTCTTGAATAGCTAAACTTACCACATCTCTAGGAAGGAGCTCATCAATAAATCTTTGCTTTTTCATATTAAGAAGGATGGCTCCCTCTCCCCTAAGAGCTTCTGATATTAAAAATCTTCTTCCTTTTTCGTGGGTATATAAGCATGTTGGGTGAATTTGAATATAATTTATATTTTTAACTTGAATACCGTTTTTAATTGCTATAGCCACACCATCTCCTGTGATATGTGGAAAATTGGTAGAATTTTTAAACAATCCTCCAATTCCACCTGTAGCTAATACAACTGTTTTTGCATCGATCTGTCTTAACACCCCATTATAATGGATAATGATGCCTCGGCATTTATTTTCTTCATGGACAATATCAATCATCATAGCATGAGGCTTTATGGTAACATTAGGCTTTTTTAATACGGTTTCTAGTAGCTTACTTGTAATTTCTTTACCAGTAATATCTTTGTGATGAAGAATTCTGTTGATACTATGTGCTCCTTCTCTAGTATAACTTAATCCTTCTCCCTCTTTGTCAAAATCTACCCCCAGCTTGATGAGCTCATTGATTATTTCTCTTGAAGACCTAATTAAAACGTCTACTGCCTTTTTATCATTTTCGTATTTCCCTGCTCTCATTGTATCTTCAAAATAAGCCTCATAGTCATCTGGCTCTCTAAGGGTTGATATGCCTCCTTGTGCTAAAAAAGAATTACTCTTATCAAGCTCATCCTTTGTGATTAATAAAATTTTTATATTTTCGGGAAGATGTAGTGCTGTAAATAAGCCTGCCACACCTACACCCACTATCACAACATCATAATAATTTTCCGTAAGATCATCTCCTTTAGTTGGCTAATTGATGCATATTCATCAATGCCTTCTCTGCCTTCACCCTTAGTTCTTCTGGTAATTGAATTGGATTTTTTAGTGTGTCTAAAGCCTCATATACCTTATCCAGTGAAATAAGCTTCATGTTCGGGCAAAATTGTCTATGTCCAACGGAATAAAACTTCTTATGAGGATTCCTTGTTTGAAGCTCATAAAAAATTCCCATTTCAGTGCATATAATAAACTTTTCACTTTCACTTTTTGTTGCATAATCAATAATCCCAGCAGTGCTACCAACATAGTCTCCCAGTTCTACCACATCCATCGTACATTCTGGATGGACAAGCACCTTAGCGTCTGGATATAATTTCTTAGCTTCAAGAACTCTTTCTTTTGTAATACTGGTATGTACATGGCAAAAGCCATCATTGAAAATAAAGTTTTTTTGTGGCAGCTTGCTTGCAATATATCTTCCTAAATTATTATCTGGTATAAAAAATATATTTTTTTCCTTAAGCTTTTGCACTATAGTTAGAGCATTAGAAGAAGTCACGCATACATCAGATAATGCTTTAATTTCCGCTGTTGAATTAATATAGCATACAACTGCTAAATCATCGTATTTACTTCGTATCTCTTTTATATCTTCTTCTTCAACCATATGTGCCATTGGACAGTCTGCTAAACGATCTGCCATGACAACAATTTTGTGGGGACTCAGTATTTTTGCACTTTCACCCATAAATTGAACACCACAAAAAATAATTAAATTTTCATCTCTATCTAAAGCTTTCTTGCTTAAATAATAAGAGTCACCTACGAAGTCAGCTATCTTCTGTACACTTTCATCAACATAATAGTGAGCAAGTATTATCGCCTTTTTTTCTTTTCTAAGCTTATTAATCTTCTCAATATATTCATCTTGATTCATGCTAATCCCTCTATTCTTTTACTTCGCATACTATAAAATATTAAAATAATTTCACATAGTATAGACATTAAAATGAATTCACATGGTATAAATAATTACTTATAATGTGAATTCTATACATATTTTATAATATATCACTTCAAAATAGATTAATCAATACATATGCTTTTATATATCGGGTAGCATACTGCTGAAATTTAAGGTAGTTATAGAGAAACAACTCACAAATCCTTCACTTATTCAGCTACTTTATGTTGTTTCTCTTGGATGAATTCACATAGTATATGTCTCTATTAACCTGTGCATGTTATATCATGGATAAATATACTTTTTTATGTTTATTGTCCATCAAGTAAGGCTGCTTTAAGTTCCTTAGTAAATTCATATACTTTATCAACTGACTCTTTTCCATACTCCTCTATAATCTTGACTATAGCACTGCCAATAATCACACCATCTATATAACTTTTTAATTCTCTTACTTGCTTAGCATTTGAAATACCAAAGCCTAACATAAGCGGTCTATCTGTATGGGATCTTATTTGGCCAATAAAGCTTTCAAAATCAGTAGCAAAGTGATCACGCTGGCCTGTTACACCTAAAGATGACACGCAGTATATAAACCCTTTACTATCTGTAGCTATTTTTTCTATGCGCTCATTGGATGTTGGTGCAATAAGTCTGATCATGTAAACATCATATTGATTGGCCTCAGTTTCTACTTCCTCTTTTTCTTCAAACGGAAGATCTGGCACGATGACACCATCAACACCTTTTTCCTGACACATCTTAAAAAATGCGTCTTTCCCATACTTAAATAAGCTATTCATATACATCATAAGGATGATCGGTGTATCCGAATGTTTTCTAATCCTCTGTACACAATCAAATATTTTATTGAGATTAATATCCCCCTCTAAAGCCCTTTGACTAGCTGCTTGAATAACTGGTCCTTCAGCTACAGGATCTGAAAAAGGTACACCTATTTCTATCATATCTACACCAGCTTCTATCATTTTAAGAATGACTTGTTCCGTTGTTTCAATATCAGGATCTCCTGCTGTTATAAAAGTTACAAGTGCTTTTTCTCCTGTTTGTTTTAATTTGTCTAACTTTACATCTATTCTATTCATTTAAAATTCCCCCCTGTATCTTGCTATTTGATGGACGTCTTTATCTCCTCTTCCTGATAAATTAATAATCATGATTTGTTCCTTATTCATATCTTTTGCTATTTTTATAGCAGCTGCAACAGCATGTGAACTTTCAATAGCCGCAATAATGCCCTCTTTTCTTGCTAAATATTCAAAAGCACATACAGCTTCTTCATCTGTTATAGCCACATAATCTCCTCTTTTGGTATCAAATAAATGAGCATGCTCTGGACCTATACCAGGGTAGTCTAATCCAGCAGATATAGAATATACTGGATCAATTTGGCCTTCATCATTTTGTAAGAAATAAGATTTCATACCATGGAATATTGCTGGACTTCCTTTCGTAAGGGTTGCAGCATGAAGTTTTGTATCTATTCCTTTTCCTGCCGCTTCTGCTCCTACTAATCTTACACTTTCATCTGGTATAAATTCATAGAACATTCCCATTGCATTACTACCACCCCCTACACATGCCACGATGCAGTCTGGTAGTCTTCCTTCTTTTTCTATGATCTGCTTTTTTGTCTCCTTCCCAATAATACTTTGAAAATCTCTTACCATCATTGGAAAAGGATGTGGCCCTACTACAGAACCAATCAGATAATGGGTGTCATGCATCCTTTCTGCCCAGCTCTTGAATGCTTCATTAACAGCATCTTTTAGTGTTCTTGTTCCTACTGTTACAGGTACTACTTCAGCTCCTAAAAGTCTCATACGATACACATTTAATGCTTGTCTCTCAGTGTCTTCTTCTCCCATATATACCACACATTCTAGTCCCAAAAGTGCTGCTGCTGTAGCACTTGCTACACCATGTTGCCCTGCTCCAGTCTCTGCTATTATTCTCGTTTTCCCCATCTTCTTAGCAAGAAGTGCTTGACCTAAGACATTATTGATCTTATGAGACCCTGTATGATTAAGATCCTCTCTCTTAATATATATTTTTGGCCCCTCTAGATCCTTGGTCATTCTCTCTGCAAAATATAAATGAGAAGGTCTTCCTGCATATTCACGATAATAATATTCTAATTCTTTGTTGAATTCCTCATTATCCTTATAATAATCATAAGCTTCTTGTAACTCTATAAGTGTATTCATTAAAGTTTCTGGGACAAACTGTCCACCATAAACACCAAATCTCCCTTTGTTACTCATTGTATTCACTCCTTGTATAATTTTCATAATATCCTTAATTTTATTCTCGTCTTTATAACCTTCTGTTTCAATGCCTGAACTAATATCAACGCCATAAGCTTCTGTCCGTTCTATTACCTTTTTAACATTACTATTATTTATTCCTCCTGCCACAATAAAAGGAATGTTACTCACTTTCTTATATTCTTCCACAAGTGACAAATCAATTTGTTCTCCTGTGCCACCATATACGCCTTCCTTGTAGGCATCAAGGACAACCTTATCGCAATTACTTTTAGCTGCTAGAAGAATACTTTCCTTATTCATTACTCTAACTGCTTTCCATATCTCGATCTTATGACAGCCTGCCTGCCTGCTATTTAATATCTCTCTAAGATGTTTTATATAAGCAGCATCTTCATCCCCATGAAGCTGAATAACATCTAGTGGAATAGCATATGCCATTTCTACAAGAACTTCTTGCTTTTCATTGACAAAGACCCCCACCTTCTTAATATCATTATGAAGGTGTTTCGATAACTCTTGTGCAGTTTCTTTACTTATTAGCCTTTTACTTTTTGCAAAAATAAATCCTATATAGTCTGGCCGATGCTTGTTGACATAATCAACATCTTCTTTTCTTCTTATACCGCATAGCTTAACTTTAACTGCATTATTCATTGGGTATCCCTTCTCTTAAAGATATTAATGCTTCTTTGATATCTGGGCTTTTCATTAACATTTCTCCTATTAGCAAGGCATCTACATTACAGTCTTTTAGAAATAGTGCATCCTGCACGCTCATGATCCCACTTTCAGAAACTATGATACAATCTTTTGGTATTTCATGGGCTAAAGCTTTTGTCGTCCTTAAGCTAACCTCAAAGGTCTTTAAATTTCTATTGTTAATTCCTATAATAGATGCCTTACAGGCTAATGCTTTATCTAATTCTTCTTGATTATGCACTTCAACAAGAGCCGCTAAGCCAATACTTTTAGCTAAAGTCAAAAAGCACTCAAGCTCCTTCTTATCAAGGAGTGCTGCAATAAGTAAAATGGCATCTGCTCCTATTGCTCTCGCTTCATATATTTGATACGCGTCAATAATAAAATCTTTACGAAGAATCGGGATATCTACTATTTCTCTAATCTCTTTTAAATACTCTGTACTTCCTTTAAAATAATACTCTTCTGTAAGCACAGATATAGCTGCTGCTCCTGCTTTCTCATAGCTTTTAGCTATTGTTTTGTAGTCAAAGTCAAAATTAATTATACCTTTTGAAGGAGATGCCTTTTTTACTTCTGCTATAATACTGATTGGTTTCTTTTTAAGTGCCTTATAAAAATCTAAAGTAGATCTTGTCACATGATTTGCTTTTTCTTTTATTGCCTCAAAACTTACTTTTTCTTTCTCTCTTTCTAACTGCTCTTTTCTTCTTGTAACAATCTCATCAAGTATCACGAGTCCTTATCCCTCCTCAAATAGCATTTGTATATTTTATAAGCTCGTTAAGTTTTTGCATGGCAGCACCTGAATCAATAGACTTTTCTGCTAGCTCTATGCCTTCGTTAATGCTCTTTACTTTTCTCGCACTATAGAGTGCAACAGCTGAGTTAAGTAATACTATGTCTCTTCTTGGACCCATTTTACCTTGCAATATATCTAAGGTTATTTGTGCATTTTCCTTTGCATTGCCACCTACAAGAACTTCGCCTTGAGCAGTGTTTATGCTAAACTGCTCTGGGATTATTTCATACTTAATTAGCTTATTGTCGTTGAGTTCACAAATTAAAGTTGGTCCACACACAGTTACTTCATCAAGACCATCAGATCCATGGGCAACAACTGCACTTTTAACACCTAAATTCATAAGAACCTTAGCCATTACCTCTAATAAGTTTTTATCATATACACCAAGCAAAATGTACTCCGCATAGGCAGGATTTGCCAGTGGCCCTAATATATTAAATACACTTCTTACACCTATTTCTCTCCTTGGGGCTGCTGCATACCTCATGGATTTGTGGAAACATGGTGCAAACATAAAACATATGCCAATTTCCTCAAGACACTTCTCAGCCTTTTCCACGGAAATATCTATTTTTACACCGAGCTTTTCTAAAACATCTGCACTTCCTGATCTACTGGATACACTTCTATTGCCATGTTTTGCTACCTTGACGCCTGTACCTGCTACAACAAAAGCTGATGTGGTTGAGATATTAAAAGTCGCTGCCATATCTCCCCCTGTTCCTACAATATCTAAAACGTCATCAATATGCTTAACAAGGTTTGACTTTTCTCTCATAACCTTTGCAAATCCAGTGATTTCTTCAACTGTTTCTCCTTTAATACTAAGTGCTGTTAACAAAGAAGCGATTTGAGCATCAGTAGCACCGCCACTCATAATACAGTTCATAGCTCCCTGTGCTTCTTCTCTTAGCAAATCTTCACCCAGTATAACCTTTTTAATATAGGGTTTTAATATATTCCTTTCTGTAACTGCTACAGTTTCTTCGCTCTCATCTTCCTTAGTCTGTATTCCTACTATATCTTTAATAAAATTTTTAAGAATACGTTTGCCATGCTCTGTAAGTATTGATTCTGGATGAAATTGTAGGCCATAGACTTTGTACTCCTGATGCTCTATTGCCATAATTTCTTCGTCTTTAGATAGGGCTATTACCTTAAAGCATTCTGGCAAATTATCTATATTGACAACCAGTGAATGATAGCGTCCAACAGCTAGTGTGTCAGGAAGCCCTTTAAAAAGCTTAGACTGTGTATCAATATGAATGTCAGATTTTTTCCCATGTACAGGGACTTTAGCATGAATGATTTGTCCTCCAAATACTTCTCCTATAGCTTGATGGCCAAGGCATACTCCTAGTATTGGGGTCATTGCAGCAAACTCTTTAACTACTTGCTTTGAAATCCCTGCATCCTTTGGATAGCCTGGTCCTGGAGATATAATAATAGCCTCTGGTTCCATGACTTTTATTTCATCAATTGTTATCTCATCATTTCTCTTTACAATAACATCCTCATACATAGTTCCTATATATTGATAAAGGTTATAAACAAATGAATCATAATTATCAATAATTAATATCATCCTAAATCCCTCGCTTCCATGATCGCATGAATCATTGCCCTTGCCTTATTCTCTGTTTCTTCATATTCTTTGTTTGGCTCTGAGTCGGCCACAATTCCAGCTCCTGCCTGAATATAAGCCTTGTTATTTTTAAATAGAATAGTACGTATAGCGATACATGTATCCATCTCCTGATGAAAAGAAATATAGCCTACAGTTCCACCATACAAGCCTCTTTTTACATCTTCAATTTCATCAATAAGTTCCATCGCCCTAACCTTAGGAGCTCCAGAAAGTGTTCCTGCTGGTAAAACTGCTGATAATGCATCAAGGCTAGATTTATCTTCTCTTAGCACGCCACTTACATCACTGACAAGATGCATTACTTTTGAGTACTTTTCTACTCTCATAAAATCTGTTACATGAACACTACCCATTTTACATACTTTCCCTATATCATTTCTTCCAAGGTCTACAAGCATCGTATGTTCTGCTCTCTCTTTCTCATCACTTATGAGTTTATTTTCTATAAGCTTATCTTCTTTTTCATCTTGCCCTCTTTTAGCAGTCCCTGCTATTGGTCTTATGTATACTTGGTTTTCCAATACCTCCACGAGTTTCTCAGGTGATGAACCAACAATCTCATACCCATTAAACTTGAAATAATACATATAAGGAGATGGATTACTGACTCTTAAAATCCGATACGTATTAAAAGCATTTGGTGGGTTGTCTATTTCAAATCTTTGTGATAAAACAATCTGGAAAATGTCTCCATCTAAAATATGCTGCTTTGCCTTTTTAACATCTTGTATAAACCTATCTTTTGTTATATTTGATCTTACAATAATTTCACTTTTATTTTTTTCCTCATGTTTTGGATGACTGATAGTGGATTCTTTAATATCTTGTGCAATCTCTTTTGCCCGCTTTACTGCTCTAAAATAATTTTCTTCAAAGTTGCCACTAGTTTCTGCATTAACTATAACAACTATCTTTTGCTTAACATGATCAAAGGCAATAAGTTCATTGTAAAGCATAAAATGTCCATCTGGCATATTTAAATCATCCTTAGGCGGGGAAGATAGCTTTGTTTCAACATAGCGTACACTATCATAGGCAAAATACCCTACAATACCACCTGAAAATTTTGGCATGTTTTTAATTTTAGGTCCCTTATTGATACGCATAAGTTCTTTGATGGCTCCAATAGGGCTTCCATTTCTTTCTTCTACTTCTCCAGAAGGCTTTTTCAGTGTTATTTGATTATCTTTAATCACTATCTCCATTTCATAATCAATACCAATAAATGAATAACGTCCTCTTTGATCTCCATTATTGACACTCTCTAGCAAGAAACAATTAGGTTTATTCTCTTTAAATCTTAAAAATAGATTAATAGGGGTCTCTGTATCTGCATAAATTTCATAGGCTATTGGTATCTTGTTGTAGTCTTTAACAAATATATTTGCTTCTTCAAATCCTGGATAAATCATAACTTTCCCTCCCAAATAAGTGATTAGGCAATAAAAAAAGCCTATCATCCCAATCATGGGACGATAGACTCGTGGTGCCACCCAATTTTAAGAAAAGTAAAAAATACTCTTCTCCTTGTTATAAAGTACGCGGCTTAGATTCGTCTAATAAAGTACGCCATCTAGAATAACCTAAACTTGAATACTTCTCTCTTATAACGTAGAGATTACGTCACCGGATACTAGACAGATATGTCTTTCACCAATGCTCCTTCCGAATCCATTCACCTATACTGTATGTACTGGACTTTCACCATCTCCAGCTCGCTTTGTCACCATCATATAAGTTACTTACCTTCGTTCAACGGATTTAATTCTATAATTAATCTATATTTTAAAAGTCCATAACCAATTTGTCAAGGATATTTTTCTATTCTGAAAATATTTTGTTTTTGCTTTTATGAAGAGCCAAAACAAAAGATGCACTGATAGCAATTTTAACAACGTCTAATAAAATAAATGGGACCACACCCATTACTACGGCTTCCATCAGATTTATTTTTTGTATGAACGCAAGCCAAACACTTCCAAAGATATAACATACACTTAATCCTGCTCCCATAGCAACAGCTAAATATAAAATATTATTTTTGTTAGTCTTTTCTAGTATATAGGCAATAATAAAAACCATGACTGGATATGCCATAATATATCCACCTGTAGGTCCTACTATTTTTTGTAGTCCTCCTGACAATCCTGAAAAAACAGGTAAGCCGCATATGCCAAGTAAGATATATATGATCTGTGATAAAACTGCTGACTTCTTATCTAATACTGCACCACATGTAAAAACAGCTACTATCGATAACGAGAAAGGAATTGGAATAAAAGGTAATGGCACAATTAGCTGAGCACAAACTATTGTTGTTGCAGCAAATAAGGCTATAAGTATCATTTTTTTTGTTTTCATAGAAACATCCTCCAAATCAAATATGTATTCAATGAATGCACATAATAAAAGCTCATCTTTATCCTATGCAATTCTTTATATGCTTAATAATAATACATATTTGATAAATTGTAAACCAGATAATATATATTAGTTTACAATCAACAATCTTCTAATGAAGTTGCTTATATTGTGTATCTAAAGTCTTGGTAATTGCGTCAATGTCTTTTTCCTCTGCGTGTCTTTCTCCATATCTGATTTCATTGTAAGCCTTAGTTATCCTATCCATTGACTCGATTTCTTTATATTCTAGTGTTTTTTCTAATATCTCTAGTGTTGTATCTGATGGCACAATGTTTACCTGTTTGAGCTTATACCATGCAGTAATAAGTTTATAACCTAAACGATATTTCTTTGTACAGTCTATCGTCTTATAAAAGTTTTTATACTGTTTTTTCCATACCTTATTAAGCTGGTTATTTCTTATTTCTCTTTTTTTCACTTTTTCTGGTTTTACTGTCTCCACATGATCATAATAAGATTGATTGATACGCTCATCATCTACTGTAATTCTAAATAATTGAATAAAAAAGGCTTTAATACTGCTTAACAATTTAAGTATAGCATCATAAATTATCCCACGGAAACGAATCATGATAAAAATAAAAACCAGTGAAATAATCCCTATGAAAAGGTTATCAGATTGATAAGAAGATGCCTCTTCTAAAAATGGATTGCTATTTTCTTCTATCTGCTTTAAATCTTCAACATTATTTGAATGTAGAAGCCAGTAGAGTATCTTAGTGATACCTATAATAATAGTTCTTACAATAACCAAGATACTTTTTATTATGATAATAATATATTTTTTGAAACTGTACCCCAAACCAAAAAGTATTAAAAATAATAGGACTAAAAAAGCATTATAGTTTCTTATACTTGTAACTACCTTTGTGTTTTTTCGTGTTCTTATAAGCATTTTATCTACAATACTCTGATTTTGTATAAGTGCATAAAATACTGTAATAACAAAAAAAGTTGCTGTAATCCAAGGTGTGGGTACAATAAACATGCAGATTGTACATATGCCAGCTAAAATAGCATAGCGATTGATATCTAAAATATCACTGTAAATAAGTTCTTGGTTCTTTAAGACCATAACATAAGCTACACTACTCAAGATGCCAATACATAATAAAGCCTTAATATCATTGTAATAGCCAAATAATATTATCCCAATTAATGGGCAGAAGGTTACCAAATAACAAATAAGTCCTATCACTATCTTTTGTAATAAATGTTGCTTATATTTTTGAATATACCGTGCATATCCCTTAGAGCACCAAAATCCTAAGTATCCACCTATAAAGATAAAACATGAATTCACCACAACCTTATATATTTGTGTTTGATCGATGATCTTGTGATGTAATACTATACTAATAGGCAATAACCCAACCAAGAGCGTTATAAGTGCTAGAAGTTTTAACAAACCACCACCCCCTTATCGGGCGAAAAATAGTAACTCTTTAAGTCCTTGTACTCTGCTCGCAAATCCTCGTGTTTTAAAAGAATAGCAATAACCCGTGTTCTCTCTGCCTTTTTTCTTCGCATAAAATGAGCAATATCTTTATTGATAAAGCAAGTCACTAATATAATATCTGTTGCTTGAATACTAAAATAATTACTCATTAGGAAGTCTCCAAAATAGGCCGTAGATCTAAGTTTTAAATGTGCTAGGAGTAAATAAAGTTGATGAATATATTCTTTCCCCCACTGCCTTCTGGTTGTCACTCTATCGTCATCTTCTGTGAGCATAGAGTTGGTCATAAAGGCTACTGGAATGCCTAAAGAAAGTGTATGCTCAAATAATGCGGCACATACTTTAATGCCTTCTTCTATTATATTTTCACTAATTACCTCGTTTATTTGATAATCATGAGATTGCATGTTGAGTATAATCATGCATTCCTGTCTTGATGTATAATCATTATGATAAACCATAATTTCCTGCTGTTTTGCCGTGGCACCCCAATGGATCTTATTCATTGAATCTCTATCTGTATAATTTCTTACGCCTAAGCTATAAAATGGATCCTCAATAATAAACCTTTTTACAATGACATCTCCTTGAATATAGCTTGACTGTATTTGTTTTAAATACCCATCATAGGCTTTAGGAAGCACTGTTATTTCCTTATTTATTTTGACTACTCTACTCATCACACATAAGTTCATCAAGTCTCTTGCTACTAAAGCAACATCTTCTATAGCAAAAACACCCCGTTTTAAACATTTAACACGCCAGCGTCTTGTTATTTTTTGATACCCTCGGAGTGCAAACATACTAGGAAGAGAACGGGTTTGATCATTGACTTGTGCATAGGCACCTATAAAATCCAGCCATTTACTAATAGTAAGCTCTGATTTAAGACACGAGACGGGTAGCCATTTGTTGTTACTAATTGTCTCTATAATCTCAATCTCATCGCCTTCAAACACTTCTTCTTTACTAAAACTACAGGTATACTCTAAATTTACAAAAAAATATTTTATGTATATATTTTTCTCTATAGCTAGCACTATGAAAAATAGGATGACAAGTACAATAATCTCCATAATCTCCCCCAAGTTTATTCTATTGGTACAGGTACATTGAAAAGAATTTCGCTTAATATTTTCTCTATAGTATCGGCTGTATGAAACATCTGATATTCGTTGATCATGATTCTATGCATGGCTATTTCTTTAAATAACACCTTTACATCATCAGGGATTACAAAATCTCTTTTTTGAATTGCAGCATGAGCCTTTGCTGCACTAAAAAGTGCTAAAGAACCCCTAGGACTTATACCAAGCTTCACCTCTGAATGATTTCTCGTTGCTTGTGCTAGATCTACAATATATCCTTTAACCGTGTCTGAAACCCTAACCTCTTTAATTAACTCTTGAATTTCTAAAAGTTCTTTAGCTGTTACCACTGCTTCTAGATCCTCAAGAGGATGAATCTTTTCATAGTTTGTCAGAACTGCTACCTCATCTTCCTTAATTAAGTATCCTAAAGAAAGCCTCATAAAAAATCTGTCTATCTGAGCCTCTGGAAGTGGAAATGTTCCTTGTGTTTCTAAAGGATTTTGTGTTGCAATAACAACGAACGGCTCTTCTAATGGATAAGTCTTTCCATCAATTGTTACCTGTCTTTCCTCCATACATTCTAATAAACTAGACTGTGTACGTGGCGTAGCACGATTTAATTCATCTGCTAAAAGGATTTGCGTAAAAACTGGCCCTGGTTTAAACACAAATTCTCCATCTTTCTGATTATAAAAATTAATACCTGTTACATCAGATGGCAGTAAATCTGGAGTAAACTGAATGCGCTTAAAAGTACACCCTATTGACTTTGCCAGTGCTTTTGCTAAAGTTGTCTTACCTGTTCCAGGAATATCTTCAATTAAGATATTCCCTTTGCAAAACAGTGCAATAATGAGTTTTTCAATTTCCTCGTCTTTTCCCATGATTATCTTAGAAATATTATTTTTAATCTTTTGTGCGTATTGGTTAATATCTAGAATATCCAAACTATCATCCCATTTCTTACCTATAATTTAGTTGAATGCTATATATTACTTATAAAATAAACAGTTCATATGTATAAGCACAATTAGGTACATATGAACTGTCAAAATACTATTTATTACTCTTTTTCTCTTCAGCTATCATTTCTTTTAAATCTTGAACTCTCGCCTTAAGCCTTTGTGATATTCTTGGATTAAGAATCAAATGACTTGCCCACTTTGCTGCATCTTCAAACCTGCCTAGCCTTCTATTGAGTTCAGCAATTAGATAGGCAACTGTTTCTTCGCTTAACTCATATAATGGGAAATTCCCTTTAGTATAGGCCTCTTCAAATCCTTGGAGTGCATGTGTTAAAAATACTTTTTCATTTTCTTTATCATCTATATCTCTATAGAGCCACGCAATTCTAAGACATACATATGCCTTCTCTCCTGGCTTAGCCTTCTTAACAATGAGTGCTAATAATGCTAGTTTATAACGTTCAATAGCGTCTTGCTCTGTTAAAATTTCTTTGATGTCAAATTGTCTATTGTATTTACTACTAATTTCATGTTTTATCCATTCTATTTGTTTACTTGTTAATGTAGAAAATGATTTACTTATTGCACTATAACCGCAACGGTAGCACATAATGCAATCATATATAATAGGATTTACTTTATCATAATGAGAATATAAATCTGTCTCAGTATCAACTAGCTTATTTCTCCCACTTCTTATTGCCTTATGTTTAAATGTATAGTTACATACTGGGCATACATGAGTTTTATCATATAATACCTCGTCTAATTTAGCTTCCTCCTTTTCCCCCATATCTTTTGTATCTTGAGATTCTTCATCAAATAATGCCACATCATCAAGGTCACTAAACCCCATCTTTTTTAGGTCCCCAAATATCTCTTTCATCTGCGTCTCCTAACTTTATCTTTGAATTTTTATATTGTTGATTTATTACTTTATTATTGAGAAACAACTTATAAACTTGTCTGTTCCTAATCTTACAGTTATTTCTATGAAATGAATTCATGAAGTACCACTTAATGTTTATAATATGAATTCCATCATTGATCTACTTATAATTATAATCTATTTTTAACAAATTTTGAATACTAAAAATGAACAAATATAGCATATATGTCAAAAAGATATCTATCAAGCTCTTCTTTTACATATACCTGTCATATAACGCCTTAAATACTAACGTAGCAAACTCGTTTCATTAATAGCAAAACTTATTATAAGGTTTATGTTCATATTGAACATGTAGATTCAGTCAAAGTATAAAAAAAGCGAGCTTACGCTCGCGGGCAATACTATAGTTATAACTAAATTAAAAATTTATAATCCCAAAAGCAGATAAAACTGAGCTAATAAGAATTGCTATAATACAAATAGGTGCAATATATTTGATCATAATCTTAAATAACTTTTCTCTTTTAAAGTCCCCAGAAGCTTTAACTTCATCTACAATCACATCTGTTTTGATGATATAGCCTATGAAAATACATGTTAACAGTGCTCCAATAGGCATAAGGACGGCATTAGTTATAAAGTCCATAAAACTTAAACAGTCCATACCTAATATCTTAAAGTTACTCCAAATACCGTTTCCTAAAGAAGAAGGAATTCCTAAAAGTATTGCTATTATCGCAACTAAAACAGAAGCCTTTTTACGTGGTAGCTTAAATTGATCGCACACTGTGGAAACAACTGCTTCCATAAGTGATATTGAAGATGTTAATGCCGCAAAAATAACAAGTAAAAAGAATACTATTCCTACAATACGACTCATCCCCATTGAATTAAATACTTTTGGCAACGTAATAAACATAAGGCCTGGTCCAGCACTTAAAGCTTGTTTATCTCCTCCAGAAAAGGCAAAAACAGCTGGTATGATCATAAATCCTGCTAAGATTGCAATACCTGTGTCAAAAAGTTCAATTTGCGTTACTGATTTCTCAACATCCTCATTCTTGCTAAGGTAAGAACCATAAGTAATCATAATTCCCATAGCTAACGACAAAGAATAAAACATTTGTCCTAATGCTGCTAGCACAGATTGAAATGAGAAGTCTGACAATTTAGGTATAAGAAAATATTTTACTCCTTCCATAGCTCCTGGTAAAGTTACAGAATAAATAGCTACTATTATTGAAAGGACAAGTAGTACAGGCATCATTATTTTGCTTGCTTTTTCTATACCACCCTTTACTCCTTTAATAATTACAAATAATGTAGCTAAAATAAACATTATCTGCCATATCATTGGTTCTAAAGGTGATGCAATAAATGATGTAAAGAATGTATCTTGAGCTGTTAGCTCATGGTTTCCTAATAAAAAAGTAATAAAATATTTAATAACCCATCCACCAATAACACTATAGTATGGCAAAATTAAAAATGCCACTACAGATGCTATCATACCAACAAACCCAAATTTCTTATTTAGTGCCTTAAATGCACCTATTGGACTTAGATTTGTCTTTCTACCTATTGCTATTTCAGCGATCATAATCGTAAAACCAAAAGAAATAACAAGTAAAATATAGATGAGTAAAAAGAGCCCTCCTCCATATTTTGCTGCAAGATATGGGAATCGCCAAATATTCCCTAGTCCAACTGCCGAACCAGCAGCTGCAAGTACAAATGCTAGCTTGTTTGAAAATTCACTTCTTTTTGCCATGTTGTATCTCCTTATGTGTTAAATTTTGCTAAATTCTATTATAGCATAATTTTACACTCTATGGAATATTGTATTAAAAATATTATCATAATTAAATAAAATATAGTAAAATTACTCTATTTACAATCTAGACTATTATATAAATCTATAACTTTTTTACGTCTCATACATTATTATTTTCAAAACAAGCTGAATATATGCTACTAAATGCCTTAAAGTTGCTTAGATAATGTTTATCCCTATTTGAATACTTTTACAATTTTTTTATCGTATTTCCATTGCCAGATGGTTCCATCTTCTTTTATGGCTAATCCAAAGTCACTACCTGCTACTATTTGATTACACTTTTCTAATCTTTCGGTGCCAAATATTAATTGCTCCAGTCCAATTATTTTTTTGACCCCCACAGGCTGAGCAACATTATATTCGCCACCCCATATCCATGCACTTCCATCTTCTTTTAATGCCATAGTATATTCATCACCTGCTGATACTTGTGTTACTCCTATCAATTTGTCTATCTGCACAGCTTCATCACTATATTTAATATCACTACGACATAATTGATCCACGGAATTATTGCCCCATGCCCATACACTTCCATCTTCTTTTAATGCCACTGTATGAAGGGCTCCTGCTGTTATTTGCTTTACTCCTTCTAAATTCTTTACCCGCACAGGATGATTGCTATTTTTTGTAGTACCATTTCCTAACTGACCATAATTATTTCTACCCCATGCCCATACATTTCCATCTTCTTGTAATGCCACTGTATGGAAAGCACTTGCTACTATTTGTTTAACTCCTTGTAATTTCTTTACCTGCTTAGGACTAATACTACCCTCTATTTTACCATTGCCTAACTGACCATAAATATTGGTTCCCCATGTCCATACTGTTCCATCTCTTTTTAATGCCACTACATGAAATGATCTGCAGCTATTTGCTTTATTCCTGTTAAACCTTGTATTTGTATAGGTTGGCTCATTCCTCTTTTACTATCAATGCCTAACTGTCCACCCAAATTACCTCCCCATGCCCATACTGTGCCATCTTTTTTAGTATCACCGTGTAATTATAACCAGCTGCTATTTGCTTGATTTCTGTTATAGTAGTTACCAATTGAGGTTCACTAAAATAGGGTCTGTTATCATTATCTATCTGATAGTTTACATTAGCCCCCCATGTTAATAGTGTCCCATCTTCTTTTAAAGCTACTGTGTGCATTCGTCCCGCCACCACTTGCACAAACTTACTTCTGTTTCCTGTGTCTTTGGTCACTGTACATCCACATATCGTCATCAAACATACCGCCAGAAAAACAGTTTTGTGCTTCCATATTTTCCATCTTTTACTCTTTATAAATTTATTTTTCATACACTATTTGCTCCTTTCACTATAATAAGACTTAATTTTCTATATATAATCAATAATATCATTATAAGATTAGACCCCAAAAACAGGTGTTTTTAAAGTCCTAAATTTAGAAATCTCATATACAATTTTAATCACATCAGTGAAATTATCAATAAATGTATATAAGTATGTCTTTAAAATGCAATTAAA
>JAEYPM010000057.1 GCA_023410675.1 Bacillota bacterium | reverse complement strand
CTTATGTAGGAGCTAAATATGCTGTTGCTGTGTCAAATGGAACAGCTGCACTACATGCAGCTTTGTATGGATGCGGGGTTAAAGAAAATGATGAAGTTATTGTTACACCAATGACTTTTGCAGCCTCAAGTAATGCGATTCTTTATTTAGGAGCTAAGCCTGTATTTGCAGATATTGATCCCATAACCTATAACATAGATGCTCATGATATTGAGAGAAAAATCACAGACAAAACGACGGCCATCGTTATAGTCGATTTTGCTGGTTTGCCTACAGATTTAGAAGAAATCCTAAAACTTGTAGATAAATATCAGCTTAAAGTAGTTGAAGATGCAGCTCATGCTTTAGGAAGTGAATATAAGGGGAAGAAAATAGGTGGTTATGGTGATGCGACTACCTTTAGTTTTCATCCAGTAAAACCCATCACAACAGGTGAGGGTGGAATGGTTACCACCAATAATCTAGATCTTTATGAAAAAATCCTTTGTTTTAGAACACATGGCATCACAAGAAAGCGGAATCAATTTTGCAATATGGATGAGGGCGGATGGTATTATGAGCAACAAGATTTAGGCTATAACTATCGCATGACAGATATACAAGCAGCACTTGGACTTTCACAGATGAATAAAATAGATCAATTTATTGAAAGAAGAAGAAAAATAGCACAATTATATAATGAAGCATTTAGAGAACTTGAAGGAGTTATAACGCCTTATGAAACCCAAGAAGCAAAATCAGGTTATCATCTTTATGTGATAAGGCTAGATTTAAAGAAAATAAAAGCAACAAGGAGAGCAATATATGATGCACTTATAGCAGAAAATATAGGTGTTAATGTTCATTACATTCCAGTTTATTATCATCCATATTATAGAGAACTTGGCTACCAAAAAGGGCTATGCCTCCAAGCAGAAGAAGCTTATGAAAAAATACTAACGCTTCCCTTATTTCCGTCTATGAGTGATAAGGATATAGAAGATGTTATAAGAGCAGTGTATAAGGTGGTACAGTACTATTTAGTATAAAGAAATAAAGCAACATAATAATTTATGATAAACTAAAGAATGCTCTAATGATGATAAACATAAATGACGATATAAAACATAGGAAGTACTCTAATAATATAAAATTCACGAAGGATAGCTCATGCATAATATGTGAATTTTATAATAAGTGTAGCAAAGAAATGGAGGAAATATATGAATGATCAAGCTGTTCAAACGACAAAATTTAACTCACTTCAACTCTTTAATAAGGCAGAAAAGTTTCTTATAGATGGAAAGCAGGATGAAGCACATACAATTTATATAGGACTTTTAGATGATCCATATATCGCACCAATTGCATACTTTAGGCTAGGTGAAATTAATAATAGAAATAAGAACATTAGAGCAGCATATCAGTATCATAAATGTGCCTTTGAAATGGACAGTAAGCTTGCATCAAAAATAACAAGTACAGAACATATCCATTATAACTATGTCTATTCACCCATTGAAGAAGTTGAGGTAACAAATTGTCCTTTGTGCCATGAAGAAGGAGAGTTATTTGCAGCATATAATATGGTAACCAATATAGATTTCATTCATTATTTTGATCCTGTAAAGTTATGGAGAAAATGTAATAAATGTAATCATATATTTGCTGGAAAATACCCTAAATACTTAAATGAAGCTGTTTCTGGCACCGCTCAAAATCAGCACCTTAACCCAAATCTCACAGTGCTTCATTTAGCCAGTAATATATTATCAAATATTACTAAACTAGCCCAAGGAAATAGATTGCTTGAGGTAGGCGTAGGGGCTGGCGAAATGATCGCAGTAGCAAAAGAAATGCTATTTGATGTTACAGGGGTGGAGATTAGACCAAGTTATGCCGCAAATGTTTCAAAAACTTTTGGTGTACCTGTGCATTGCATAGATATTATGGAATTTGAAACCGATCAGCTTTTTGATGTTATTTTATTAGGAGATGTTATTGAACATTTAGCAGATCCTATAAAAATGCTTGAGAAGATCAATACATTACTCAGCGAAAATGGTATCTTATGGATATCAACACCAAATTTTGAAAGTGCTTATTCTACCATAATGAAAGATGGAGATGCTATGTGGCGTGTATGTGAGCATTTAAATTATTTTTCATATGTTTCATTAAATAAAGTACTTACAGATTTAGGATTTAAGGTCATTGATTATAAGCTTTCACAGCATTATGGTGGATCTATGGAGGTTATAGCACAAAAATAATATATAGTTAAGTAAGGGGAGAGAGCTATGGAAAGAGAAAAGAAGCTTGTGCTACTTTTAGAATATACAAAATTGCAGTCTTCAGCTCTCCAAAATAATAATATGGATGAATTTTTAAAGCTGATAGAAAAAAGGCAAATATTGATGGATGAAATTGATACATATAAAGAAGCTTATACAGAAAAAGAAACTTCAATATTAAATGAAATCATTTATATTGAAGGAGAAAATAATATGCTCTTTGTGGCATTATATAATGAAACGAAAGACATATTAAAAAATATTAGGAAGCATAGAAAGCTTCATAAGGCATATATGCCTTACAAAGAGCAGTTAGAAGAAGGGATTTTTTATGACAAAAGAAGTGAAGGAATATAAGCGATAGTCATACAATTATGGAGGGTATATGAGAAAGGAACTATATAAACAGATACTAGAAATAAGTATCAAACAATCCATGGCACTTAAGGAAAATGATGTTGAAATGCTTCAGCAGCTTCTCAATGAAAAACAAATCATTATAGATAAAATTAATGATATCAATAGCAAGAATTATATTGAACTAGATGAAGAAGAAAAAGATATCTTAAATAAAACAAAAGAAGTTGCTGATCAAAATGACATAGAGTTTATGAAGCAATATGAAGAGGCTAAAGAAAAAGTAAGAGATATTAGGAGTAATAAAAAACGAGAACAAGCGTATTCTAATCCTTATAGTTTGTCTAGTGAAGAAGGCGTTTTCTTTGATAAACGATATGGAGGTAAAAGCGATGGATGAGCTATTCAAACAACTAGAACAAATCAGGCAGTTTTTAGAGCAAATAGAAACGATTACCGAAAATCAAATGACTATTTTGCTGAGTGATAGTATCGAAGGGCTTGATATTATTGAACAAATGGCACAGTACAAAAGTGACCTTACATCGCAGCTTGAAGAAACAGAAAAGAAGTTTCAAATTTTGTATCATGAAAAAAAAGAATTTATTCATGCAAATGATCAAATAAATAATAGGGATATTAAGCAGCTAAAAGATAATGTTCAGTATATTCTTCAGTTAAAGGATAAAGTCATTCTTCAAGAACAAAAAAATTATTTGCTTTTAAAAGAAATTGTAGACATAAGAAAAAACAAGATGCAAATTCCGAAGAGCGTTGATAAGGTAGTTAGTGAGTATAATAAACATAAGAAAAAGACCTAAAATTTTTTGCCAAAGCACTACAATATACTTGACGATATGCTAAAAAGTATGTTATAGTTTCCTTGTGCCTAAAAGTATAGGTCTTTTTTTATTGCAATTTTTAAGTGATTTAACAAAGTGGAGGTGTCAAGGCGTGAGAGTCCAAATTACATTGGCTTGCGAAGATTGTAAGCGAAGAAATTACACGATGACGAAGGACAAGAAAAAACATCCTGATCGTATGGAGACAAAGAAATATTGTAGATTTTGTCAAACACATACACCGCACAAAGAAACTAAAAAATAGTTGATGCGGAAAAAACCAGGGGAGGAACACAACAATGGTAGAATTTTTTAAAAGCTTTATTGCAGAAAGTAAGAGAGTAGTATGGCCTAACAAAAAAGAACTTGCTACTTTTACAGTAAACGTTATTGCAATGTCTATTTTAGTTTCTGCTATAATTTTCTGTATAGATATTGTATTTAGCGAAGGAATGTCTCTGTTACAGCAGATATTACAGTAATTGAGGTGGACTCATGGATAAGTCACAATGGTATGTAGTACACACGTTTTCAGGTTATGAAAACAAGGTAAAAGCCAATATTGAAAAAACAGTTAAAAATAGAAATATGCAAGAACTCATCCATTCTGTACAAGTTCCTTTGCAGCAAGAGCTAGAAGAAAAAAATGGTGTACAAAAATCTGTTTCCAAAAAAGTATTCCCTGGATATGTACTCATAAAGATGGTTATGACAGATGATACATGGTATGTGGTTCGTAATACAAGAGGTGTTACAGGATTTGTTGGACCAGATTCCAAACCTGTTCCATTGTCTTTAGACGAGATAAAAAGGATGGGGATAGATACTCGAGAATTTGTTGTGAAGGTGAATATAGGCGATGTAGTCAAACTTCTAACAGGAGCTTTTGAAGGCTCAGAAGGAGTTATATCTGAAATTCACCCAGCTAAGGGGACAGTAGTAGCATCTGTACATGGATTTGGAAGAGAGTTCCCAGTAGAGATCAGTATCTATCAAATTGAAAAGATTATCTAACAGATAAACTTTCAAACGGTTTTTAAATGAATTCATATCATGACTATATTCAATATGAATTCTAATGAATTTACATTCTGGCTATCTAAATGTAAATTCCGATGAATTCACATAGGCACTAGCAACATGTGAATTTCGATGAATTCACATAGACACTAGCAACATGTGAATTCTATATCTACACTTAATAAAATTATTATTAAACGCGCGAGTGGGAGGGAATTCCCCGCGAATACCACATTTTTTTTCAGGAGGTACGCTTAAATGGCGAAAAAAGTTACAGGAATGATCAAATTACAGATTCAAGCTGGTAAAGCGACACCAGCACCACCAGTAGGTCCAGCACTTGGACAACATGGTGTAAATATTGTGCAATTTACAAAAGAATTTAATGAAAGAACAGCAAAAGATGCAGGACTTGTTATACCTGTAGTTATAACAGTATATTCTGATAGAAGCTTTTCTTTTATTACAAAAACTCCACCAGCAGCAGTTCTTTTAAAGAAAGCTTGTAAGGTAGAGAAAGGTTCTGCTAATTCAGTGAAAAACAAAGTAGCTAAGATTAGTAAAGAAGACTTACGCAAAATTGCAGAGTTAAAAATGCCAGATTTAAATGCAGCAACTGTTGAAGCAGCTATGAGCATGATCGCTGGTACTGCACGTTCAATGGGAATTACAGTAGAAGAATAAGATTATCAAATATAACAAAATGCGCGTATATATTTACGTGGGAGGGCTTAGTCCCCGGTAATACCACAAGGAGGTAAAGGAATGAAAAGAGGTAAAAAATATCAAGAAGCAGCTAAGCTTGTAGATCGTACAGCACTTTATGAGCCGAGCGAGGCATTTTCTTTAGTACAAAAAACAAAGGTTGCAAAATTTGATGAGACTGTTGAAGCTCATATCAAATTAGGTGTAGATAGCCGTCATGCTGATCAACAAGTTCGTGGAGCAGTAGTATTACCACACGGAACTGGTAAAACATTAAGAGTACTTGTATTTGCAAAAGGTGTAAAAGCAGATGAAGCTTTAGCAGCAGGAGCAGACCATGTAGGCGGAGAAGAACTTATTCCAAAAATCCAAAACGATGGATGGCTTGATTTTGATATCGTAGTAGCAACTCCAGATATGATGGGTGTAGTTGGTAGACTCGGTCGTGTTCTTGGACCAAAAGGCTTAATGCCAAACCCAAAAGCAGGAACAGTTACTATGGATGTATCAAAAGCTATTGAAGAAATCAAAGCTGGTAAAATTGAGTACCGTCTTGACAAAACTAATATTATACATGTACCTATTGGAAAAGTGTCATTTGGACAAGAAAAATTGCAAGATAACTTCCACACGTTAATGAATGCAGTTATAAAAGCAAAACCAGCTGCAGCAAAGGGACAATATTTGCGCAGTATTTCAGTTTCAACAACAATGGGCCCTGGTATTAAAATAAACCCATTAAAAGCTGAACAATAAATTATATGAAACAATTTGACAACAAGATATGTTTATGATACAATCTTATCTGTTGAACAAAATAATACTGTACCGCAGACAGTAGGTGCCTTTGGCATAACGTATACAACCTACCGAGGTCTAACCAATAAATAGACTTATTGATACCACTTTGCCTGCGGATTAATGCAAAGTGGTATTTTATTTTGACATTCGTGTATCAAGGAGGTGTAATAATGGCAAAAGTTGAAAAAAAGCAAGTTGTTATTGATGTAATCAAAGAAAAAATTAACGGTGCTAAATCTATTTTATTAGTAGACTATAGAGGTCTTACAGTAGAACAAGATACAGAACTTAGAAAACAACTTCGTGAAAACAACATTGAATACAAAGTTTTCAAGAATACGATGATAAACTTTGCTATTAAAGGTACAGAGTTTGAGGAGCTTTCTAAAGACTTAGAAGGACCTACAGCTATGGCTATCAGTTATGATGATGCTACAGCAGGTCCAAGAATTCTTTCAAAGATCGCTAAAGACAATGACAAACTTGAGTTTAAATCAGGTATCGTAGAAGGACAATACTATGATGCAAAAGGGATGTTAGCTATCGGTAGCATTGCTCCAAGAGAAGAATTACTTGGACGTTTACTTGGAAGCTTTAAATCACCTATTTCTAGCTTTGCACGTGTTATTAAACAAGTTGCAGAAAAACAAGAACAATAAAAACAATAAAAATATTTCGGAGGTGCTTATAAATGGCAAAATTATCAATTCAAGAAATTATGGATGCTATTAAAGAATTAACTATACTTGAGTTAAATGACTTAGTAAAAGCTTGTGAAGAAGAATTCGGTGTATCAGCAGCAGCAGGAGTTATGGTTGCAGCAGCACCAGGAGCTGCATCAGCAGCTGAAGAAAAAACAGAATTCGATGTTGAATTAACTGACGCTGGTGCAGAAAAAATTAAAGTAATCAAAGTAGTTCGTGAAATTACTGGACTTGGCTTAAAAGAAGCTAAAGATGTAGTTGAAGGTGCTCCAAAAGTAATTAAAGAAGCTGCTTCTAAAGAAGATGCTGATGCAATTAAAGCTAAATTAGAAGAAGTTGGAGCAAAAGTTACATTAAAATAATAATGTAGGATATAAAAAAGCCTATCCAAAGATGGACAGGCTTTTTTACTTATCTATATTTTTTAATAAAAATTTTTTATGCAGTTTAGGGGGAAGTCCCTTGAAAGTAGAAATGCTAAGTGTTATAAAATATATAGAATTCACATTTTAGGTTTTATATATACTTTGTGAATTCATTGTTTCGTGTACAAGCAAAATAAAACATTGACGTACGTAACTTTTTCTGATACCATTATATAATCCGTTAATATGCAAATTGGAAAATATATGCTTTATTATAGCATATGCATATTATCATTACAATACATATTCTTTTTTGGAGTATGCATATTTTATTTTTACTTGAAACAGTGCAGTAACCTGCATTATTTATAAATTTTGCAAGGGGTGAGAAACACATGCAAAAGTCTAAGATGCACCCAGTGAACATGGGTAAGCAAATTCGCATGAGCTATGCCAGTACCGAAGATGATGTGTTAAAAATACCAAATCTTATTGAAGTCCAAAAAACTTCTTATAATTGGTTTTTAACAGAAGGATTGAAGGAAGTATTTCGCGATATTTCTCCTATATCTGATTTTAATGGTAATCTCATTTTGGAGTTTACAGATTTTTTCCTTGATAGTAAACCAAAGTATACAATTGAAGAGTGTAGAGAAAGAGATGCGACTTTTTGTGCACCTCTAAAAGTACGTGCACGCCTTCATAACAAGGAAACAAACGAAACAATAGTAAGTGATGTCTTTATGGGAGACTTCCCACTCATGACAGAAAATGGAACATTTATTATCAATGGAGCTGAACGTGTTATTGTTAGTCAGCTTGTACGTTCACCAGGTATTTATTGTGCTATCACCTTTGATAAGACAGGTAAAAAATTATTTGCTACATCTGTAAATCCAAGCCGTGGAGCATGGCTTGAATATGAAACAGATTCAAATGATATATTTTATGTAAGAGTTGATCGTACAAGAAAAGTACCGATCACTGTTCTTTTGCGTTCATTAGGATTAGGCACAGATACAGAAATAGTAGATAAGTTTGGAGAAGAACCAAAGATTCTTGAAACCATTCAAAAAGATACAAGCAAGAGTTACGAGGAAGGTCTTATTGAAATGTACAAACGTATAAGACCAGGGGAACCGCCAACTGTAGATAGTGCTGAGACACTGATAAATAATATGTTTTTTGATCCGAAACGATATGACTTAGCTAGAGTAGGACGTTATAAGTTTAATAAAAAGCTTGCACTTCGTAACCGTATAACAGGCTGTAATCTCGCAGAAGATGTTATAGACATGTTTACAGGAGAGCTTATTGCACAACGTGGCGATAAAATAACAGTTTCCCTTGCTAATCGTATTCAGAATACAGGAATAGAAGCAGTATATGTTCAAGTTTCAGGCGTAAATAGACCAGTCAAGATTCTTTCAAATAGAACTGTAGATATCACTAAGTTTTTAGACATAGATCCAGATGAATTTGAAATAAAAGATATGGTTTATTATCCTGTTTTAGAAGAAATACTAGAAGATCATCAAGAGATTGAAGACATAAAAAGAGTAATAAAAGAACGTATTAACGATCTTATTCCAAAGTGTATTACTTTAGATGATATTTATGCTTCAATTAACTATAATATTCATCTTGAATATGGCTTAGGTTATACAGATGATATTGACCACTTAGGTAATCGTCGTATCCGTGCAGTCGGAGAACTTTTCCAAAACCAATTTCGCATTGGTCTTTCACGTATGGAAAGAGTTGTGCGTGAGAGAATGACAGTTCAAGATCAAGAATCAGTAACACCACAAACATTTATAAATATAAGACCTGTTTCTTCTGCTATTAAAGAATTCTTTGGAAGTTCACAGCTTTCTCAGTTTATGGATCAAAATAATCCACTTGCAGAATTGACACATAAAAGAAGATTATCAGCATTAGGACCAGGAGGTTTGTCAAGGGAAAGAGCAGGTTTTGAGGTTCGTGACGTTCATGACTCCCATTATGGTCGTATGTGTCCTATTGAGACACCAGAAGGACCTAACATCGGTCTTATCAACTCGTTAGCTACTTTTGCACGTATTAACGAATATGGATTTATTGAAGCCCCTTATAGAGTCATCGACAAATCAGGTGATGAGCCAAGAGTTACATCAGAAGTTATTTATATTACAGCTGATGAAGAAGAAAAGTATACAATTTGTCAAGCTACAGAGCCTTTAGATCATGAAGGCAAATTTGTTAATCAAAGAGTAATAGGAAGACGATCTGAATCTATTTTAGAGTTTGACAGGGATCAAATAGATCTCATGGATATTTCTCCAAAACAAATGGTGTCTGTGGCTACTGCACTTATACCATTCCTTGAAAATGATGACGCGAACCGTGCACTGATGGGAGCAAACATGCAGCGTCAAGCAGTACCTTTGATTCGGACCAATAGTCCAATCATAGGGACAGGTATGGAATACAAGGTTGCTGTTGATTCAGGAGCTGTTGTATTAGCTGCTGAGGAAGGGGTAGTGGACAAGGTTACAGCTAAAGAAATAGTAGTAAAAAACACAGAAGGTCAAAAACATGTGTACAAACTGACAAAATTTGAACGAAGTAACCAAGGTACTTGTATTAATCAAAAACCACTAGTATCTAAAGGCGAACCTGTGAAAAAAGGTGACATTTTAGCTGATGGACCATCTACTGACCATGGAGAATTAGCATTAGGACAAAATCCTCTTATTGGTTTTATGACTTGGGAAGGATATAACTTTGAAGATGCTATTTTGCTTAGTGAGAAGCTTGTTCAAGAAGATATATACACATCTATTCATATAGAAGAATATGAACTAGAAGCTCGTGATACAAAAGTTGGACCTGAAGAAATTACAAGAGACATTCCAAATGTGGGCGATGACGCACTTAAGGATTTAGATGAAAGAGGAATCATTCGTATAGGAGCTGAGGTGCGCTCAGGAGATATATTAGTTGGACGTGTAACACCAAAAGGAGAGACTGAATTAACGGCTGAGGAAAGACTCTTAAGAGCAATATTTGGTGAGAAAGTCAGAGAAGTAAGAGATACTTCACTTAGAGTTCCTCATGGTGAAGCTGGTATTATCGTGGATGTTAAGATATTTACTAGGGAGAATGGTGATGAATTAGATCCTGGAGTAAATAAAATGGTACGTTGCTATATTGCTCAAAAGAGAAAGATTTCTGTTGGGGACAAGATGGCAGGGCGACATGGAAATAAAGGTGTTATTTCAAGGGTTCTTCCAGTAGAAGATATGCCATTTTTACCAAATGGTAGACCACTAGATATTGTACTAAATCCACTAGGCGTACCATCACGTATGAATATTGGTCAGGTATTAGAGGTGCATTTAGGACTAGCCGCTAAAATGTTAGGATGTAAAGTTGAAACACCTGTATTTAATGGTGCAAGCGAAATAGACATTATGGATACTCTAGAAATGGCCAATGACTACGTTAATTATGACTGGGAAGACTTTACAACAAAGTGGAAAGACAATGTTAATGACGAAATCTATCAATATTTATATGATAACCGAGATCATAGAAAAGAGTGGCAAGGTGTTCCAGTAGATCGTACTGGGAAAATACTTCTAAGAGATGGAAGAACAGGAGAACCATTTCATAATCCTGTAACAGTAGGCTACATGCACTATTTGAAGCTCCATCACTTGGTAGATGACAAAATGCATGCACGTTCTACAGGCCCATATGCTACAATTACGCAGCAGCCACTAGGTGGTAAAGCACAGTTTGGTGGACAACGTTTTGGTGAAATGGAAGTGTGGGCACTTGAAGCATATGGAGCAGCATACACATTGCAAGAAATATTAACCATTAAGTCTGATGACGTAGTAGGACGTGTAAAGACCTATGAATCCGTAGTTAAAGGTGAAAACATACCAGAGCCAGGAATACCAGAATCTTTTAAGGTTCTACTAAAGGAACTTCAATCATTAGCACTGGATGTGCGTGTCTTAACAAATGATATGGAAGAACTGGAGATACAAGAAAGTGTAGATGTTAGTGATGGCATTAATGTCAATCTAGAAGGTATTGAGGGTGTTCCAGCATCACCAGAAGAGGATATAGAGTTCATTGATAGTCCAGAGTTAGATGATGACAGCTTAGATATTGACTTTGAAGATGCTGATGCTCCTATTATTTTAGATGAAGACTTAATAGATGAAGATGTAGATATTGATGTAGATATTGATGCAGACATGGATGATTTTTAGATTGATTGAGGTGTAGAAGGGAGTGTATGTCATGCCGAACATGGATCAAGCTATCTTTTTCGAAAGTATAAAGATAGGATTGGCTTCCCCTGATAAAATTCGTGAATGGTCTCGAGGAGAAGTAAAGAAACCAGAAACTATTAATTACCGTACACAACGACCTGAAAGAGATGGGTTGTTTTGTGAGAAAATATTTGGACCTAGTAAAGACTGGGAATGTCACTGCGGAAAGTACAAACGTATTCGTTATAAAGGTATTGTTTGCGATAGGTGTGGTGTAGAAGTTACAAAGGCAAAGGTAAGACGTGAGAGAATGGGGCATATTGAACTTGCTGCCCCAGTATCACACATCTGGTACTTTAAAGGAATCCCAAGCCGAATGGGACTTATCTTAGATATTACGCCAGGTAAATTAGAAAAAATATTATACTTTGCGGCTTATATCGTTACAGACCCTAAAGATACAGGCCTTGAATATAAAGAAATACTAGGCGAAAGAGAATTTAGAGAAGCAGAAGAAAAATATGGAGCGGGTTCTTTTGTTGCTGAAATGGGAGCTGAAGCTATTCAAAAGCTTCTTGCTGATATTGATCTTGGAAAAGAAGCTGTAACATTAAAAGATCAGTTGAAAACAGCTACAGGGCAAAAAAGAGTACGTATTATCAAAAGGTTAGAAGTTATTGAAGCTTTTCACACATCTGGCAACAAACCAGAATGGATGATTTTAAATGTTATCCCAGTATTACCACCAGATCTTAGACCAATGATTCAGCTAGATGGAGGACGTTTTGCTACTTCTGACTTAAATGATCTTTATAGACGTGTAATCAACAGAAACAATCGTCTCAAAAGACTACTTGACTTAGGAGCACCTAATATTATCGTACGTAATGAAAAGAGAATGCTCCAAGAAGCAGTAGACGCCCTTATTGATAATGGTAGACGAGGAAAAGCAGTTACTGGTCCTGGTAATAGACCACTTAAATCATTATCAGATATGCTTAAAGGAAAAGCTGGACGTTTCCGTCAAAACTTACTTGGAAAACGTGTTGACTATTCTGGACGATCTGTTATTGTAGTTGGACCATCACTTAAGATTTATCAATGTGGTCTTCCAAAAGAAATGGCAATAGAGTTATTCAAACCATTTGTTATGAAAAAACTTGTATCAGATGGTATTGCACATAACATTAAAAATGCAAAGCATATGATAGAAAGACTGCAACCAGAAGTATGGGATGTATTAGAAGAAGTTATTAGAGAACATCCTGTTATGTTAAATCGTGCACCGACTCTTCACCGTCTTGGTATTCAAGCATTTGAACCAATACTTGTAGAAGGACGTGCCATTAAACTTCATCCACTGGTATGTACAGCATATAATGCCGACTTCGATGGTGACCAAATGGCGGTTCATGTGCCATTATCTGTAGAAGCACAAGCTGAATGTAGATTTCTTCTTTTGGCACCAAACAACCTCTTAAAACCATCAGATGGTGGACCAGTTACAGTTCCTTCACAGGACATGGTGCTAGGTACTTATTACCTTACTTTAGAAAAAGAAGGGGAAATAGGAGAAGGAAAATATTTTAGAGACGAAAAAGAAGCAATTCTTGCATATGACAATAAAGTGATATCATTACATGCACGTATCAAAGTGAGAAGAAGACGTGAAATAGAAGGACAATTGCAAGAAGCTATTATTGATACAACAGTAGGGCGTGTTATCTTTAATGAGATTATTCCTCAAAACTTAGGATTTGTTGATAGAAGTAACCCAGAAAACTTACTTAAATACGAGGTAGATTTCTTGGTAGGGAAAAAACAACTCGCTACTATTATTAAAAAATGTATTAATACACATGGTGCTACTGAGACAGCCATCCTTTTAGATAATATTAAGGACTTAGGATTCAAGTATTCTACAAAAGGAGCACTTACTGTTTCTGTATCAGACATGGTTGTTCCTGAAGAAAAGACTACTATTCTAGCTGAGGCTGAAGTGGAAGTTGATCATGTTAAGAAGTTATTTAGGCGTGGACTCATGACAGATGATGAACGCTACAATAAAGTAATTCAGGCATGGAATAATGCTAATGATAGAATTACAAAGGCACTTCTAAGCAATCTTGGAAAATACAATAACATTTATATGATGGCTCATTCAGGAGCCCGTGGATCAACAAATCAGATCAAACAGCTTGCAGGAATGCGTGGACTGATGGCTTCACCATCAGGACGTATCTTAGAGCTTCCTATAAAAGCAAACTTCCGTGAAGGATTATCTGTACTGGAGTATTTTACATCAGCCCATGGTGCTCGTAAAGGACTTGCAGATACAGCCCTTCGTACAGCTGACTCTGGATATTTAACAAGACGTCTTGTTGATGTTTCTCAAGATGTTATTATTAGAGAACGTGATTGTTGTGACAGCGAAGGTGGAGATATCCCTGGTATGTGGGTTAAAGCATATAAGGATGGAGCAGAAGTAATAGAACCACTCAATGAGCGTATTTCTGGACGTTTTGCTGCAGAAGATATTATTCATCCACAAACAGGTGAAGTTATTGTAAAAGCAAATAAGATGATTAGACCAAATCAAGCCGAACTTATTGAATCCATAGGCATTGAAAAGGTTAAAATTCGTAGTGTACTTTCTTGTAAATCTAAAATGGGTATATGTGCAAGATGTTATGGAGCCAATATGGCGTCAGGAAATGAAGTTAGAATTGGTGAAGCAGTAGGGATCATTGCAGCACAATCAATTGGTGAACCAGGTACACAGCTTACTATGCGTACTTTCCATACAGGTGGTATTGCAGGAGATGATATCACACAAGGTCTTCCACGTGTCGAGGAATTATTTGAAGCACGTAAGCCAAAAGGACTTGCTATTATTTCTGAGATCAGTGGTCGCGTTACGATATCTGATACAAAGAAAAAGAGAGAAGTTATCATTACAAATGATGAGAATGGTGAAGCAAAATCCTATACGATACCTTATGGATCTAGAATAAAGGTAATAGATAACGCCATGATTGAAGCTGGAGACGAGTTAACTGAAGGTAGTGTAAACCCTCATGATATTTTAAAGATAAAAGGGGTAAAAGGTGTACAACACTACATGATACAAGAAGTACAAAGAGTATACAGACTCCAAGGTGTTGATATCAATGACAAACACATCGAAGTTATTGTTCGTCAAATGCTTAAAAAAGTTAAGATAGAAGAAAATGGTGATACATCACTGCTTCCTGGAAGCTTGGTAGATGTGCTAGAATTTGATGATATAAATAAACAAATGAGAGAAGAAAGCAAGGAAGAAGCAATCGGAAAGAGCATTTTACTTGGTATTACAAAGGCTTCTCTTGCAACAGAATCCTTCTTATCAGCTGCATCATTCCAAGAAACTACAAAAGTTCTAACAGAAGCAGCAATAAAAGGCAAGATGGATCCGCTAATTGGATTAAAGGAAAATGTTATTATCGGTAAATTAATTCCTGCTGGAACAGGAATGGATCGTTACCGAAAGCTAAATATTGAAGTATTAGCAGAATAAGTGATGAGGTTTTCACTTTGAAATGGATATTTAAGCATAAAAGCTGTCTTTAACTAGGCAGCTTTTATGTTGTATACAGAAGAACACAAACACTATATCTAGCTGCGTTGCGTCTCCAGTTTTAAGCTAAATAAAAATCCTTGACAACTAAGGCGATGAGTGATAGAATTTGTCAGTGTGTGATAATATGCATAAAAATGAACCTAAAGGGGGATTTATGTTGTATCATTTAAAAGACACAAATAAAGTTGTAGGAACAAAGCAATGCATAAAAGCAATACAAAATGACAAGGTAAAAGCTGTTTTTATTGCAAAAGATGCAGAAGAAAGAGTTACAAATCAAGTACTACAACTTGCTAAAGAAAAACAAGTTCCGATCGAATATGTAGAAACGATGAAAGAACTTGGATCTTTATGCAATATTGAAGTAAAAACTGCAATAGCAGCAATTATTGAGTAAGCAAGGAGGTGCCGAAATGCCAACATTTAACCAGTTAGTTCGTAAAGGAAGAAAAGAGATTGAGAAAAAATCTAATGCACCAGCATTACAAAAGGGATTTAACTCACTCAAAAAGACTGCAACAGATATTTCTTCTCCACAAAAAAGAGGTGTTTGTACAGCGGTTAAGACAGCCACTCCAAAAAAACCTAACTCAGCTCTTCGTAAGATAGCAAGGGTACGTCTAACAAATGGAGTAGAAGTAACAGCTTATATTCCAGGAGAAGGACATAACCTGCAAGAGCATAGTGTTGTATTAATTCGTGGTGGTAGGGTTAAAGACTTACCAGGTACACGTTACCACATTGTTCGTGGAACACTTGATACAGCAGGAGTAGCTAAGAGAAACCAAGCTCGTTCTAAATACGGAGCTAAAAAAGCAAAAAAAGCTGCAGGAAAATAGTAGATAATATCAAAGAATACTGAGTTAAAATGGTGCCCGGCTTACACATAGAAAACTGTTAAAAGTTAAAATAGATGGAGTAAATAGGGCACGCACGATCCTTAGCAATAAGGACGAGTACCGATGATATTTCAAATGATAGTTAAGGAGGGAAGATCGTGCCACGTAAAGGACATGTTGCAAAAAGAGATGTATTAGCAGATCCACTATACAACAGCAAGTTGGTAACGAAGCTTATCAACAACATTATGCTTGATGGTAAAAGAGGAAAAGCTCAAAAGATAGTATATGGTGCGTTTGAAGTTATTCAAGAAAAGACAGGTAGAAATGCTCTTGAAGTATTTCAAGAAGCATTAGAAAATATTATGCCTGTATTAGAAGTAAAGGCACGCCGTGTTGGAGGTGCTACGTACCAAGTACCAATGGAAGTACGTCCGGAAAGACGTCAAACATTAGGACTTCGTTGGTTAGTAAATTACACACGCAATCGTGGAGAAAAAACAACTACTGAAGCATTAGCTGCAGAAATATTAGATGCGCTTAACAATACTGGTGGTTCAGTGAAGAAAAAAGAAGATACACATAAGATGGCCGAAGCTAATAGAGCATTTGCTCATTATAAATGGTAGGTCATATCACTTAAGGAGGAATTACCTTGGCAGGAAGAGAATATCCGCTTGAGCGAACACGTAATATTGGTATTATGGCTCATATTGATGCGGGGAAAACAACTCTTACAGAGCGTATCTTGTTCTATACCGGAAAAACTCATAAGCTTGGTGAAACCCATGAGGGTGGAGCTACTATGGACTGGATGGCACAAGAGCAAGAGCGTGGAATTACGATCACGTCAGCTGCAACTACATGCTTCTGGAATGACAATCGTGTCAACATTATAGATACACCAGGGCACGTGGATTTTACAGTTGAGGTTGAACGTTCACTTCGCGTACTGGATTCTGCTGTAGGCGTATTCTGTGCAAAGGGCGGGGTTGAGCCTCAGTCTGAAACAGTATGGCGTCAAGCTGATAAGTATAGCGTACCACGTATGGCTTTTGTAAATAAAATGGATATCATGGGAGCTGACTTCTATAGAGTAGTTGACATGATGAAATCAAGACTTGGAGCAAATGCAGTGCCTATTCAGTTACCTATTGGGACTGAAGATCAATTTGTAGGGATTATTGATCTTATGAAAAACGTAGCATATATGTTCAAAGATGATCTTGGCAAAGATATAGAAGAAACAGATATCCCAGAGGATATGGCAGAGATAGCTCTAAAGTATAGAAATGAAATGGTAGAAGCAATCTGTGAATCAGATGAAGATCTTACTATGAAATATCTTGAAGGTGAAGAAGTAACAGAGGAAGAATTAAAAGCAGCACTTAGAAATGCTGTTATTAATGTACAGATTATCCCTGTACTTTGTGGATCAGCATATAAAAATAAAGGGGTCCAAAAATTATTGGATGCAGTTATAGCCTATATGCCTGCACCAACTGATATCCCAGCTATTAAAGGTGTAAATCCTGATACAGGTGAAGAATTAGAGAAACATACATCTGATTCAGAGCCATTTGCAGCTCTTGCATTTAAGATAGCTGCAGACCCATTCGTAGGGAAACTTACATTCTTCCGTGTTTATTCTGGATCGTTAAATTCAGGGTCATATGTATACAATTCAACAAAAGAAAAGAAAGAACGTATTGGACGTATCGTACAGATGCATGCCAATGCACGTCAAGAAATAGATAAAGTATATTCAGGTGATATAGCAGCTGCTGTTGGTCTTAAATTAACAACAACAGGTGACACATTATGTGATGAAAACCACCCAGTTATATTAGAATCTATGGAATTCCCAGAACCAGTTATTGAAGTAGCTATTGAGCCAAAAACAAAAGCTGGTCAAGAAAAGATGGGTATTGCTTTAGCAAAACTTGCTGAAGAAGATCCAACTTTTAGAACGTTTACAAATACTGACACAGGTCAAACAATTATTGCAGGAATGGGAGAACTCCACCTTGAAATTATTGTTGATCGTTTGCTTCGTGAATTTAAGGTAGAAGCAAATGTTGGAGCACCTCAGGTTGCTTACAAAGAAACACTTGGTGGTGATGTAGACGTAGAAAGTAAATATGCTCGTCAGTCTGGTGGTAAAGGACAATATGGTCATTGTAAAGTTAGATTTTCAAGACTTGATCCTAACTCAGAGCATACCTACGAATTTGTTAGCTCAGTTGTTGGAGGATCTATTCCAAAAGAATATATTCCAGCAATTGACAATGGTATTAAAGAAGCTATGCAAAGTGGACCTCTTGCTGGATACCAAGTACTTGGTATAAAAGCAGACTGTTATGATGGTTCTTACCATGAAGTAGACTCCTCAGAAATGGCGTTTAAGATCGCTGGTTCTATGGCATTTAAAGAAGCTATGAAAAAAGCAGGTGGTGTTCTTCTTGAACCAATCATGAAAGTTATTGTTACAGTTCCTGAAGACTACATGGGAGATGTTATAGGAGATATCAACTCTCGTCGTGGCCATATGGAAGGAATGGAAGCAGTAGGTGGCGGACAAGAAATTAGAGCATATGTACCACTCGCACAAATGTTTGGCTATGCAACAGACCTTCGTTCAAAAACACAAGGACGTGGAAACTATTCTATGGAATTCCATCACTATGAGCCTTGTCCAAAACAAATTCAAGAAAAGATTATATCAGACAACAAAGGCAATTAAAAAAAGTAAAATTCTATACTTGAAATGTATTTAGAAATTAAATATAATGAAGTTAATCTGAGTCTAAAAACTCGGCAAATAAAAGGAGGAAGAAGATAATGGCTAAAGCTAAGTATGAAAGAAGTAAGCCACACGTAAATATTGGCACAATCGGACACGTTGACCATGGTAAAACAACACTAACTGCAGCTATCACAAAAACTCTTTATCAGAGATATGGATTAGGTGAAGTTACTGCTTTTGATAAAATTGATAAAGCACCAGAAGAAAGAGAACGTGGTATCACAATTTCAACATCTCACGTTGAATATGAAACACCAGCTCGTCACTATGCACACGTTGACTGCCCAGGACATGCTGACTATGTTAAAAACATGATCACAGGAGCAGCTCAAATGGATGGAACTATCCTTGTTGTTGCAGCTACAGATGGTCCTATGGCTCAAACTCGTGAGCATATCTTATTAGCACGTAACGTAGGTGTTCCATATATTGTTGTTTTCTTAAACAAATGCGATATGGTTGATGATGAAGAATTATTAGAATTAGTAGAAATGGAAATTCGTGATTTATTAAATCAATATGAGTTCCCAGGCGATGATACACCAATCGTTCGTGGTTCAGCTCTTCAAGCATTAAATGATCCACAAGGTCCATGGGGAGATAAGATCGTTGAATTATTCAACATTATTGATGAATATATTCCAACTCCAGATCGTCCAGTTGACAAACCATTCCTTATGCCTGTAGAGGACGTATTCTCTATTACAGGACGTGGTACAGTTGCAACTGGTAGAGTAGAATCTGGTGTTCTTAAAGTTCAAGACGAAGTTGAAATCGTTGGTATTCGTGAAGAAACTCGTAAAGTAGTTTGTACAGGAGTAGAAATGTTCCACAAACTTCTTGACCAAGCACAAGCTGGAGATAATATCGGAGCACTTCTTCGTGGTGTTCAAAGAACAGAAATTGAACGTGGGCAAGTATTGTGTAAACCAGGCTCAATTACACCACATACAAAATTTAAAGCACAAGTTTACGTTCTTAAAAAAGAAGAAGGTGGTCGTCATAAACCATTCTTCTCTCAATACAGACCACAATTCTATTTCCGTACAACTGACGTAACTGGCGTTATCCAATTACCAGAAGGTGTAGAAATGTGTATGCCTGGCGACAACATTGAAATGGATATCGAGCTTATCGCTCCAGTAGCTATGGCTCAAGGTTTACGTTTCTCTATTCGTGAAGGTGGACGTACAGTTGGTTCAGGTGCTGTTGTAAGCATTACTGAATAATAAAGAATTATTGATAGATAATATCATAAAATTAAAGATACAACTCCTTACTTATAAGGGGTTGTATTTTTTGTAAGTGTACTAAATTTTATAATAGTTGTTTACCTAATGAATGCACAGAATATAACTTAAAGTCCGAAAAGTAAATTCTATATGATGACTGAGAAAAATTAATGACAAAGTAAGCAGAAAATCCTTGCCAAATGTAGAAGGATAATGTATACTAGATTTGTTGTGACATTGAGAACGATGATTCAGGAGGTTGCTAGCCGAAAGGCTAAATTTCTGAGGAGTGAATGTCCGGTTCAAGAAACGGGATGACAAGTCACTGTACTTAAATAGGATGTTACTGTGTTAAAATGGAGTACATCTGTGCGTATGTACAGTCACCGCTTGTCGTGCTGATTCAAAAAAAGTACGAAAAGGAGGGGACTTTTTTTATGGCAAGCCAAAAAATTCGCATCATCTTAAAGGCATATGATCATAAGCTTATTGATCAAACAGCAGCTGAAATAGTTGAAATTGCAAAGAAGAACGGAGCAAAGGTTAGTGGACCTATACCACTTCCAACTAAAAAGGAAGTAATCACAATACTTCGTGCAGTGCACAAGTATAAAGATTCCCGTGAACAATTCGAGCAAAGAACACATAAAAGATTGATTGATGTTGAAGCAACACCAAAAACAGGAGATGCTTTAATGCGCATTGATTTACCAGCTGGTGTAGATATTAAAGTTGATGCAAGATAGTTGATTGCATGTAAAATTATCGTCTCGTTAAAGCGACTGATAATTAGGACGGTTTAAGAATCGTCTAGGATGATTGCTGAGTAGCAATCCGCTGTAGATAATAGGAGGTGTAAAAATGAAAAAAGCTATTATGGCTAAAAAAGTAGGTATGACACAAGTGTTTGATGATAACGCTAACTTAATACCTGTTACAGTATTAGAGGCAGGCCCATGTATCGTTACTCAAGTGAAAACAAAAGAAAACGATGGATATGAGGCTATACAAGTAGGATTTGGCGATGTAAAAGAAAAGAATGTAATTAAGCCAGCACTAGGTCATTTCAAGAAACAAGGTCTAGCTGTGAAAAAACATTTAAAAGAATTTAGATTGGACGATATCTCTACTTATGAATTAGGTGCTGAAATTAAAGCAGATATCTTTGCTCCTGGCGAGAAAGTAGATGTAGTGGGAACTTCAAAAGGTAAAGGATATCAAGGAGCTATCAAAAAATATGGACAAAGTCGTGGACCAATGGGACATGGTTCTAAGTCACATAGAGTTGCAGGTTCAATGGGTGCAGCAACAAGCCCAGGACGTGTTATGAAAGGTAAAGCTCTTCCATCTCACATGGGTGCAGTTCGTACTACAGTTCAAAATCTTGAAATTGTACGCGTAGATGCAGAGAAAAATTTAATCTTGATAAAAGGTGCAGTACCAGGACCTAAAGGTACACTTATTACAATTAAAGATAGCGTTAAGGCGTAATCTTAGCTCAGAAAGGAGGAAAACATAATGGCAAAAGTAGCTGTTTATAATATGAACGGAGAACAAGTAAGCGAAGTGGAATTGAACGATTCAATTTTTGCAGTAGATATTAAAGAACATTTAGTTCACGCAGCAGTGACAGCATATCTTGCAAATAGACGTCAAGGTACTCAAAGTGCTAAAACACGTGCAGAAGTACGTGGAGGCGGAAGAAAACCATGGAGACAAAAAGGAACAGGAAGAGCAAGACAAGGCTCTATTCGCTCACCACAATGGACAGGTGGTGGAGTTGTATTTGCTCCAAAACCAAGAGATTACTCTATCAAGCTTAATAGAAAAGAGAAAAGATTAGCTCTTAAATCAGTACTTACAAGCAGAGTAAACGATAGCAAATTTATTGTTTTAGATGAATTAGCTCTTGCAGAAATTAAAACTAAAGCAATGAAAACAGTATTAGATAATTTCAAATTAAACAAAGCATTAATTGTTACAGATGGAGATGCAAGTAGAAACATCATGTTATCTGCACGTAATATTCCAAATGTAAAAACTTCAGCAGTAAACAACATTAATGTTTATGATATATTAAAATATGATACATTTGTTGTAACTGTAGATGCCTTAAATAAAATTGAGGAGGTGTACGCATAATGGCAGATTTAAAATATTATGATGTCATTTTAAAGCCAGTAGTTACTGAAAAAAGTATGAATGCTATGGCAGAAAAGAAATACACATTCCTTGTTCATAAAGATGCTACAAAATCACAAATCAAAGATGCAGTAGAAAAAATGTTCGAAGGCATCAAAGTTGATAAAGTAAACACAGCAAACTATGATGGAAAGATCAAACGTCGTGGAAAATCAGTAGGAAGAACAAGTTCATATAAAAAAGCTATTGTAAAACTCACTGATTCTAGTAAAGACATTGACTTTTTCCAAGGAATGTAGTTAAATAGAAAAAGAAATGAAACACACGGCTAAGTGTAATAGTGAATGATTGAAAGGAGTGAAAGTGAATGGGTATTAAAAAGTATAAGCCATATACCCCATCAAGAAGACATATGACTTCTTCAAGCTTTGAGGAAATCACAAAGACAACTCCTGAAAAATCTTTAGTTGTAACCTTAAAGAAAAATTCAGGAAGAAATAACCAAGGTAAAATTACTGTTCGTCATCGTGGTGGCGGATATAGACTTAAATATAGAATAGTCGATTTCAAACGTAATAAAGATGGTATTCCAGCAGTAGTTGCTTCTATAGAATACGATCCAAGTAGAACAGCAAATGTTGCATTACTTCATTATGCAGATGGTGAGAAACGTTATATTTTAGCTCCAGTTGGTCTTAAAGTTGGAGATAAACTTATGAGTGGAGACACTGCTGAAATAAAAGTAGGAAATGCATTGAAAATGAAAGACATCCCTATTGGTTCAACAATTCATAATATCGAAATGAAACCAAACAAAGGTGGACAATTAGTGCGTTCTGCAGGTGTTGCAGCTCAGCTTATGGCTAAAGAAGGAAAATATGCTACAGTTAAACTTCCATCAGGAGAAATGAGATTATTACCTATCGATGGTAAAGCAACAATAGGTCAAGTTGGTAATATTGATCATGAGCTTATTAACATCGGTAAAGCTGGACGTAAACGTCATATGGGTATCAAACCTACAGTTCGTGGTTCTGTTATGAACCCTAATGATCACCCTCACGGCGGTGGAGAAGGTAGATCACCAATTGGACGTCCAAATCCATGTACACCATGGGGTAAACCAGCTCTTGGCTATAAGACAAGAAAGAAAAACAAACATTCAAATAAATATATTATTCGTACACGTAACAAATAATAAATAAACTATGTGAAGGGAGGCATCTTAATGGCTCGTTCCATCAAAAAAGGACCATTCGCTGACAGTAAGCTTTTAAAAGCAATCGATGCGATGAATGCGGCAGGAGAAAAAAAGGTAATTAAATCATGGTCACGTCGTTCAACTATTTTCCCTACTATGGTAGGCCATACTATAGCTGTTCATGACGGAAGAAAACATGTTCCTGTATATATATCTGAAGATATGGTTGGACATAAGTTAGGTGAGTTTGCACTTACAAGAACTTATCGTGGACATGGTAAGGATGCGGAGAAAAGATCTAAAGTGAGATAATTTATTTTTACGGAAGGAGGTCTCAAAATGGCAAAAGGACATAGAAGCCAGATAAAAAAAGAGAGAAACGCTCAAAAAGATTCAAGACCAAAAGCAAAAGTAACTTTTGTTCGTTTATCAAGTACTAAAGCAAATATCGTGCTTGATCAAATTAGAGGTAAAGATGTAAATACTGCATTAGCAATTCTTGCTTATACCCCTAGATACGGAGCACGTATTATTGAAAAATTATTAAAGTCTGCTATTGCAAATGCAGAGCATAACAATGGTATGGATACTAATGCATTATTTGTGGAAGAAGCCTTTTCTACAAAAGGACCAAAACTCAAAAGAATTCGTCCACGTGCTCAAGGACGTGCATATAGAATCGACAAACAAACAAGCCACATTACAGTGGTATTAAATGAGAGATAAGGAGGTTAGATATGGGCCAAAAAGTAAATCCTCATGGACTAAGAGTAGGGGTTATCAAAGACTGGAATGCCAAATGGTATGCAGATAAGAAAGAATTTGCTAACTACCTTGTAGAAGATGATAAAATAAGAAAATTTATTAAGAAAAAATTATATGCAGCTGGCATTGAACAAATAGAAACTGAAAGAATGTCTGGTCGTATCAGAATCCACGTTTATACATCAAAACCAGGTATTGTAATAGGTAAAGCTGGTTCAGCTATAGACGAACTTCGCAAAGAAGTTGAAAAAATGACAAAGAGTAAAGTGGCTATTAACATAGTGGAAGTTAAACGCCCAGATGCAAGTGCTCAATTAGTATCTGAAAATGTTGCACTTCAATTAGAAAACCGTGTTTCTTTCCGTCGTGCTATGAAACAAGCAATGGGAAAAGCATTAAAAGCAGGTGCAAAAGGTATCAAAGTATCTTGTTCAGGCCGTTTAGGTGGTGCTGAAATGGCACGTACAGAGCATTATTCAGAAGGTACTATTCCACTTCAGACATTAAGAGCAGATATTGAATATGGATTTGCAGAAGCAGATACAACTTATGGAAAAATTGGTGTTAAAGTGTGGATCTACAAAGGAGAGGTACTTCCACAAAGAGAAAAAAAGGAAGGGAGTGCTAAATAATGTTAATGCCTAAAAGAGTAAAACGCCGTAAACAATTTCGTGGGCGTATGAAGGGCCAAGCTAATAGTGGAAATAAAATCACTTACGGCGAATTTGGCATTGTTGCAATGGAACCATGTTGGATTAAATCCAATCAAATAGAAGCAGCACGTATTGCTATGACACGTTATATCAAACGTGGTGGTAAAGTATGGATCAAGATATTTCCTGATAAACCAGTAACAGCAAAACCAGCTGAAACACGTATGGGTTCTGGTAAAGGATCTCCAGAGTACTGGGTAGCGGTAGTAAAACCAGGAAGAGTAATGTTTGAATTAGCAGGAGTAGAAGAAGAAACAGCTAGAGAGGCTTTAAGACTTGCAATGCATAAGTTACCAGTGAAATGCAAGATAGTATCTCGTGCTGAACAAGAAATGGCAGGTGATGGTAGTGAAGAATAATGCATTCTTAGAAGAATTAAGGGTAAAGACAGCTGATGAACTTAATATTGAATTGGTTAATGCAAAAAAAGAACTTTTTAACTTAAGATTCCAGAACGCTACCAACCAATTAGATAACACAGCGAGAATAAAAGAAGTAAGAAAAAATATAGCACGTATTCAAACTATTATTACGCAAAAAGCTAATGCGTAATAGAGAGGAGGTAAAGTCGTGTCTGAAAGAAATTTACGAAAAGTATTAATCGGTAATGTAGTAAGTGACAAAATGGATAAAACCATTACAGTTGCAGTAGTAAACAATGTAAAACATCCTCTTTATGGAAAGATTGTTAAAAGAACGTATAAATTACATGCACATGATGAAAACAATGAATGCCAGATCGGTGATAAAGTAAAGGTTATGGAAACAAGACCATTATCTAAATCAAAAAGATGGAGACTCGTTGAAATTGTAGAAAAAGCAAAATAGTATATTTATGTTGAAAGGAGGACACTTCTGATGATACAACAAGAAAGTAGACTAAGAGTAGCAGATAATACTGGTGCTAAAGAATTACTTTGCATCCGTTGTTTAGGTGGATCTACGAGAAGATATGCCAATATAGGAGATGTTATCGTAGCTACGGTTAAAGATGCAACACCTGGTGGCGTTGTTAAAAAAGGCGATGTTGTTAAAGCAGTTATTGTTCGTACAAAGAAAGGCGTAAGAAGGCCAGATGGTTCTTATATTAAATTTGATGAGAACGCAGCCGTTATTATAAAAGAAGATAAAAATCCAAGAGGAACACGTATATTTGGACCGGTAGCAAGAGAATTAAGAGAAAAGAAATACACTAAAATCTTATCACTTGCACCAGAAGTGTTATAAGGAGGTATCGAAAAGTGAAAACTAAACTTAAAAAGGGCGATAGAGTCCTTATTATTGCTGGAGACGATAAAGATAAAGAAGGCATTATTTCTTTTATAGATCGTAAAGCTGGTCGTGTTATAGTAGAAGGCTTTAACAAAGTCACTAAACATCAAAAACCAAACGCGGCTGGTCAAGGTGGATTAATCGAACGTGAAGCACCAATGTCTATTTCAAATGTCATGTATTTACACGAAGGTAAACCATGCCGTTTAGGTGCAGAAGTAAAAGATGGAAAAAAAGTTCGTGTTGCAATATCAAAGAATGAACGTTTTGTAATTGACTAATGCTGAAAGGAGGTTGTTAGCAGTGAGTAGATTAAAGGATATATACAATGAACAAATAGTGAATACTATGATGCAAAAGTTCAGCTATAAAAATAAAATGCAAGCACCTAAGCTTGAAAAAATAGTAATTAATATGGGTGTTGGCGAAGCAAAAGACAATGCAAAAACATTAGAAAGTGCTGTATCTGATATGCAAATTATATCTGGGCAAAAACCAGTTATTACAAAAGCAAAGAAATCTGTAGCAGCATTTAAGCTTCGTGAAGGAATGCCAATCGGATGTAAAGTAACACTTCGTGGAGAAAAAATGTATGAATTTCTTGATCGTTTAGTAAACCTTGCACTTCCACGTGTACGTGACTTCCGTGGTGTAAGTGCGACATCATTTGATGGTCGTGGTAACTATGCATTAGGTATCAAAGAGCAAATTATTTTCCCAGAAGTTGAATATGATAAAATTGATAAAATTCGTGGTATGGATGTCATAATTGTGACAACTGCTGAAACTGATGAAGAGGCTAGAGAGTTACTAGCACAATTCGGAATGCCATTTCAAAAATAAGGAGGGAAAATAGATGGCTAAGACTTCTATGAAAGTTAAGCAACAAAGACCTGCTAAGTTTTCTACTCGTGAATATACTAGATGCCGTATTTGCGGACGTCCACATGCTTATATTAGAAAATTTGGCATATGCCGTATATGTTTTAGAGAATTAGCTTATAAAGGACAAATTCCAGGTGTAAAAAAAGCAAGCTGGTAATATTGGAAAGGAGGCAAATAAAATGACAATGAGCGATCCAATTGCAGATATGCTAACAAGAATCAGAAATGCTAATACAGCGAAACATGACATTGTGGAAGTGCCTACATCAAAGATGAAAAAGGCGATTTCTGAGATTCTATTATCTGAGGGGTATATCAAAGGATATGAAATAATTGAAGATGGTGCTAAAGGGACCATTCGTATAGAGTTAAAATATGGAAAAGACAAAAATGAAAAAGTTATTTCTGGATTAAAAAGAATATCAAAACCAGGTCTTCGTGTATATGCTGATTCAAAAACTTTACCAAAAGTTCTTGGTGGTCTTGGAACAGCAATTATATCTACTAATAAAGGTGTAATCACTGACAAAGAAGCTAGAAAACAAGGCGTTGGTGGAGAAGTAATAGCATTTATTTGGTAATAGACAGTAAAAGTTTAAGGAGGTGCAAATATGTCTCGTATTGGCAGACAACCAATAACAGTTCCAGCAGGTGTAACAGTTACTGTAGATGCAGAAAATGTTATTACAGTTAAAGGACCAAAGGGAACGCTTACAAGAAAAATAGATAGTGCAATGAATATAGAAGTTGAAGCAGGTCAGGTACTTGTTACAAGACCTAACGATTTAAAAAGAAATAGATCACTTCATGGGTTATCAAGAACGCTTATTGCTAATATGGTAGAAGGTGTTACTAACGGTTTTACAAAAGTATTAGAAGTAAACGGTGTTGGTTATAGAGCACAAAAACAAGGCAAGAAGTTAGTTCTTTCACTTGGATATTCACATCCAGTTGAAATGGAAGATCCAGAAGGTATTACAAGTTCAGTTGATGGAAATAAAATTACTGTTTCTGGTATTAGCAAAGAAGAAGTTGGTCAATTTGCAGCCGAAATTCGCTTCAAACGTCCACCAGAGCCTTATAAAGGTAAAGGTATTAAGTATGTTGATGAAGTCATCAGACGTAAAGAAGGAAAGACCGGTAAAAAATAATAGAAAAGGGGTGAATTGACACTATGGTAAGTAAAGTATCACGCAGTAAGATTCGTGTGAAAAAGCATAAAAAGTTACGTAACAAAATTCAAGGCACAAGTCAAAAGCCTAGACTTTCTGTATTTAGAAGTGAAAAACACATCTACGCACAGTTAATAGATGATACAAAAGGAAATACAATAGTAGCAGCTTCAACAGCAGAGAAGGAAATAGCAGCTAAGTTAGAAGTAACATCAAACGTTGATGCAGCTAAGGTAGTAGGAGCAGCTATTGCTCAAAAATCACTTGCTAAAGGTATCAATGAAGTGGTATTTGATCGTGGTGGTTTTATATATCATGGAAGAATTAAAGCATTGGCAGATGCAGCTCGTGAAGCTGGACTACAATTCTAGTAAAGGAGGGACAAACGTTGGCTAAAAAAACAATCATTAATGCAAATGATTTAGAGTTACAAGAAAGAGTAGTTACTATTAAACGTGTAACTAAAGTTGTAAAAGGTGGTCGTACATTCCGTTTCTCTGCTCTAGTAGTAGTTGGAGATGGAAATGGACACGTAGGTGTAGGGCTTGGAAAAGCAATGGAAATACCTAATGCCATTCAAAAAGCAAAAGATGATGCTAAGAAAAATCTGATTTATGTAGAAAGAAATGATGTAAGTAGCATCTATCATGAATATATTGGTGAATTTGGAAGTGCAAGAGTACTTCTTAAACCAGCAAAAGAAGGTACTGGTGTTATTGCTGGAGGACCAGCTCGTGCGGTACTTGAACTTGCAGGAATTCGTAATATCAGAACAAAATCATTAGGTTCAAATAACAAAAAGAATGTAGTACATGCTACAATTCAAGGCCTCGCTACACTTAAAACACCTACAGAAGTTGCAAGACTTCGTGGTAAATCAGTAGAAGAGCTTCTAGGATAGGAGGAATTTTCAAGTGGCTAAATTAAAAGTGACTTTAGTAAAATCCACAATCGGAGCTATTCCGAAACACAAAAAAACAATTGAAGCACTAGGACTTAGAAAAATCAATAGTGCTAATATACATGAAGATAATGCTGCTATTCGTGGAATGATAGCACAAGTAAATCACTTAGTTAAGGTAGAAGAAGTAAACGCATAGTTAGATAATAAGAACAAAAGGAGGTGCCAACAAATGAACTTAAGCGAATTAAGACCAGCAGAAGGCTCAAAAAAGAAATCTTTTCGTGTAGGTAGAGGACATGGTTCTGGAAATGGTAAAACTGCAGGAAGAGGACATAAAGGACAAAAAGCGAGAAGCGGCGGCGGTGTAAGACCTGGTTTCGAAGGCGGACAAATGCCATTATATAGAAGACTTCCAAAAAGAGGTTTTACAAATCGTAATAGCTTAGAAATCGTAGGAATCAACGTAGACTTATTAAATCGTTTTGAAGATGGAGCGGTTGTAGCAGTTGAAGATTTAATCAATTCTGGTATTATTAAGAACCCAAGAGATGGTGTTAAAATTCTTGGTAAAGGAAATTTAGAGAAAAAACTTACAGTAAAGGCAAATGCTTTTAGTGCAGGGGCGAGAGAAAAAATTGAAGCTGCAGGTGGAAAAGTAGAAGAGGTGATGTAAGTGTTAAAAACCCTTATCAATGCATGGAAGGTACCAGAACTCCGAAAAAAGATCATATTTACATTATGTATGTTTGTAGTTTTAAGATTAGGTGCAGTTATTACAGTACCGGGAATCAATCAAGATGTATTACAATCTTTATTTAATAATGGAAGTAATAATATATTCGGATTGATGGACATCATCGCTGGAGGAGCCTTTAAAACCATGGCTTTATTTGCATTTGGAGTAGGGCCATATATTACAGCAAGTATTGTTGTACAGCTTCTTCAAATGGCAATTACAAAACTTGAAGAGTTATCTAAGGAAGGCGAAACTGGTAGGAAAAAGATTAATAAGTATACAAGATACGTTGCCCTAGGGCTTGCAATTCTTCAAGCAGCAGCAACCACACTTACATTATTTAACAACAATGCTTTAAGAGATAAAAGCGTTTGGACATTTTTACTCGTTATGCTTTCACTTGTAGCAGGAACTATGCTTGTTATGTGGATAGGAGAGCAAATCACACAAAGAGGCGTTGGAAACGGTACATCACTTATTATCTTTATCAATATCGTTTCAAGATTGCCACAACAATTCCAATCTCTTTTCATTACTAAAAATTATGCAATGATACCAGTTGTTCTCATTATAGGTATTGTTCTTGTGGCATTTGTTGTTCTTATGTCTCAAGGGGAGAGAAGAATAGCTGTTCAATATGCAAAACGTACTACAGGACGTAAAGTTTATACAGGTGGACAAAGTCAGCACATCCCAATTAAAGTAAACTTAGCAGGAGTAATGCCAGTTATCTTTGCAATGTCAATTTTGCAGTTTCCACAGATTGTGACAGGATTTTTTACAAGTACACCTGCTGGAGTATGGGGAACAATAATTAAGAACCTTAATTGGACGACACCAATAGGAGGGACATTATATATTGTTTTAATATTTGCTTTTACTTTCTTCTATTCAACAGTAGCTTTCAATCCATTGGAGATTGCTTCTAATATGAAGAAAAATGGGGGATTTGTACCAGGTATAAGACCTGGGAAGCCTACGTCAGATTATTTATCAAACATTGCAACATATATAACCCTATTAGGAGCAATATGTTTAGCAGTACTAGCTATTGTTCCAATATTACTAACAACATTATTAAATATTCCTCTTGCATTCTCAGGAACATCTCTTTTAATTTTGGTTGGTGTTGCCTTAGAAACAATAAAACAATTAGAATCTCAAATGTTAATGAGACATTATAGAGGTTTTCTATAGAAAATAAATTAAAGTAGACCAAATAAAAATTTGTTTAATTAATTTTTTGTTAAATAGGAGGCCACTATGAGATTAATATTGTTAGGTGCACCAGGTGCAGGAAAAGGAACTCAGGCAGAGATGCTTACAAAATTATATAATATTCCTTGTATATCTACAGGTAATATTTTTAGAGAGCATATAGCTAATAAAACACAGCTTGGAAATTTAGCAAAAGAATATATGGATCAAGGAAAATTAGTTCCAGATTCTTTAGTTATAGAACTTGTTAAAGATAGATTGTCAAAGGACGATTGCAAAAACGGGATGATCTTAGATGGCTTTCCAAGAACAATTCCACAGGCCGAGGCACTTGATAAAATGCTCAGTGAATTGAATATGCCTATTGACTCAGTCATTAATGTGGAAGTTCCAGATGAAGTAATCATTGACAGAATGTCTGGTAGAACAGTTTGCCCAAGTTGTGGTGCTTCCTATCATAAGTTATTTAAGATAGAGAGTGTAGCAGGGAAATGTAACGAATGTAATTCTTCACTTATTCAAAGAGATGATGATAAGGAAGAAACAGTTAAAAAGAGATTAGAAATATACCATGCACAAACAAAACCACTTATTGCATACTATAAACAGCAGGATAAGGTTTTAGATATAGATGGTGTAGGCCCTGTGGACGAAGTCCGAGCTAGGGTTAAAAAAGCATTAGGAGTGAACTAATATGTCAATCCCTATTAAATCCGATTTAGAAATAGAAATCATGAGAGAGTCAGGCGTTATATTAATTGAGGCACATGAAATAGTAGCTCAAAACATAAAAGTAGGAATTACTACAAAAGAATTAGATGCTATTGCTGATAAGTTTATCAGAAGCAAACATGCAGTGCCTTCGTTCAAAAATTATTGTGGCTATCCTGCATCAACATGTATTTCTATCAATGAGGAAGTGGTACATGGTATTCCATCCAATAGAAAAATTAAAGAGGGCGACATTGTAAGTGTTGACCTTGGTGTATACTATAAAGGGTACCACACGGATGCTGCTCGTACTTACCCTGTTGGTGATGTATCAGCTGATATTGTAAATCTTATTGAAGTTACTAGGCAAAGCTTTTTTGAAGGATTAAAATATGCAGTTGCAGGCAATCATTTAGGACAGATATCTCTAGCAATTCAACAATATGTAGAGTCAAATGGCTATTCAGTTGTAAGAGATTTGGTAGGTCACGGAGTAGGGAAGGCATTACATGAAGAACCACAAGTTCCAAACTACAAAACACCTGGAAGAGGTCCAAGACTTCAAAAAGGAATGGTACTGGCTATAGAACCTATGGTAAATGTCGGTAGCTATCATGTCAGGGAAATAGGTAATGATTGGACGTTCGTAACAAATGATGGATTACCATCAGCACATTATGAAAACACAGTAGTTATTACAGATGATGAGCCAGAAATAATTACCTTGCGACATGGTAATGAGGTGATGTAATGAACGGTGAGTATGTAGTAGGTCAGGTTGTTTTTTCAAAATGCGGACGCGACCAAGGCAGAGCATTTATTATTGTCAGTATAGAAGAAGAATATGTATATATTGTAGATGGAAAGTTACGAAAGATAGATAAACCGAAACTTAAAAAGAAAAAGCATATTCAAAAGACCAATACAATAATAAAATGGATACAAGAAAAAATTATAGAAGACAATAAGCTAACAAATAGTGATATTAGGAAAGCTCTTGAGGAATATCTTGGGCAATCTTCTTAAGTGATAGGAGGTTTGAACTTGGCTAAAGGTGATGTAATAGAAGTTGAAGGAACGGTAATAGAAAAGTTACCAAATGCAATGTTTAAAGTTGAAATTGAAGGTGGCCATGTAGTTCTAGGCCATATTTCAGGAAAACTTCGTATGAATTTCATCAGGGTACTACCTGGTGATAAAGTTACTATAGAACTCTCCCCATATGATTTAACTAAAGGGCGAATTGTATGGCGTTCTAAATAACTGATATGAAAGAAAGGAGAGCAGAATAATGAAAGTGCGCCCATCAGTAAAGAAAATATGTGAAAAATGTAAAGTAATTAAAAGAAAAGGCCGAATTTGCGTTATCTGTGAAAATCCAAAACACAAACAAAAACAAGGCTAATATTGATTTAAGCATTGATTAAAACAAATAAATGGTTTATAATAATTATTTGTGAAGTTTAAATTAAAGCGGCTGCGGCATAATTCATATGCTGTATTTATATACAACTATAATGTAGGAGGTGCAAACATTAATGGCACGTATTTCAGGTGTAGACTTACCAAAAAATAAACGTGTAGAAATCGGACTTACTTATGTATACGGTATAGGACGTCCAAGTTCTCGCAAAATCTTAACTGAAGCAGGAGTTGATTTTGATACACGCGTAAAAGACTTAACTGATGAACAAGTGGCTAAAATTCGTGAAGTGATTGATAAAACTCAATTAGTTGAAGGTGACCTTCGTAGAGAAATTGCTTTAAATATAAAGAGACTTATTGAAATTGGATGCTACAGAGGCATTCGTCATAGACGCGGACTTCCAGTTAGAGGACAAAAAACAAAAACAAACGCTCGTACTCGTAAAGGACCTAAAAAGACAGTTGCAAATAAAAAGAAATAGTTAATAAAGGAGGTTAAGCTCACATGGCAGCAGTAGCAAAGAAAGCGGCGAAAAAAGGTACTTCCAGAAGACGTCGTGATAAGAAACATGTGGATCGTGGTATCACACATATCCAATCAAGTTTCAATAATACAATGGTTACAATTACAGATACAAACGGAAATGCTCTTTCTTGGGCAAGTGCAGGCGGACTTGGTTTTAGAGGATCAAGAAAATCAACTCCTTATGCAGCTCAAATGGCAGCAGAAACAGCTGCAAAAGCAGCAATGGAATACGGTTTAAAATCAGTAGAAGTTATGGTAAAAGGACCAGGATCCGGAAGGGAAGCAGCTATTCGTGCTCTTCAAGCAGCAGGACTTGAAGTAACACTTATTAAAGATGTAACTCCTGTACCACACAACGGATGTCGTCCACCAAAACGTAGAAGAGTGTAATAGGAGGTGTAGAAAAAGAATGGCTAGATATATTGGTTCAAAATGTAAACAATGCCGTCGTGAGGGAAAACAACTTTTCCTTAAAGGCGAAAGATGTTATACAAAAAATTGTTCGGTAGAAAAGAGACCATTTGCTCCAGGGCAACATGGCCAAAATAGAAAAAAATTATCAGAGTATGGTTTACAGCTTCGTGAAAAACAAAAAGCTAAGAGAATCTATGGTGTTCTTGAAACACAATTTAGAACTTATTTTGAACGTGCAGATCGTCAACAAGGAATCACTGGTGAAAACTTGTTACGTAGCCTTGAGCTTCGTTTAGACAATGTTGTTTATCGTTTAGGATTAGGACGTTCTCGTACAGAAGCAAGACAAGTTGTAAGACATAACTTGATTGTAGTAAACGGTAAAAGAGTAAACATTCCATCTTATCAAGTAAAGGTTGGAGATGTTGTTGAAGTTAAGGAAGATGCAAAGAGCTTTGAACGTTTTAAACAAATATTAGAAGTAACAGGTTCTCATACAGCACCTGAATGGTTAGAAGCTGATAAAGAAAACCTTAGGGGAACAGTAAAAGCTCTTCCAACTAGAGAACAAATAGATACAGACATTGAAGAAACACTTATCGTTGAGCTTTACTCTAAGTAATAGTTCGTCACCCTCAAACATTTACTTCAAAACCAAAGGAGGGTTTATCCGGTGTTGGAATTTGAAAAACCACAAATTGAAATTAGAGAGTTATCTGATGATTGTAAGTATGGATGTTTTGTTGTAGAACCACTCGAAAGAGGATACGGTACTACTCTTGGAAATAGTCTTAGGAGAATATTATGTTCTTCTCTTCCAGGAAATGCTATTAGTAGCATTAAAATAGACGGCGTGCTTCATGAATTTAGTGCCATTCCAGGGGTTAAAGAGGATGTTATTGAAATCATCTTAAACCTTAAAGAATTAGCAATCAGAGACACAAGCCAAAGTCTAGAACCAAAGGTAATATATATTGATGCTACAGGAGATAGAGTCATTACAGGAGCAGATATTAAATGTGGTCCTGAAATAGAAATTCTTAATCCTGAAGTTCATATTGCTACTTTGGATGGAAGTCAAAATGCACGTTTGTATATTGAAATAACTGTTACTAGAGGTCGTGGTTACCAGGGAGTAGACAAGCTTAAGAAGACAGAACTTCCAATAGGTGTAATACCAATCGATGCAAATTATACTCCAGTAGAGCGTGTAAACTTTACAGTAGAAGATACGCGTGTTGGTCAACAAACAGATTATGACAAACTTACTTTAGAAGTCTGGACAAATGGAACCCTAAAACCAGATGAAGCGGTTAGTTTAGCTGCTAAGGTATTAAGTGAGCATCTTAACTTATTTATTGATTTGTCTGAGAATGCACGTAATACTGAAATCATGGTTACAAAAGAGGATGATTCTAAAGAAAAGACTTTAGAAATGACTATAGAAGAGTTAGATCTTTCTGTTAGATCTTTTAACTGTTTAAAACGTGCAGGGATCAATACTGTTGAAGACCTCACAAATAAAACAGAAGAAGAGATGATGAAAGTACGTAACTTAGGACGTAAATCATTAGAAGAGGTATTTCAAAAGCTTAACGAGCTTGGTTTCTCACTAAAACCAAGCGAAGATTAATGGTAAAAAAGGAGGTTAAAGCATGGCTAAGCAAAGAAAACTTGGACGTGATGCAGCAGGCAGAAAAGCATTGCTTCGTAACCAAGTGACAAATCTCTTATATCATGGTAAGATTAGAACCACAACAGCAAAAGCAAAAGAGATTCGCAAAATTGCAGAAGGAATTATTGCAATGGCTGTTCGTGAAAAAGATAACTATGAAGAAGTTACTGTTGTTGCAAAACAACCTAAAAAAGATGTTAACGGCAAACGTATCAAAGAGGTTGTAGATGGTAAAAAGGTAACTACATTTGAAGAGGTTAAGAAAACAATTAAAAAGGATAGTCCATCAAGATTACACGTAAGAAGACAAATGCTTCAGGTGTTATATCCTGTTAAAGAGGTAAATCCTAACAAGAAAAAAGACGTTAAACAAGTAGATTTAACTGATAAATTGTTTAGTGATATTGCACCAAAGTATGCAGATCGTAATGGTGGTTATACAAGAATAACTAAAATTGGACCACGTAAAGGCGATGGAGCAGAAGAAGTAATTATAGAATTAGTATAGCATCCTAGGGGATTAAGATTGTTCTTAATCCCTTTTTGCGATTTAATTCTAGGCATAAATGATTTCTTTATTTTCCCTTGCTAATCAAAGCAGGAGCAAGGGGCATAACTGCAAGGTTATGATGTGAATTTATTTTGATAAAGGAATGATTTATGTAAATTTAGATGCTACTGTAAAGGAGTCACCATTAAATGAAAACTATTATAGATGCAAAAAATATTGTATTTGAGTACTATGATTACAATGATGATGGAGAAGTTAAAGAAAGCACAACTGCCTTAAATAATGTAACTATTTCGGTAAATGAAGGGGAATTCTTAGTTATATTAGGAAGAAATGGTTCAGGGAAATCCACTTTTGCAAAGCATCTTAATGCTATTTTAACACCAAAAGAAGGAACACTTTTTGTAAGTGGAATAGACGCAAAAGACGAAAAGCATGTTTGGGACATAAGAAAACAAGTAGGGATGATCTTTCAAAACCCAGATAATCAAATTGTAGCAACTATAGTGGAAGAAGATGTAGCCTTTGGGCCAGAAAATATGGGCATTCCAGCGGAAGAAATAAGAAAAAGAGTAGATGAAGCTCTTGAAACAGTAGGCATGACAGAGTATAAAAGAAGATCCCCAAACCAGCTTTCAGGGGGTCAAAAGCAAAGGATCGCTATTGCAGGCGTTATTGCCATGAGGCCAAAGTGCATTGTATTTGACGAATCGACTGCAATGTTAGATCCTATTGGCAGAAAACAAGTGATAGAGACCATGCAAAAGCTTAACAAAGAATATGGGATTACCATCATCCATATTACTCATTATATGCAAGAAGCCATATTAGCAGATCGAATTATCGTCATGGATAAAGGGGAGGTCATCATGGAAGGCACCCCAAAAAAAGTATTTTCTCAAACAGAAAAAATTAAGAGTATAGGACTTGATGTGCCCGATACAACGTATTTGATTTATTTACTGAATCAAGAGGGGTTTCATTTTAAAGAGGATGTGCTAACGATAGATGAGGTGATTAGTGAGTTATGTCCATAAAAATAGAAAAATTAACCCATATATATAATGAAGGAACACCTTTTGAGAAGGTTGCTTTAGATGATGTGAGTCTTACTATAGACAAGGGCAGTTTTGTTGGCATTATAGGCCATACAGGTTCAGGGAAGAGTACACTCATACAAATGTTTAATGGATTATTAACCCCAACTAAAGGAAAGGTATTTATTGATGGAGAGGACATACATAGTGACCGTACCTCCAAAAGTAAAATAAGACAAAAAGTAGGGTTAGTCTTTCAGTATCCTGAATATCAACTCTTTGAAATGACTGTGTTTGAGGATGTAGCCTTTGGGCCAAAAAATCTTAAACTGAGTGAAGAAGAGATAAAAGTCCGGGTCGAAGAAGCTCTTTCAGCCGTTGGGCTGAGTGAAGAATTTTATAAAAAATCACCTTTTGAGTTATCAGGAGGACAAAAAAGAAGAGTAGCAATAGCAGGGGTACTTGCTATGAATCCAGAAATACTAGTATTAGATGAACCAACTGCAGGACTTGATCCAAAAGGAAGAAATGAACTTTTAAAGCAGCTTAAAAAAATGCACGAAGATCGTGGAATGACAGTTATTTTAATTTCACATAGCATGGAGGATATTGCACGGTATGCCAAAAACCTTATTGTGCTAAGAAAAGGCAAGATAGCCTTTTATGGCTCACCAAGAGAGGTTTTTGCCCATGGAGAAGAGCTAGAAAAGATAGGTCTTGCAGTGCCACAAATTAGATATATTATGCAAGAACTAAAAAACAAAGGCATGGATATAGATAGCGATGTGCTTACTGTGGAGGAAGCTGCTGCAAAGATAAAGGAATATCTTTTAAATAAGAGGAGGCAGAGCTGATGATCAGAGACATAACAATAGGACAATATTATCCAGTAAGCTCTATTATCCACGCATTAGATCCTAGGACAAAAATACTTCTTACTTTTTCCTATATCTTTTCTTTGTTTATGTTAGATACATTTTGGGGATATGGTTTTGTTGTGCTTATACTTTTGGCAGTTATAAAAACAAGCAAAGTCCCTCTAAAATTTATGTTTAAAGGGCTTAAGGGCGTGCTTTATATTCTTATTTTCACGATGCTCCTTAATGTGTTTTTTTCGTCAGGGCAAAATGTGCTTTTTAAATGGGGCATCTTTAGTATGACCATGGAAGGCATTATTTTAGCCATTAAAATGGCAGCTAGGCTTGTATTGCTTGTTGTAGGGTCATCGTTATTAACACTGACTACTTCGCCTATACAGCTGACAGATGGTATAGAAAGCTTACTAAGTCCCTTTAGTAAAATAGGCGTTCCTTCCCACGAAATTGCCATGATGATGAGTATAGCACTTCGCTTTATTCCTATTTTACTTGAAGAAACAGATAAGATTATGAAGGCACAGATGGCAAGAGGTGCTGATTTTGAATCTGGAAATGTTGTAAAAAGGGCAAAGGCTATGATTCCTATCATGGTTCCACTTTTTATATCAGCATTTAGAAGAGCAGAGGACCTTGCTATGGCAATGGAAGCAAGATGCTACAAGGGTGGAGAAGGGCGTACAAGGATGAACAGCCTAAAATATGAAACAAAAGATATTATAGCGTTTCTTTGTGCCACGCTATTTATCTTAATTTGCATACTTCCTATGATTTGAGGTGTTTTAGGATGCAGGCGATAAAATTTATTGTAGCCTATGATGGTACACACTATCATGGCTTTGCAAAACAAAAAGAAATTGTAACCGTACAAAGTAAGTTAGAAGAGGCAATTAGTTATATATTAAGACATGAGGTTGAAGTTATAGGTGCTGGCAGAACAGATGCAGGGGTTCATGCTAAAGGACAGTGCTGCATGTTTGAATCAGATACAACTATTCCTATGGATAAGCTTAGGAGGGCTATTAACTCAAAATTGCCACCAGATATTATTATAAAAGAAATGAGCCTTGCAGAAGAGGATTTTCACCCAAGATTTTCTGCAAAACGAAAGACCTATCGTTATCAAATAAGATATAAAGGAGATAGAGATCCTTTTAACTATCGTTATGAGTATTTTTATCCGAGGACATTAAATATAGAAGCAATGAAAGATGCTGCATCTTATATTGTTGGGACTCATGACTTTAAAGCATTTTGTGCAGCAGGAAGTAGCGTTGTAAGTACGGTGCGAACAGTTTATCGTTTAGATCTTGTGGAAAAAGATAATCTAATTCAAATAGATGTTTGTGGTGATGGATTTCTATACAATATGGTAAGAATAATAGTAGGCACTTTACTAAAGGTAGGATTAGGACAAACCATGCCTCATGAAGTAAAAAACATTATCAAGTCAAAAGATAGAACACTAGCTGGTTCTACAGTGCCACCACATGGCCTTATGATGCTTGATATTGAATATGAATAAATCATACTTTTGATAGCGAATATGCATGAAAGTGCTGTCAACCATTTTTGAAAATGTCCGCAAATTGTTTAGACATTAGCACCAGTTTTCTGGTGCTTTTATTTCGGTATTTTATCCTTACCTCTTTTAAAAGGGTACTTAAAACCACAAATCTTATCAA
>JAEYPM010000041.1 GCA_023410675.1 Bacillota bacterium | reverse complement strand
CTTGTAAGTACAGCCATATGGCATAACAGCATACCTAATGGCTCACTCATTATCAACAAGTTTTCTCGGCATAAAAGGACATTTTCATTTGTGGTACGTGAGGACATTTTCACTTTTGAATCACAATTTATGAGATAGGCTAAATATTTTCTGTTGACAATATAGATTTATTTTGCTATTATGTGGTTAGTATAAACTAACTAAAAACAAGGTAAGGCGAAAGCTTTTTTATTTTAACAAATGGTTAGTTAAGACTAACTATATGGATCGAGGTGATTGTGTGAGTGTAGTTATCGTTGGAGGAAATGAATGCATGGCAAGTCATTATAAAAAAATATGCAATAAATACGGATATAAGGCAAAGATTTTTACTAAAGAAAAGGGTGCTATTAAAAAGAAAATTGGGACACCAGATCTTCTGATTCTGTTTACCAATACTGTTTCTCATAAGATGGTATTTAGTGCTGTTCAAGAAGCAAAACGAAACGACATTCCAATTGCCCGAAGTCATTCAAGCAGTATGGAGGCCCTTGGTAACATCTTATGTGAGCATGGTGCTCAAATGGAGGTGATGAAAAATGCTTGAACATCAATTAATTATCCACTGTTCGCCAACACTCGCAGGAATAAAAACGGCCAATCTTTTTAATTACAATTTTACTTATATAAGTGATTTGATGTTTCAATTACGTACTGTAAATAAAAAGTTAAATAGCAAGGGTGTTTATATTGAGGTACTGCGTATTCAGGAGTCAAAAGCATTAATTTTTACATACCGTCCTAAGAATATGGCTTTAGATCTAAATAAGGACGGAGTAGCTGAGTTTCTTGAAAAATATGGTTATACATACACATCAGTAGAATATGCACTCTTAAAATTGAAAGAACGTATTAGCTGTATGTGTGATTTTCCACACGAAATAGGACTATTTCTTGGTTACCCACTGGATGATGTCGTAGGGTTTATAAGTAACAAAGGGAAAAACTGTAAGTGTGTTGGCTGTTGGAAGGTATATGGCAATGAATGTAAAACGTTAAAGCTATTTGAGCAATATAAAAAGTGTACAAACGTTTACTCAAAATTGTTTGCTAACGGCTATTCTATCATGCAACTCATAGTAGCATAAATACATTAAAACTATCAGAAAAGGAGTGATCTTATGAGTAAAGTGGCAGTTGTTTATTGGAGTGGAACAGGTAATACAGAGCAAATGGCAGAGCTAGTTGCAGAAGGAGCAAGAGTAGCTGGAGCTGAAATATCAATATTTTCAGCGTCAGAGTTTTCAAAGGATATGGTATCATCTTATGATGCAATCGCCTTCGGTTGTCCTTCCATGGGAGTGGAAGAGCTAGAAGACAGTGAATTTGAGCCTATGTTTTCGGATTGTAAGGAAAGCTTAAAAGATAAAAAGATTGCCCTTTTTGGTTCCTATGGTTGGGGTGATGGAGAATGGATGCGAAATTGGGAGGAAGAATGCCGTAGTAGTGGAGCAGATTTAATCTGTGAAGGTGTCATTTGCAATGAAGCTCCTGATGATAAATCTAAAGAGGCTTGTATTCTACTAGGAAAGAATTTAGTATAAGTATTGACAGCTAGTTAGATCTATGCTAAGTTATGAATAGTTCTAAAAGGGAGTAGCTGTGGCTAAGCCAAAATAAAATCAACATACTGGAGAAATCCTGGTTTTATTTACTTTAAAAAGCACTTAAAGGAGCGAGACTTTTAGATTAGTAATTCATTTTATAATGGGTTATTAATCTATTTGTCTCGCTTTTATTTTTATATAGAGAGAGATGATATGCCTTTTTTATAAAGAGGATATAATAAGCAAAAAAGAGATAAGAATGTTTTATGATGTGCACATGAAAAAATAATCTATAAAGAGAGGGATTAGACAATGCTACAAGAATTACTAAAGGCGTTTATGCTCATTTTTATTGCTGAAATGGGAGATAAAACTCAAATATTAGCGATGGCATTTGCAACAAAATTTCGTGTGAAGAAAGTGCTACTGGGTATTTTCTTAGGCGTTTTATTAAATCATGGACTAGCAGTGCTTTTAGGAAGCTATATTTCAAACTTTGTTCCTCTTAACACCATCCAAGTAATTGCAGGTTTTGCGTTTGTAGGATTTTCACTTTGGACCTTAAAATCAGACGACGATAAGGATGAAGAAGAAGAAACACAATCAAAGTTTGGGCCTGTACTCACTGTATCTTTAGCATTTTTCATAGGAGAATTAGGGGATAAAACACAATTAACTGCAATTACGTTAGCAACTGATGCAAGCTATCCTCTATTTATACTATGTGGAACTGTCCTTGGGATGGTTGTGACAGGCGGAATAGGTATTTTTATTGGCAAAAAATTAGGTGATAAAATACCTGAATTTGCAGTAAAAATTATTGCAGCTTCAGTATTTATGTGCTTTGGACTATCTAAGCTATATAAATCCTTGCCACAGCAATTGATAACACTGCAAACGAGCTTAATATTTATTGGCATAATTTCTATAGCCGTTATCATGATATTAATGCCTATGATTAAAAGAAGACAGCAAGGTAAAGAATCATTATTCAAGGCAAAATCTAGGGAGATATTCAATTATTATCAGCAAGCAGAAAAGAATATTAATAAAGTCTGTTTGGGAATAGATACATGCGGAGAGTGTCATGGCAGTAGCTGCATAGTAGGTTCTATAAAACATTTGATCAAAAATGGATTGGACGAGAATGAGCCCTTAGAATATAAAACCTTATTTTCTAAAGATGAAGTATTAGCTAAGCAATATGACAAAGAAATGGTATTAGAATTTTTAGGTTTTACACTGATGTTACTTAAGGAATCTCCTAATAAAGAGGAATATATTAATATCCATGAAATAAGAAAGAAGCTAGAAATAATATTATTTAATCAAAGCATAGAATATATGGATAGCTGGGAGGGGTATCAACATAAATTAAATGCTATTGATACAATTAGTGCTACTAAAATATTTCAGGCTTTGAATCACTAAATAATTTCTAACTTGAGATAAAATGTAGGTATTGCTTACTTATGCTATTGCGTTGAATGCATTATTTAAATGCTTTATAATAATATATAGCATAAATTGGATGTGTTTGAAATGTCATTTAAATAGTCACTTACCTTGCCATATGGTAAGAACATACAAGTAGCAAGGCAATAAAATACATCTCAAACTTTTATCATATGATAAAGTTTAGTAACATTTGTCTCTATGTGAGGCTTGATAGGATATGAACAGATATATAGATAGTAATGAAGTATATTTTTCTAGTATAGTATAGTATTTTAGGAGGATGGTTAAGCAATGAAAAATGAGTATATTATTAAGAGAAAATCAGTTAGAAAATTTTTTGGTACAGCTTTAGCCATTGAAATGCTGGAAGATATTAACAACAAAATCAAGGTAGTTACACCTTTGTTTCCCAATATTACTTATTCAATTGATCTTGTTGAGGATAAAAATCCATTACAACAAAATGCCAGATATTATTTGCTTTTTAATAGTGAGGAACAGGAGGGGGCATACGAGAATATTGGGTTTATAGGCGAGCAGTTAAGTCTTTATTTTTGTAGTATAGGATTGGGTTCATATTTTAGGATGGGTAAGCCGAATCTTGATTCAAATAGTAATTTGCCCTTTATGATCTGCATGCCATTTGGAATGCCTGCAGAGCCTTTATTTAGAGGACTGTCTGAATTTAGAAGAAAAAAAAGTGGATATTTCTGAAGGTATTGATTTGCGTATTGAAGCTGCTAGACTTGCACCGAGTGGACTTAATCAACAGGACTGGTACTTTGTTGCCAAAGACAGCTCTATTCATTGCTATCGTAAAAAGCCAAATATCATTATGGGATTTATGAAGAATAAACTTAATTGTATCGATATGGGGATTGCACTATGTCATATTTCGCAGGAAAGTGAGACGTTTAGCTATAAGAAATTAGATACTGCTCCTCAGAAAAAAGGGTATATTTATATGGGAACAGTCAAGTAGTAGGGAGTCAATAATCATAGACTCCCCCTCTCTTTATTGTGCAAGAAAAGAGAGGTATAATGATTAATAGTATAGTATTTTATTGTTAGGAAGTGAAAGGATGGAATGGATAGCACGCTTTAATAGAGCAATAAACTATATTGAAGAGCATCTTAGTGAAGAAGTTGATCTAAATGAAGCATCTAGGATAGCTTGTTGCAGTACATATCATTTTCAAAGAATGTTTGCATATATGGCAGATATACCACTATCTGAATATATGAGGCGTAGAAGAATGTCTCTTGCTGCAGTAGACTTGCAATGTGGAGATAACAAAGTAGTTGATGTTGCTTTAAAGTATGGATATGATTCGCCAACAGCATTTAACCGAGCATTTAAGAATATCCATGGTATTGCACCATCTCAAGCTAAAGAAAAAGGTGTAGTTCTAAAAGCATTTCCTCCCATTAATTTCCGAATAACGATAAAAGGAGACTGTGAGATGAATTACAGAATTGAAAAGAAAGAAACATTTAGGATTGTAGGGGTATCAAGTCTACTCGAAAAGGAAATTGAAAAGAATTTTGAAATTGTGCCAGCTATGTGGGCAAATGCAGCTTCTTCAGGAAAAATAGAACAGCTTGCTATGATCATGGATTCAGAAGTAAAGGGGCTACTTGGAGTGAGTTCTTGCAATGAAACTGAAGATTGGAAATACTATATTGCAGTTGCATCGACAAAATCTTTGCCAGATGGGATGGAGGAATATATTGTGCCCTCTGCAACATGGGCTATTTTTACAGGAGAAGGAACAGGTACGTCCATTCAAGATCTGGAAAAAAGAATTGTAACAGAATGGCTTCCTACATCAGGATATGAGTATGGGAATGCCCCAGATATTGAAGTTTATTTAAATGCAGATCCACAAAATGCTCAGTATGAGGTGTGGATCCCAGTTGTAAAAAAGTGAAAGAATAATGTTACATGTAGTAAAAGAACGTTTAAGGTGGTATTAATATGGCAATGTGGAATCCGTGGCGTGGGTGTCATAAGTATAGTCAGGGGTGTAGATACTGTTATATCCATAAAGGGGATGCTAAGCGTGGAATAGATACAGGAACTATCACAAAAACTGAAAACTTTGATGCACCTATTTTGAAAGATAAGAAAGGTCAATATAAAATAAAGTCAGGACAAATTGTGTATGTTTGTTTTTCTTCGGATTTTCTTATCGAGGAAGCAGATGTGTGGAGACAAGAATGCTGGAGAATGATTAAAGAACGTTCGGATTTGACATTTATTTTTCTTACAAAGAGAATTGATCGATTTATAAAATGCATCCCAGATGATTGGAATGATGGATATGAAAATGTTGTAGTTGGCTGTACTGTTGAAAATCAAGAGAATGCTCAGATTAGACTATCAATTTTTGATAAGTTGCCAATCAAACATAAGAATATTATATGTCAACCACTGATAGAGAAAATTGACATTGAAAAATACCTAAATAGTGTTGAATTGGTTGTAGTTGGTGGAGAATCAGATAAAAATGCAAGACCTTTAAATTATGATTGGGTATTATCTATTCGAAATCAATGTATAAATCAAAAAGTGAATTTTGAATTTCGCCAGTGTGGCACATACTTCATTAAAGATGGTAAGCAATACACTTTAAAGGTGAAAGAATTGTGTAGTCAAGCAAAGAAAGCTAATATTAGCGTATGTTTTAAGGCCTTGTAAAAAAATAATTCACATTTTCATATGGATAACCAACTGTGTCTAAGCTATAATATAAAATATAGGGGGGATGATCCATAAATAAAACCAGGAAACATTATGCATAGCAAAGGCTATTGCATATGACAAGAATAAAAGATCAATAGCCTTTGCTATCCTAAAGATTAATTTTTAGGAGGGGCATAATGAGCTATATTCAAGCTTTAGGAATCTTACCAGATGACTTAATTAAAGAAATTCAAAAATATATTGATGGGCAAGTTATATATATTCCAAAAGTAGAATCCAAAAAATGCAAATGGGGAGAAAAGACAAATTCGAAAAGATATTTTGCAGCAAGAAATTTGGAAATATACAATAGCTATCAAAATGGCAATACTATTTTAGAACTATCACAGAAATACTATTTAACGCCCAAAAGTATTAAGCGAATTATAAGAAATATAAATAATATACAAATTTAATGAGTAGGTGTGTCATGTGAAAAAGTGGCACATCTATTTTTTATAAACATGTATGTTCCCCGATTAATGATAAAAAAGAGTATAATAGATATATAAAGATACATAAAGATACATTAGAAAGGAAGGGGAAAACATCAAATGGAAATCGTAAAAATTGCTGATAGTGATAAAGCAAAGTATATGGATTTGCTGCTTATTGCAGATGAACAGGTAAGCATGATAGAAAAATATTTGTATCGTGGAGATATGTTTGCCTTGTATGATGATGATCATGAAGCGGTTAAAGCACTTTGCGTTGTTACACAAGAAAAACTAGGGGTTTATGAACTTAAGAATATTGTTACGGCACCTAAATACCAAAGAAGAGGGTATGGACAGTATTTGATCTCATTTATTGCTAATTACTACAAAGAGTTTGGTAATGAGCTATATGTTGGTACAGGTGATAGCCCAGGGATACTTCATTTCTACGAGAAATGTGGATTTGAAAAGTCACACCGTATTAAAAACTTTTTTGTAGATAATTACGATCATCCTATGTATGAAGACGGTAAGCAGTTAGTAGACATGATTTACTTGAAAAAATCTCTATAAAATGGATGCTACTACTTAACTGGATAATATAAATATGTTGTTTGGTGATAGGATAACTATTCCTAAACTAAATAGAATACCTAGCGGCAGTTTTGAAAAATCAATCAAAACTGCCGTTTTTTACATATTCAGTATGAATCAACTTTATCAGTGAGAGTCCGAAACATGCCTATTAGTGAGAAGTGATCGTCAAGATTATGTGCGTTATCAATGATGGTGAATAGGAGGGGAAGTGCAGGCAATCTTCAGATAAAATTCAGATAATAAACAAATATGGTTCAGTTTGATCGTTTATTATGTAGTCAGAGTATAAGGAAAGGAGTGGAGTAAATGACTAATTCCCATGGCAGGCATGAATTAAAACATTATATTAACTATGCAGATGTAATAGAGCTTAGATCAAGACTTCCATTTGTGGCCATGCCTGATGAAAATTCTATAGGGGGAGAAGGATATAGGGTTAAGAGCCTTTATTTTGATAACTACAATGACAAAGTGTTAAAAGAAAAGATTGATGGGATAAATGATCGAGAAAAGTTTCGCTTGCGCCTATATAATGACTACACCTCTTTCATCCGTCTTGAAAAAAAGAGCAAAAGAAATGGCATTTGCTTTAAGGAAAGTGCGATCTTATTGGAAGAAGAATGTAGGAGGTTACTTGATGGAGATTTTGCCGTATTAAAGGAAAAGGGAAATCCATTGTGTTTAGAGCTTTATGCGAAAATGACTTATCAGCAGCTTAGACCAAAAACAATTGTGGATTACAGACGTGAAGCTTATGTGCACCCTGTAGGAAATGTTCGGATAACCATAGACTATGATATTCGTACAAGCCAAAATATTGATGATTTTTTAAAGCAGAAGCTTATCCCTATACCTATTTTGGGTGGCTATATTCTCGAGGTGAAGTATGATCATTTTTTACCTGAGATCATCCGAGGCATTGTATCACTTTCCAGCAGAAGGAGCGGTTCATTTTCAAAATATGCAGCAACAAGAATTGTATAAAACTATATAAGAATGAAAGAAACGGGAGGAAATTTACGATGACTTTTAATGATGTTTTTAAATCAAGTTTTTTAGAGAAAACAGCTGAGTTTTCAATTTTGGATGTAGGACTTGCAATGCTTCTTTCTTTTGCTATTGGACTCTTTATATTTTATATTTATAAAAACACATTTGCAGGGGTTATGTACTCAGCATCCTTTGGTGTTTCTATTATGGCCATGACCATGATTACAACCCTTATTATTCTAGCAGTAACATCAAATCTTGTTTTGTCGCTTGGTATGGTAGGTGCTTTGTCAATTGTTCGTTTTAGAACAGCTGTTAAGGAACCTCTGGACATTGCATTTTTGTTTTGGTCAATTTCTGTAGGAATTGTTATAGGGGCAGGACTTATTCCTCTTGGTATTATCGGATCAGTTTTTATAGGCATTATGCTTCTTATATTTGTTAATAAGAAAAGTAGTGATACGCCATATATCATAGTTCTTAGCCTCGAAAATGATAAAGCAGAAAATGATTGCATGGAGTTAATAAAATCAAAGTCTAAAAAACGTTTAATCAAGTCAAAAACTGTTTCTCAAAATGGCATAGAGCTTACTGTCGAAGTACGTCTTATAGATATGTCGGCAAAGCTGCTCAATGAATTACTTAAAATAAATGGAGTAAATAATGCTTGCCTTGTAAGTTACAATGGTGAATATGCGTACTAAGTATGCAAAAATCGAGGTGAAAAAATGATAAAGAGTAAAAAAATAAATATAATGGCTTTGATAGCAGCTGTTTTCGCCTTGATAATAAGCTTTGCTTGTATAGAAATTGGTAATATAAAGGGGAAAAATAGTACTGCAAAAAATGAAGCAGAATATGCATCTAAAATTTTTAGTACTGATATTATTTCAATTGAGATTATTGCAGATGAAAGTGATTGGAAGGAAATGCTAAATAATGCCATGAGTGAGCAGTATATCATGGCTGATGTGATTGTAAATGGTACAAAATTTAATAACGTAGGTATTCGCCCAAAGGGAAACTCAAGTTTAGCCCAAGTGGCAAATTCTGATAGTAATAGGTATAGTTTTCGCCTACAATTTGATGAATATATCAAAGGTCAGACGTGCTTTGGACTTGACAGCTTTGTCATCAATAATATACTTGGAGATAATACTTATATGAAGGAGTATATTTCCTATGATCTCATGTGTGAAGCCGGAGTAGATGGTCCTTATTTCGGATATGCAGATATAAAAGTAAATGGTGAAAAATGGGGGTTATACCTTGCTGTAGAGATGTATAATGATAGCTATGAACAGAGAGTCTATGGTGATACATCGGGAATGCTTTATAATGTAAAAAGCATGGACATGAGTAGACGTAATGAAAATTGGCCAGGAGGGCAGGGAGAAAGACCTAAAGACATGCCAGATATGAAAAATCCAGATATGCAAAATGGTTGGACTCAAATGCCATTTGATGGCCAGTTCCAGCAAAGCCCTAACTTTCAAAAAAAACCTCAAAGTAGTCAGCAAAATAGTAATGGGAAACCCGATTTTCAACCATCACCAAACACGGATAATACTAACTTTTCACCACCAAACTTTCCTACGCAACTGGATAATAAGAATTTTGGCAGGGGAGGAATATTTGGAGGCAGAGGTGGGGGAGGTAGTCTTGAATATTCAGATGATAACCCTGAAAGTTATAATTCTATTTTTGGAAATGTAGTAGGGAAAGGAGCAGAAAGTGACTATCAGCGTGTTGTACAGGCTCTTAAAGCACTTTCAGAAGGTAATGATTTAGAAACTTACTTTGATGTTGATCAGATTTTACGCTATTTGGCAGCACATACTATTGTGGTGAATTTAGATAGTTATAGTTCGAGTATGGCACAAAACTATTATATCTATGAGTGTGATGGACAAATTACTATCTTGCCATGGGACTACAATCTTGCTTGGGGTGGATTCCAAAATGGTAATGCATCTTCAGTGATTAACTTTCCAATTGACACGCCAGTAAGTGGGGTTGAAATGTCAAATCGTCCGCTAATAGCAAAGCTTTTTGAAAATCCAAAGTATCTAGATCAATATCACAGTTATTTGCAGCAGTTGATGGACAATTATTTTGCAAACGGAAAATTTGAAAGGAAAATAAATGAACTTGATGCTTTAATTTCTGAGTATGTAAAAAATGATCCAACTGAATTTTGTACTTATGAGGTGTACAAGAGTAGTCTTACAAGTTTTATTACTCTTGGAAATCTTAGGGCTCAAAGTGTACAAGGACAGTTAGATGGAACGATACCATCTACCAAAACAGAGCAAAATTCAAACCCCTCTCAGCTTGTATCAGCAGGGAATCTGAACCTATCTGACCTTGGCAGTATGATGGGGGGAAGAGGTGATAATAATAAAATGAATTTTGCCAAAGAAATACGAGAAGAGCAATCTGCTGGCATGATACATAACGACATGGGAAGGAATCCACTTGGTGATATGTCTAATTCTTTCGAACGTAGTGTTTTTAGAGAGCAAGGGTTAAAAATAAATAATCTGGCTTATAGTGGCGGTTTATTATTACTATTAATTGGTGCTTTATTATTTGTCAGAGAGTTTAAGAAAAGTTATTAGACTAAATAAACAATGTCTTTATCATTCTGTACTTCTTAAGTATTGATAAATTTGAGGTTTGATAACTTTAATTCTCTATAGCTTTATGCTAAAATTAAGTTCAAACATGAGTAAAATAAAAAAATTATATTATTTAAACCAAAAAGCTTTTATTAAAAAAACAACTTTTTATTAGAGGATATGATTCTCAATGTTCTAGCTAACAGCATCAAAAAATGTTGAGAAGGGGATGACTATAGAATGGCTAAAATTTTGATATGCGATGATGAAGCAGGGCTTCGCACAGTAATAAAGAGGTATGCCATTTTTGAGGGCCATGATGTGATGGAAGCAGGCGATGGCATGGAGGCAGTTGGCCTATGTCGTAATAATACCTTTGATATAATTATTATGGATATCATGATGCCGGAGCTAGATGGCTTTTCCGCTGTAAAGGAAATACGTAAATTCTCTGATACACCAATAATCATGCTGTCTGCTCGAGGAGAAGAATATGATAAAGTGATAGGCTTTGAACTAGGGATTGACGATTATGTTGTAAAGCCATTTTCTTCAAAGGAAATTATGCTTAGGATAGGTGCAATATTACGCAGATTAGAGAAAAGCAAGCCGACAAAATCAGATGATGATGGACATATCATTTTTGAGAAAGATGGATTTAGAGCAGATATGACTGCGTATAAGGTGTTCATTGACGGAGTGGAAACAGACATGGCACCCAAAGAATATGATCTTTTATTTTTCTTGATACGCAATAAAAACATTGCTGTACCAAGGGAAAAGATAATGACTGAGGTATGGGGCTTTGACTACTATGGTGATGACAGAACTCTGGATACACATATGAAACTGCTAAGAAAATCTTTAGGACCTTATGCACATTTAATTAAAACTTTGCGTGGATTGGGGTATCGATTTGATGGATAAGCTAAAACTAAAATGGAAAATATTTATCTTTCTCTTAGGGTTTTGTGTTTTATTGCTTGCAATCCTATGGATATTTCAGACAGTATTCTTAAGTGATATGTATAAATTTGTGCGCAAGGTAGAGATAGAACAAGCTATATCATTAGTAGAAAAAAATATTAATAGTCCAGATCTTAGCACTATTTTATTTGAACTTGAAACGGCAAAAGGGATAACTGTAAGGCCAACACTAGATTTTGTTCCTCCTGCTCCAGTTGAGCTGAATAGACATGGACGTAGACCAGAAACAATAACCAAGGTCCATGAGTATATTTTAGATGGTGGCAATAAGATATCTCTTACATTTTATGCTATGATAACACCTGTTGATTCTACTGTATCAACCCTGCAAATCCAGCTTATTATTATAACAGGAATGATGGTACTTCTAGCAACTATGCTTGCAGCCCTCATATCCAAGAGTATATCAAATCCCATTGAGCAGATTAATAAAAGTGCTAAGGTGCTTGCAGCAGGTAACTACGATACTCAGTTTCATGGCAAAGGATACTTAGAGATCAAAGAATTATCTGATACTTTAAATACTGCTGCCAAAGAGCTTTCCAAGGTAGATCGATTGCGTCGTGAGCTGATAGCAAATACATCGCATGACTTAAGAACACCTCTTGCCTTAATATATAGCTATGCTGAGATGATGCATGATTTTCCTAGTGAAGTCACACCAGAGCAAAGTCAAGTCATTATGGATGAGACAAAGCGTTTGACTTCTCTTGTGAATGATATGCTGGATATTTCAATTCTTGAGGCAGGGGGGTCAAAACTCAATAAGACAAATTACAATCTAACAGATAGTCTGAGAAAAACGATTAATCGTATGAATGAACTTGTTAAATACGAGGGCTATAAGATAGATTTTGAGTATAGCAAGGATGTCTATATATTGGCTGATGAAGTAAAGATAACCCAAGCATTTTATAACCTTTTACTCAATGCAATCACACACAGTGGTGAGGATAGGCGTGTAATTGTGAGGCAAAGCATCATAGAGGATACTGTAAAAGTAGAAGTGATTGATCATGGAGAAGGAATAAGGCAAGGCGACTTGCCCTATACATGGGAACGTTACTACAAGATTGACAAAAAACATAAAAGGCCTATGATGGGGACAGGTCTTGGATTATCTATTGTCAAAAAAGTTATTGAAATGCACGATGGGACATATGGTGTTGAATCTGAGGAAGGGAGAGGTAGCATTTTTTGGTTTCAAATTAAATTAGATGAGAAGAAATCAAAGATACACTAGAACGCTTTAAAATTATAGAGAGTAAAATAATAAAATCCACAATTCTATTAGATATAGAATTGTGGATTTTATTACGAATGGTTCCTTGGTAAGTGATTCTAAAGTTTATTATGTCTTTCTACATGCTTAAAAAAGAATTAAGGTCAATAGATGTAAGGTTGTTATACTATCTAGAATATGGTAAAATAATTAGAATAATTTGCAATATATATGGGTTAGTATATATGTTTTATAAGAATGTAATAAAAGAAGACCTATATCTATCCAAGCAACTAGCTGGGGAGTGGGGAATTGTGCATATTTCTGCAAGATATCATCCGCTTATTTTACAGGCACTAAATTGCTACAAAACAAATGAGATCATACAGGTAGATAAGGAGTTTGCTAGACAATTTGCAGATGAAATGTTGACAATGATTAGAATTGAGAAAGAACAAAAGGAATAGATAATTTTGAGAGGGAATTAGTAAATGAAGCACAGATACTTTAAATGGATAATTAGTAGTTTGGCTCTTTTAATATTATCAATTATGTTGGAGGATCACTGATGAAAAAATCAATATATTTATTAAATATGCTAGTGTTTGTGATAATATTATCTGGTTGTTCAAAGCTAGCAGAAAGAACCAATGAAACGCAAGAGTCTAAGGTAACTCAAGAACCACCATTAGAAGTAACCCAACTTAAACAAGATAATTTCAGAGAAAATCAAATCAATGAAGAAGACGTTATAAAGGATGCTTATAAGATTATCGATAGTTATTTAGTAGCCATTGATAATATGTCAAGTCAAGTTTATAGTGGGGAATATATGCATTTTATACAACCATACTTAAGTACAGGCTCTACTGTAGAGACATTTTGGGAAGAGAATGCAGTTTATTTATCTGGTTATAGAGGTAGAAGTGAAATAGATAATATAAAAATAGAGAAATATATACTTATTAGCATAGATAATAATCTGACTCAAATACAAATTAATGTTGAAGAAAAATGGACATTTATGAATGGACAAGAAGAGACTTTTGCAAATGAGTATGTTCTAGTTAAAAATAATAACATGTGGCTTATTGATAGAATTGATATGGATGACTTACAAGAATTTTTGTTAAATTATGTAGGTGAATAGTTGATTGTACTATCATCACTGGGGTATTTGATTTTATAAATGAAATATATGAGATAGTTCTTATAAAATTATATATGGGAATATTTAGGGGGAGCAAGAGATGATATCTACTACAACAGCAAAAATAATAAATCATTTACCAGATAAGATGGCTACATATATATCCAAAAAAGTTGTTGATGTATATCTAAAAAAATATGCAAATATAAGCATAGAAGGAATTGAAAACTTACAAGGAATAATAACACCAACTATTTTTGTATGCAATCATTTAAGCAATGCTGATGGATTGGTATTAGATAAGGCTTTGAAAAAAATTGGACCTACTTTCGTAGCAGGTGAAAAACTATCCAATAATGCTTTTACAAGTATAGGGGTTAACGTGGTGAAAACTACAAATATAAAGCCTAATACTACTGATAAAGATGGGATTAAAAAAATTATTCAGCTTGTTAATCAAGGAGATAGCATATTAATTTTTCCAGAAGGAACAAGAAGTAGATGTGGTAGTTTAATTGAAGCGAAGAAAGGTATTCTTCTAATAGCAAGAATGACAAAGGTACCAATTGTTCCAGTTGGACTCTATGGGACAGAGAAACTCCTACCTATTAATCAAGAGGGAGATATGAGTGCAGAAAGCTTTAATTTTTCAGATGTTTATGTTAATATTGGAAGACAATATAAATTGCCCCAAAGACAAAATCAGCAAGATAAAAATGATTATGAAGATGTGTCAATAAAATATATAATGGGGAAAATAGCAGAATTATTGCCTGTTGAATATAGAGGTGTCTATAAGGGGTTGTTTTGATTGGTTACCTATCAAATATTTACTGTTATGGCAAGATACCCTATGAAACATGTTTAGAGAAAAAGATGTTTCATAGGGTATTAACTTTTATAGTCAGTCTGTTTAAAAACTTATAGAATTATGGAATTAACATACAATCCCGAAATAAAGGATATTATATTGGCAAGTAAAGCATATATAATGACTGTGCGTTTTTTAATTGACTTTAAGTTTCTGTATTTATTTAAGAAAATAGAATATGTGATGACTTCAATCATTATTACTATAGCTTCCATCCATATATAATTAAATATAAATGCAAATGAACCGTAATAATAATTAATAATATTTAAGAGTACATTAAGTATAGTTTGCGTGAAGATATTAGTAACTGCAATAATAAAAAGTTGTTTTTTGGTAGTGAGTCCAAAACATAATGCAACCACTATCTCAATGATAATCGTTAAAACAATCCGAGCAAATAGTGTAATTAATTCAAATGTAAAGTCATAGTTTTTTACTGCTTTTATGATGTTTGATCCACTGCTAATGGATTGTATATCTTTATCTTTTGCATCGACATAGAAATAGCTGTCAAAAGCATACCGTTCATATATTTGTTCGCTAACAAGAAACTTATCATATTCAGGGAAATAAAGCAAAACTTTAAACTTAGATGGAGGATAGTATGTCCAAGCAAACCGTGAATTATCACTGCAGTCATCTAAATAATTCAAAAAATAGTATCCATCTTTATCTTTATAGGATGAGAACTTTTGCCAAGGATCGTTATATTCAACATCCTTATTATCTTCTTGATTGTCGTAAATTTTGGCATTTGAACTATAAGGTCCTGTAGAATCCTCTTCAGAAAGCAAAGTTACATAATATTTCTCGCCTTCAAACCCTTCAAAGTCAATAACAACAGAAGGTTTAGGACCCATATCTGCATAGATTGTTATAGGTAGTAGTATTGTTAGAAGAAAAAAGCAGAATAGGAAAGATAAAATTTTCATACTCATAGCTCACCCGATTCATAAATAATTAGTTATAGACAACTTTATTAAAATCAAATTGTCAGATAAATTATAGCAGTTCTTATTATAGGCTTCAATGATTTCATATGCATTATTTTCGTTAAATTTCAAAGAAAGTATTTATTAAAGCTATAATTGAAAATGCATAAGATATAATGTAAAATGAGTATACAAATAGGAAAAGAATAAGTGAACTACTTGATAATAAAGGTTTAACAAATTGGAGGAATAGATGATGGCAGATATTAAATTTGATATTATTAAAAATATAACAGTTTTATCAGAAGGATCAAAAGGATGGAAGAAAGAATTAAACCTTATATCTTGGAATAATAATGAACCTAAGTATGATATACGGGAATGGGCACCGGATCACACTAAGATGGGAAAAGGTATCACCTTAACCAAAGAGGAACTCATGCTATTAAAAGAAGTAGAACTATAAGCTTAGAAAAATCATGCAGGAATTATAAACTAAAGGAGCCAACACTATGAACTTAAATAAAGCAATTTTAATAGCTACTACAGCTCATGAAGATCAAATGGACAAAGCGGGTGCACCTTATATTCTTCACCCACTTCGTGTTATGCTTAGTCTTGAAACAATTGAGGAGCAAATTTGCGGTGTGCTCCATGATGTTATAGAAGATACGCCTATTACATTTGACGATTTAAAAGCATTAGGTTTTAAAGAAGAAATCATCGAAGCTCTTAATGCACTTACGCGACGTACAGATGAGCCTTATGATGACTTTATAAGTAGGGTCATGGAAAATCAATTAGCCTGTCGTGTTAAGCTTGCAGACTTATCAGACAACATGAATTTATCTCGAATTCCTAATCCGTCAGAGAAAGATTATCAAAGAGTAGAAAAGTATCGCATCGCTACAAATAGAATACAATCTAAATAGGATATATATTTATTAAGTACTAAAAAAAGAAGTATTACAAAGATAGCTTTGAGGTTATCTTTGTAATACTTCTTTTTATGATTGATAGATTATAGCTGATCTACTATGATATCACCTACACCTGTTTCAAGCTTTACGGGAATAGTGCCATTGTTAATTTTTTGCTTTGTAGCACTTTTCATAGTATTAATTGGTGTACTTAAAAAGCTTCCCCTTATGATTCCAAGGTTTGTAGACGCATCAAGGAAAAACTGAGAATTTTTAGGTAGTATGAGCATTATGCTTCCTGCACCATTTTTAACGTTTAAGCCCTTTAGGTTGCTAATATCTCCAGATATTCTGATTACCCCTGTATTTGTAGTCACATTACTATTAGCAATGAGAGACACATTTTCAAGTACTATTTCACCTGTTTGAGTATTAAGGTTCATTTCACCACTAATCTCTTTTAACATAATACTTCCTGTATTATGATCTATATCAAAAGAGTTTATGGTTTCTGGAATCTCTACAGTGAAATTAATAGATGCATTCATAAGGGGATATGTGCTTCTTAACCATTCCCAGTAATCCCGAGAACCATCTTTTGTAGTTACCTTAATAATAAATGTGCTACCATTTTTTTGTAGTTTAACTAAGATGTTGTCCATTGCTTGTTGTGCATCAATTTTAGTTGGACCTGTCACTTGCTTTTCTACATTGATAATAATATTCTCAGAGGAAGATTTAACTACATTAATTACTCCTACATCAGTTGCAATATTAAGTTGAGTAAGACCACTAGAATTCTCTATGTAACTATCCTTTTCAGTAATTGATTCTCCTATAGTAACAATTGGTGCATCTGGATTAGGGATAGGAATGTTAGGTATAGTAATATCTGGGATAGTAATATCTGGAATAGGGATATTAGGGATGGTAATATTAGGTATGGTAATATCAGGTATAGTAATATCAGGTATGGTAATATCAGGTATGGTAATATCAGGTATAGGGAAATCAGTTGTAGGAATACCAGTTCCAGGGAAGCCAGTTCCAGGAATACTAGGTATTGTAGTATCAGGAGCTGCACAAAAAGCGGTAGGATAGTCATACATGTTTAAATCATATTTATTTTTAGTATAGCCGATGTTTTCGAGTCCTTTTATATCTGTTGTATTATTAGCAAGTACAGAGAGAGGCGAAATACATAGAGTCGATGCTAAAGCTAACATTAGTATCTTTTTTTTCATTCTTAATACATCTCCTTCTAAAATAGTTATGGGTATTGCTTGTAAGATATTGTAAATACTCCTTTCTTAATTGTTATAATTAAATAGTATTAAATATAGATAGCCATAACTAGTTATTCGTGTCATGTATTTTGTCATATTTTATTATGACAATTGTCATATATATTGCAATATTAAGATTAGCCCACAAAAAGGTTAGTTTTTAAAGGTACGTGTAAATATGGTACAATTAAAGAAAAAATTTCGAAGGGGGAACACCTATGTTTCGCAAAAATCATGTTCAACAACTCACTCTTGAAG
>JAEYPM010000030.1 GCA_023410675.1 Bacillota bacterium | reverse complement strand
AGCAAAGCAACTTGAAAAGCGATGCATTGATACACCTACGGTTCATCTTCGCAAAATGGGTATTAACACTCCAGCAAGACCACCTGAAAACCCATATGCTTGGTCGGCTCGTACCGTAGCAGATATTCTGGCTAAAATGGAATATCTAGGTCACACGGTAAATTTCAAGACTTCTAAAAAGTCATATAAGAGCAAAGTCAAGATATTGAACAATCCAGAAGATTGGCTGGTTTTCAAAAATACCCATGAAGCAATTATTGATGAGGGGACTTGGGAAACAGTGCAGAAAATCAGAGATGGCAAGCGAAGACCATCGCGATTAGGTGAAATGGGAATGCTTTCTGGCATGATGTTTTGTGCCGACTGTGGGGCAAAGTTGTATCAGGTTAGAGGCAAGGGATGGACACACGATAAGGAATATTTCGTTTGTGCTACTTACCGCAAGAAAAAGGGTATGTGCAGTTCACATCAGATACGCAATGTTGTAGTGGAACAGCTTTTGCTAGAAGACTTAAGACGTGTAACCTCCTTTGCCAAAGACCATGATCAGGAATTCATCCGTATAGTTATGAATAATTCAGAAAAGGAACTTGCCAAAGAACTCCGCCAAAGTCAAAAGGAGTATGAACAAGCACAGACTCGCATTGCTGACATAGACAAAATCATTCGAAAGCTATATGAGGATAATGTGATGGGCAAAATTCCCGAAGAGCGTTTTTACAAGATGTCAGCTGAATATGAAGCCGAGCAGAAGGCACTGGAAGAAAGGATAACTAAATTAAAACATACCATTGATACAGCAAATGAACAGTCCATCAATACCGACCGCTTTTTGGCACTGGTTAAAAAGTACACAGAAATTACAGAATTGGATGCAGAAATTATCCGAGAGTTCATTGACAAAATTATAGTATTTAAGGCTGAAAAGGTAGATGGCCGCAGAACTCAGCGGATTCAAATTTTTTATAACTGCATTGGCGCTATCGATTTACCAAAATAAACGAAAAAACGGCATAGCCTAATATCAACGACTATGCCGAATTTTTCAGGAATTATAAATCCCTATCTGACCGCCCCTAAGGCTTCCTTTTTCTTGTTTTGTTCTTCCTTTCTTCATAATTATGTTTATAATTATAATTAAATAATTAAAATTAATTAACTTTCAAATATTCTTTTTAATCTTAGGCAAAGCAAGGTGAAAAAACATGAACCATATAGTAAGCTTTGATTCTTATGCTCTTACTTTTTTACTTAGTAATCAAAAAATCCTTTCTCTTCCTTCTAAAGCATTAGTCAAAATGACATACCTAGATTTAAAATATTGGCTTGCTGATAAGATTATGCCCTATGCAATTATTTTTGCTAACATTTGTCTATACCTTTTCCCACTTGTTGGACTATATTGGACTATGAAAGTATACTCTGAGACTAGCTCAATCAAGCCCAAGGATGTGGAAACATTACCTCTCATAAAGAATAATAAATCAATTGATATAGTAGAAAGGATGTTCTTAGATCCTAATCACTTAAGAAATCTTATAGATAAATTTATACAGCTAAATATTGCTCCTATTGAATACAACCGACTTATTAATGAGCCCTTTACAGGCATGAATGCCTTTCGTCTCATTTTTCTTGATCTAATAAGGCGAAACATTATATCTATAAATAGGTATACAGTATGTATAAATATTGAAAGTCTTTATCAATTAAAGCCTTATGAACATAAATTTATTCAGATTTTGCTAACGCACATGGACTTTAGAGAAGATGATATCTATAGAACTATTTCACTTGTAGACTTTATTAATCATTTGGTGGCACAACATAGTCAAATTTCTCTTGCCTCAACTAAGCTAATAGAATTACTTAATTACTCTAGCTATAATGAATATATAAAAGATGAAACTTTAATCGAAGATGCTAAATTCATGAAAAGTTATTTTATTAAACAAAATGCAATACAGGACATAAAGTATAATCTAAACTTTCTTAAAACCTCTTACGATATACTTGAGCATTATAACAAATATCTCGCTATAAACTCTATTGACCTCTATGTCTTAGCTTCCTCCACCCCTTTATCACTTGATAAAATAACAATCGATCATTTTAGTGTAATTGAGCAAGAATTCATAGACCTAAAAAGGTTTTATTATGAAGTAGCTTATATTTTAGATGTTTCCGCTGCGAGAAATGATGATGATGCTCCTTCAGAACTAATCATTTCTTGATTCTAAGCAAAGTTAGGAGAAATAGTATGCTTCGTTATGAAAAAATCTTTGATATTATACCTAAGTTATTAGAAAATGTAGCATACTTAGACCTTAAATTTTGGGCTTCTGATCTACTTACTAATATAAAAATATTAATTATATATCTCTTCGCCATAATATTAATGTTTCTTATTGATCAATATAATCCAATGGCACAAAAAAGGAAGAATTACTTAGTAGAAATGCCAACTCTTAAGCCTAAAAAAGACCCTAATAGATTAGAAAGAATATTTTTAGACCCAAGTCGTTTAAGAAAGATTGTAGATAAGTTCACACAGCTAAACATTTCTCCAGCTGAATATAATAGACTTATTGATGAGCCTTTTACAGGTATGAATACCTTTCGTCTTATTATTCTTGATTGTATAAGACGAAACATTATACTCATAAACAAACATACGTTATGTATAAATATAGAAAGACTTTATGAATTAAAGGCTTATGAACATAAATTTATTCAGATTTTATTAAACAACATGAGTTTTAGAGAAGAAGGTATTTATCAATCGATTTCACTTGTAGATTTTGTCAATCATTTGGCTGCTCAGCATAATCATATTTCTCTTGCTTCAAATCAGCTAGAGGAAATGTTAAGTGGCTATACAAATGATGCAGCAATAAGAAAGGATGCTAATGCTATAAAAGCTTATTTTCGTACACAAGATTTGATACAAGACTTAAAAAGTGACCTAAATTTTCTTGAAACTGCTCATGCTATACTTGAGTACTATGCAGAATGCCACTCTATAAACCCCATTGACCTCTATGCTTTAGCCTCTATTACGCCTTTATCACATGATAAAATAACGATTGATCATTTTAATGTAGTTCAGCACCAAACCATAGACCTAAATAGATTTTATTATGAAGTAGGCTATATCTTGGATATTTCTGCTGCTAGAATTGACCCTAGTGCTGCTCCAGAACTAACATTTGAAAAATAGCTAAGCGAACTGAAAAGGAAGGTGAAATAATATGAATGGCTTCAAACATTTATTACTTATTTGTATAGTTACTGCCCTATTTAGTCAGATAATTGTTTT
>JAEYPM010000098.1 GCA_023410675.1 Bacillota bacterium | reverse complement strand
TGAGTATTACCTTTCTAATTATGTTCACCTCATCTCTTAGTCATGAGGTTTTATTATACAATATATATTCCATATAGGACATAATCATTTGTGGTACACTAGGACATTATCATAAATGAATCATACATTCTTAATGAAAGCGAATAATTTTAGTTGACAAAGTGAGCTTATTTCATTATAATTCATGTGTAAAGCAAAAATGACTGACACTAGTTGAGGTGTTGTATGGAAAAGTTTGTATTAATTACGTATTTGTTTGATTTTTACTGTACTTTACTTACAGAAAAGCAACGAGATTTAATATATAGCTACTATTTTGATGACTTATCACTCGGTGAATTATCTGTGCAGTACAGTATTAGCAGGCAAAGTGTTTTTGATACAATAAAAAAGGCAGAACAAAAATTACTCGACTATGAAAACAAACTGCGTCTTTATGAAAAACATAAAGCTCAGAAAAAAATTATAGAAAATATAGAAGAGATAGTCCATACTTTTGAAAAGGATGTCGAGAGCATACCTCTAAAAAGTAGATTAGGAGATCTATCCAATCATATAACTTTATTAAAGAATAACATTTAGGAGGACTTTTTACATGCCTTTTGATCAATTATCATCTAAATTACAAGATGTTTTCAAACAGCTTAGGAAAAAAGGCAAGTTAACAGATAAAGACATTAAACTAGCTCTAAGAGAAGTTAAAGTAGCTCTTTTAGAAGCAGATGTTAACTTTAAAGTAGTAAAAAACTTCATTAAAACAATTGAAGAACGAGCAATAGGGACAGAAGTACTAGAAAGTTTAACACCAGGACAACAAGTGATTAAAATTGTCAATGAAGAACTGATTACCCTTATGGGTAGTTCGAACAGTAGGATATCTTTTGCGACAAAAGGGATAACAACTGTTATGATGATTGGTCTTCAAGGAGCTGGTAAAACAACCACAAGTGCTAAACTTGCTTCAGTTATAAAGTCTCAGGGAAAGAGACCCCTTTTAGCTGCATGTGACATTTATAGACCAGCAGCTATTGATCAGTTAAAGACAGTTGGCAAGCAAGTCAACATCCCTGTTTTTTCCTTAGGAACAGACCATTCTCCTGTGGAGATAGCTAAAAAAGCTATAGAACATGCCAAAGAGAATAATCATGATGTTGTTATTGTGGATACGGCAGGAAGACTGCATATCGATGAATTACTTATGGAGGAACTAAAGTCAATAAAATCTGAAGTTAAGCCTCAAGAAATACTACTTGTTGTGGATGCCATGACAGGTCAAGATGCTGTTAATGTAGCTGAATCATTTAATGAGACAATTGGTATAGATGGTGTCATCGTGACTAAGCTAGATGGTGACAGTAGAGGTGGGGCGGCTCTATCAGTAAAAGCTGTTACAAACAAGCCTATAAAATACGTTGGTATGGGAGAAAAATTAGGAGATTTAGAACCTTTTCATCCAGAGCGTATAGCGTCACGTATTTTAGGTATGGGTGATATGCTGACACTTATTGAAAAAGCACAGCAAAATTTTGATGAGAATAAAGCAAAAGAACTTGAAGCAAAGTTTAGAAAAGCAGAATTTAATTTTGATGATTTCTTAGAACAGATGCAGCAAGTGAAACAAATGGGACCACTTAACCAGCTCATTGGTATGATCCCTGGATTAAATACTGCTAAGCTAGGTGATATTGATATAGATGATAAGCAGATGGCTCATATTGAAGCTATTATACTTTCTATGACAAGAGAAGAAAGATTAAATCCTAATATCTTAAATATGCAGAGAAAAAAGAGAATTGCAAAAGGCTCTGGAAGAGATATTCAGGAAGTTAATCGCCTGATCAAACAGTTTGAGCAAATGAAAGATGTGATGAAACAGTTTTCAGGTGGTATGAAGGGCAAAAAAGGCAAATTTAAATTTCCTTTTATGTAAATAAATATTTATGATGATTAAGGAGGTGACAATAGTGGCAGTTAAAATTCGTTTAAAAAGAATGGGACAAAAGAAAGCTCCTTTCTATAGAATCGTAGTAGCAGATGCACGATCACCAAGAGATGGTCGTTTCATTGAAGAAGTTGGTTATTATAACCCATGCCAAGAACCAAATGAATTAAGCATCAATCAAGAAGCAGTTCAAAAATGGCTTGGAAATGGTGCACAACCAACGAATACAGTAAAAGGCTTATTCAAAAAAGCAGGTATTCAGATGTAATACTTTTAGGAGGTTTTCCTATGAAAAGTTTAGTTGAAATGATCGCTAAAGAATTGGTTAATGACCCAGAAAGTGTTTTGGTGTCAGAAATTGAACAAGACGATAAAATCGTTTTGGAAGTAAAAGTAGCATCCGAAGACATGGGAAAAATCATTGGCAAGCAAGGACGTATTGCAAAATCAATACGTACAATTGTTAAAGCTGCAACTCCTAGTTCAAGTAAGAAAGTTGTAGTAGATATTATTCAAGAGTAGGTTAGGGTTATCCCTAACCTTTAACTTTTATAGCATTTATAGAATTCACATTTTAATACTTAAGAATACTATGTGAATTCAATACTATGTGCATTCACTAAATGCTATAAATACAATGTAATTAAAGGATGGATTAGGTATGAAGGAAATGTTTACAATAGGTAAAATTGTTAATACCCATGGAATAAAAGGTGAACTAAGAGTTATCCCTAGTACAGATGATAAAAAAAGGTTTGAAAAATTAAAAAACATTTATATAGTGAGCAAAAATACAAGTGAATATGAAATAGAAACCGTAAGATATCATAAAGAATATGTCCTATTAAAATTAAAGGGGATAGATAGCATAAATGACGCAGAGTTTCTAAAAAACACCCTAATAAAAATTGACAGAAAAGATTCTTTGCCTTTAGGAAAAGATGAATATTATATCAGAGACTTACTTGATATAGAGGTAACGACTGATGAAGGAAGAAATCTAGGCAAAATTATTGATATTATTGCTACAGGTAGCAATGATGTCTATGTTATAGAAAGTAAGGAGTCATCAAAGCAAATGCTTATCCCTGCAATTAAAGATGTCATAATAAAAGTTGATATCGAAAATAAAAAAATGATAGTTAAACTTTTAGAGGGACTAGAAGACTTATGAAAATAACCATCATGACTTTATTTACAGAGACTATAGATGCTATGCTTAATTGCAGTATTATAGGGAGGGCAAGAAAAGCTAGAATTGTAGATATAAGTAGTATTGATATTAGAAAATTTTCTGATAATAAACACATGCAAGTAGATGACTATCCCTATGGTGGTGGAGCTGGGATGCTTATGAGAGCTCAGCCAATATATGATTGCTACCAGTATATAAAAGAAACTGCCACAAATAATGCCCCTATGCGTGTTTTATATATGACACCTCAAGGTAAAGTATGGAATCAAGACATGGCTAAAACGTTCGCAAAGGAAGAGAATATAGTTATTTTATGTGGCCATTATGAAGGTGTAGATCAAAGAGTTATAGATGAAATTGTTACAGATGAAATATCTATTGGCGATTACGTCTTGACGGGCGGGGAGCTTCCTGCACTAGTTGTTACAGATAGCATAGTAAGATTAATACCTGGCGTTTTAGGAAAAGAGGAATCCTTTCAAGAAGAAAGCTTCAGTCAAGGATTTCTAGAGTATCCTCAATATACTAGGCCGCCTGAATTTTTAGGCAGAACTGTTCCGGAAGTTCTTCTTTCTGGAAACCACAAAAAGATATCAGACTATCGTCATAAGCAAAGCATCATTAATACCCTATTAAAAAGGCCTGACTTATTAGAGAAGATAGACTTATCACAAGGTGAGAGAAAGTTTATAGAGGAATATGTAAAAAAAAGTTGCAAGAGCAATAAAGATATGCTATAATTTTGAATGTTATTACGGATGGTCCTCTGTCATATATAAATGTTAAGAACATCTTTGAAAAAAGGAGAAAACTATGAATCCAATTATTAGAGAAATTGAAAATGCACAACTAAAAAACGAGATCCCTTCTTTTAAAGCTGGCGATACCATTCGTGTTTATGCGAGAATTAAAGAGGGGCAAAAAGAACGTATTCAAATGTTTGAAGGAACTGTTTTAAAAAGACAAAATGGTGGTGTTCGTGAAACATTTACTGTAAGAAGAATGTCTTATGGTGTTGGCGTTGAAAAGACATGGCCACTTCATTCTCCAAACATTGAAAAAATTGAAGTTGTACGTTTAGGAAAAGTAAGACGTGCAAAACTCAATTACTTACGTGGCAGATCAGGTAAGTACGCTAAAGTTAAAGAATTAATAAAATAATTTGAGAGAGGGACTACTAGGTCCCTTTTTTATTATTCTTAATAAGATTATGGAGTATAAACAATAACCTATAATGTAAATTCTATAGTTAACAGTTTTATATTCTTTATAAATATAGTACAATAGAAAATAATAAATAAGGTGAAACATATGGATATACAGTGGTACCCAGGTCATATGACCAAAACAAAAAGAATGATGGAAGAAAATTTAAAGCTCGTAGATATCATTATTGAGCTTGTTGATGCAAGAGCACCCCTTAGTACAAAAAATCCCGATATCGATAAATTAATAAAAAACAAACCTAAAATCATTGTTTTGAATAAATCAGATTTAGCAGAGGGATCTGCTACGAAACAGTGGAGTGAATGGTATAGTAGTAACAATACTAAGGTTATTCCATTAGTTGCAACATCAGGAAATGGTATTAAGGATGTAATAAGGTTAGCAGAAGAAATATTAAAACCTAAGATTGAAAAAGATAAAGCCAGAGGCAGAATATATAGACCAATTAGAGCTATGATTGTTGGTATACCCAATGTAGGGAAATCCACATTTATTAATTCACTGGTTGGAAAAAAGACAGCCAAAACAGGGGATAAGCCTGGCGTAACCAAAGGTAAACAGTGGATAAAAATTAAAAAAGGGTTTGAACTTCTAGATACCCCAGGTATGCTATGGCCCAAATTTGAGGATCAAGATGTAGCAAGGAAATTAGCTTTTATTGGGTCAATTAATGATAATATATTAGATGCTAGAGATATAGCAATGAGTTTCTTAAAACTTTCACAATCCTTATTTAAGAATAAAATAGAAGATAGATATAATGTAATCTTAGAAGAGGAGCAAGATACATATTCTGCTTTTCTTGAGATTGGTAAAAAAAGAGGTATTCTTATTGCAAAAGGAGAAGTTGATGAATTAAGAACTGCACAAATGATTTTAGACGAGTTTAGAGGGGGGAAATTAGGGCAAATAACTCTTGAAGTTCCAAGTGGTGAATGCCATTAATAGAAGAAAGTGTGATGAAAATGATAAATACTGTAAAGACATTTATCGAAGCAATCAAAGAACCTGCTTTAGCAATATTAGCAGCACTTATGATTTCCAGCTTTATTGTTAGCCATACTATGATTCCTACAGGGTCAATGATCAGCACAATCATGCCAAATGACCATCTGATCATTAATAGAATACCTTACTACTATAGAGATCCAATAAAAGGTGAGATCGTTGTCTTTAAACAAAATGGAGAAAACCTTATAAAAAGAGTGATTGCCCAGGCAGGAGATGAGGTTAATATAGTTGATGGCTATGTGTATATTAATCAAATTAAGCTAGATGAAAGTGACTATGTATTTGAAGATGGACATACCTATATGTATACGACCAATATAAAGTATCCTTATACTATTCCAAAAGGATATTATTTCCTCATGGGAGATAATCGGCAAGATAGTGCGGATAGTAGATTTTTTGGACCTATTTCTAGAGATGAAATATGTGCAAAAGCTGTATTTAGAATATATCCTTTTAGTCGAATAGGTATAGTTAAATAACATTAACGTAAAATTAATAAAGGAGATAGATTATTTTATGGATCAGATAAAAAAGATAATTGAAGCAATAAAAGAGCCTGTACTTGCAATGTTGGTAGGGCTTATGATTACAAATTTTGCAGCAGCACACACAAAAATACCTACAGGTTCTATGATAGATACAATTAATATTGGCGATCATGTTATCGTTAATCGAATACCTTTTTATTATCGAGATCCGGTAAGAGGAGAAATAGTAGTCTTTAATCATGAAGGAACGAACTTAGTCAAACGTGTGGTGGGAGAACCAGGAGATGTTATAAACCTTATTGATGGAAATGTCTATGTTAATGGCACAGCACTAGATGAATCAGGCTATTTATATACTTTAAATAGTACTTATGAACTATATCCATCTGATATTACTTTCCCTTTTACTGTTCCAGGAGACAGCTATTTTGTGATGGGAGATAATAGAGAGATTAGTGGAGATAGTAGAATATTTGGAAGTATAAAAAGAGAGCAGATTTTTGCTAAGGGTGGGCTTAAAATATATCCTTTTAATTCAATAGGATTTATTCACTAAATTTTTAAGAATACATTGTGTCTAGGAGAAAACTAATGACAGGTAAATCAACGGATATGAAAATAAGTGCCATTGAACAAACACTTAGGCTATTAGAAATAGATAAGCTAAAAATGTATTTGCAAACACTTGAAGAAGACAAAAGACCTGGCGTTATCAAACTATATAAACAGTACTTAAGAAAGTTAGAAAAGCATCAAGATGAAGCAAGTGACTGGGCATTAAAGCTAGATTTTGATGAAGTATTTCATGAACAATCACTCGTACTTGCTGGTGTTGATGAAGTAGGTAGAGGACCCCTTGCAGGGCCAGTAGTGGCTGCAGCAGTTATTCTCCCATATAACGCACATTTAATGGGGGTTAAGGATTCAAAAAAATTATCCGAAGATAAAAGAGAGGAGTTATTCCCAAAAATACAAGAAGTAGCAATTGATATAGGCATTGGGATTGTTGATGCTCAGACCATCGATTCTATTAATATTCTACAGGCAACATATAAAGCAATGCAGATCGCATTAAATAAGCTAACAACAAACTATAATATTGTTTGCGTAGATGGTAATATGTGTATTCCTAATATAGAAAAAAAGCAGCATGCTATTATTAGCGGGGATAATAAGAGTGCTTCTATAGCAGCAGCAAGCATTATTGCAAAAGTAACAAGAGATCGTATGATGAAGGAATATGCCAAAGAGTATCCAGAATATGCATGGGAGCAAAACAAAGGTTATGGCAGTGAAATGCACTATACGGCAATTAGAACCTATGGAATAACACCGCTTCATAGAAAATCATTTTTGAAAAATGAGGGGATATTTTGATAACCAATACACAGCTATTAAACGATTTGCAAAAGCAGCTTAGCTCACAACAGCTATCAGAAAATCAAAAAATAAGTTTAGCACTGCGTTATAAACAGTTATTAATGGATATGCTTAAGGTTGGTGACTTAATCAAAGGAACAGTAAAAAATTTAGGTGAAAATAGCTATGTACTTGAAATAAGACCCAATGTGCAAATACCAGTTATCATCAATGATACACTCAAATTAGATGAACGCATGTCTTTTATTGTAAAAGATAAAACAGATGGTAAGTTATTTATTAGTAACATAGAAAATACCAACCATCCTTTAGAAGATAAAGTAGACATTATAGATAAGGTCGTTCATGAACTGACGCTGCCAAAAAACAATATTATGAAAGAGATTATTTCAGATTTTATGAGCAAACAGTTGCCATTAGATAAAAATATGCTCTTGAAAACCTATTATTTTACAAAAGAATTTAATATTCCGCCTAAGGTTTTAGCAAATCTTGCAGCCTTCGAAAAACCATGGAGTGATACAGATTTAAGATACGTACAAACCATTAGGGAAAATGGCGTAACAAGCCTTACTACATCTATAAAAGATATGGTTAGCCAACTTCCTTTAATAGAAGACTTAAAAGAAGTATTTTATGTACTCGCAAAAGATATTAAAACAAATGATCTTCATCAAATATTAAAGACATATATAGAGACTATGGACATAAGCGATTTAAATAAGGGGAATATAAATACAAGTAATTTAGGCTCCAGTGATTTAGATATCAATGATTTAAATATAAGTGATTTGAAGATAAAGGCTGATATTCTCTTAAATGAAAGCGAAAAAAATAAAAACAATGCTATTAGGTTAGATGGTAAGAATATTCCAGAAGTATTATTAAAAGATACTGATTTAATGAAACAGGTTTTACTGGAATTATATGATAAAAGACATACTATGGATATGCAAAAGCTTAAAACTGATCATAGCAATAATGAGAAAGAATTAGATAAGGCTTTTACTTTTACAAAAACGGCGAAGGAAGTATTAGATACACTAGAAAAATTAATAGCTAAGCCAGATGATAAAAGACAAATAGATGCACTTAAAGAGAATATCAAGGTTATTGCTAATCTTAATCAAGAGGGGCATCATTTTATTTTCCCTATGACCTACCACAACCAAGTGCTTCAAGGTGAACTGTATTTTTTAAAACCACAAAAATATAGGAAAAATACAAAAGAAAGCATAGATAATATCTATATAGTACTCGCATTAGATATGCCCCATATAGAACATATTGAAATACATATTAATAAAAAAGATAAAGAAATTTACTTGACCTTTAACGTAATAAATGAAGACGTTAGAAACCATATTACAAAGTATACAGAACAAATAGAAAACGAGATAAGCACTTTAGGTTATAATATAAAAAGTGTTTTATGGGGTTATTTAAATAGTGATGATGAGAAAGAATTACCTTTTAAGGAAAGTGCTTACGAAACAATAAGTCATATGGATATAAAGGCCTAAGGGGTGCTCTATGAGTAAAAAATATGTGAAAAAAGATATTAAAAAAGCAGCCGCACTTAGCTATACGCCAGAGATGAATGCACCACAAGTTGTTGCATTAGGAAAAGGAGAAGTTGCAGACAATATTATTGAAGAAGCAAATAAGCATCATATCCCTGTTTATAAAGATGATAATTTGGCGACAATTTTAACAGAGCTTGAAGTAGGAAGTTTTATTCCACCACAGCTTTATGAAATTGTGGCAAAGATCATGGTATTTGTAGGAGATATGGATGAACTCTACGCTAAAACAAAGTCAGACACTTAACAAAAGACAGATTGGTACTAAATATGAACAGATGGCAAAAGAGTATCTTGAGGCAAAGGGATATTTAATATTGTGTATGAACTATAGATGTAAAATTGGAGAAATTGATATCATTGCACAGCATGAAAATTATTTTATATTTATTGAAGTAAAATACAGAGCAAAAAGTTCATTTGGGTACCCAAGAGAAGCAGTAAATTATAAGAAACAGCAAAAGATAACATATGTTGCACAGTATTTTCTAAGATCTCAATCACACAGCTATGCAAATTGTAGATTTGATATTATAGAAATATTAGATACAACATTAACCCATATTATAGCTGCATTTTAAGGAGGATAGCTGCATGCAAAACCATTCATGCACATGCATTAATAAAAATGGTATTGATTATGTGATTTTTAATAAATGGAAGAATAGTTCTGATTTAATTCATTGCTTTACAACTAGAAACGGTGGGGTGAGCACAGGAGATTGTTCTAGCTTAAACTTAGGGTTTAATAGAGGTGATATAAGAGAGAATGTGATCGAAAATTATGAAAGGATATGTGAGGCTATAGGGGTAAAGGTAGATAGCCTAGTATTATCAAAACAAGTACATGAAACGAACATAGTAGAAGTTACCTCGTTGAATAAAGGCAATGGAATAATATATCCAAATAAGTGGGATAGTGTAGATGGTATCTATACCAAAGAAAGAAATGTTACCTTAGTTACCCATTATGCAGATTGTGTTCCATTGTTTTTTTATGCTCCCACGTCACAGGTTATAGGAATGGCACATGCAGGATGGAGAGGAACAGTTCAGGATATAGCAAAGGGAATGGTTGATTTATGGAAGAATAAAGAGGGCATTAACCCTGAAGAAATTGAGGTAGCTATAGGACCTTCCATTGGCCCCTGTTGTTTTGAGGTAGATAAGGCAGTTGCCGATGAATTTATCAATTTATTTGGTCAAAGTTCATTTATTATGTATAATCCTTCAAATAGCAAATATAAGATTGATTTATGGGAGAGCAATAAACAAATACTCATAAAGAATGGAATTCTTGAAAAGAATATATGTATATCAAGCCTATGTACTTCGTGTAATAAGGACGTTTTTTTCTCTCATAGAGCAAGTGAGGGCAAAAGGGGGACATTAGGAGCATTTATGGCTTTAAAGAAGTGAAGTAGAACCAGGAGATGAAGAAATGAAATTTAAAGAGCATAAGATAATAAAAGTTCAGCCAGGAAGTATTGCAGAAGAAATGGAACTAGAACCAGGGGATACATTACTTTCTATTAACAATCAAAATATAGAAGATGTATTTGACTATCGCTATTTCCTAGCTGAGGAATACATAGAAATTCAAGTTCGAAAAAGAGATGGTGAAGTTTGGCTTTTGGAAATTGATAAAGAATATAATGAGGATCTAGGACTTGTTTTCGAAAATAGTTTAATGGATGAACTTATTAGATGTAGAAATAAGTGTAAGTTTTGTTTTATTGATCAGCTTCCGCCAAACATGAGAGATACTGTTTATTTTAAAGATGATGATTGGAGAATGTCTTATTTAAATGGTAATTATATAACCTTGACGAATATGTCAGAAAAGGACATGGATAGACTTATTAAGCACAAACTTTCGCCAATTAATATATCAATCCATGCTACGTTGCCAGAGGTTAGAATTAGCTTACTTAATAACAAATTTGCAGGAAACATTATCACTCAAATTAAAATGCTTATTGATGCTGGTATTAAAATTAATGGGCAAATTGTTCTTTGCAAAGGAATTAATGATGGAGATGTTTTAGAAACCACTATTAAAGACTTAAGTGTATTTATTCCAGATATTTTATCGTTAACAGTAGTTCCAGTAGGTATTTCTAAATATCGTGATCAGCTTGATAAACTTGTGCCTTTTGATAAGTCTTCTGCAAAAGAGGTCATTGATACTGTGAATAAGTGGCAACACTATTATTTAGAAAAAATGAATACACGGTTTATATTTGCAGCCGATGAATTTTATACTACAGCTGATGTGGATTTACCTGTTTACAAAGAATATGAGGATTTCCCAGTTCTTGATAATGGCGTTGGGATGTTAACTAAATTTAAATATGAACTAAAAAAATCACTTGAAAAAATAGATTTAGTTATAGACGATAAATTGGAGGTCTCTATTGCTACAGGGAAAATAACAGAAAACTTCATAAAAGAATGTATTATAGAAGTTAATAAGAAATTTCCAGGTCTTACAGCTTATATTTATCCTGTTGAAAATGATTTTTTTGGAGAGCATATCACTGTTACTGGACTTTTAACAGGAGCAGATATAGTTCGTACACTAAAAACCAAAGAAAAACTGGGAGAGGCTATTCTATTAGCAGAAAACATGTTAAAATGTGGAGAACAAGTCTTGTTAGATGACTATACAATTGATACAATAGCAAAAGAGTTAAACAAACAAGTAGTCATCATGCCTAACCATGGCAAGGAGTGGTTAAAGGCTATTTTAGCTATAAAGGAGAAGAACGCATGAGCAAACCAATAGTAGCAGTTATAGGAAGGCCTAATGTGGGGAAATCAACCCTGTTTAATAGACTAGCCAAATCAAGAATATCTATAGTAGACGATACCCCTGGCGTTACAAGGGATAGAATATATGCTGAGGTAGAATGGCTCAATCATAAATTCACCCTTGTAGATACTGGCGGTATAGAGCCAGAAAGTACAGATGTTATTTTGAGCCAAATGAGAAGACAGGCAGAAGCTGCTATAGATTCAGCAGATGTTATTTTATTTTTAGTTGATTCAAAAACAGGACTTACAGACTCAGATATGCATGTAGCAAATATGCTTAGGAAATCTCAAAAACCTGTTGTATTAGCAGTCAACAAAGTTGATGATATGGTTACACAAAGCATGAGTATTTATGAATTTTACAATCTAGGACTCGGTGATCCTATTCCTGTATCAGGTGGTCAATCCCTAAATTTTGGAGACTTACTTGATGAAATAGTATCTCATTTTAACATAGCAGCAGATGATTCTGAAGATGATGAAGCAATAAAGGTTGCTATAGTAGGGAAGCCTAATGTAGGAAAATCATCTTTAATCAATAAGATAGTAGGTGAAGAAAGAGTTATTGTAAGTGATATTGCAGGGACCACCAGAGATGCAGTAGACACTGAAGTGACAATTGATGATCAAAAATACATTTTTATAGACACAGCAGGGCTTAGAAAAAAGAAAAAAGTAACTGAAGCAATAGAAAAATATAGTGTTTTGCGTACTATAGCAGCAGTAGAAAGAGCAGATATAGTTATTATATTGATTGATGCACAAGAGGGTATTACTGAGCAAGATACAAAAATAGCAGGAATAGCTCATGAAGCAGGAAAAGGATGTATTATTGCAGTAAATAAGTGGGATGCTATAGAAAAAGATGATAAGACCATGAATAAATATTTAAAGAATATTGTTAACACCCTAGCATTTATGACGTATGCACCATGTATGTTTATATCTGCAAAAACTGGGCAAAGAATCCCAAAAATCTTTGAAATGATAAGTACTATTGCTCAAACCCAATCATTAAGAATTAGCACAGGTGTTATCAATGAAGTGCTCTATGAAGCAATGAGTATGAATCAGCCACCTTCTGATAAAGGTAAAGCTCTTAAAATTTTCTATATGACACAAGTAAGTGTTAAACCACCAACTTTTGTACTTTTTGTAAATGATAAAGAGTTAGCACACTTTTCTTATATAAGATATATTGAAAATCAAATGAGAGAAGCTTTTGGATTTAAAGGAACACCAATTAGATTAATTATTAGAGAAAAAGGTGAGAGGGATTAAGGATGTATAGATTAGTAGCATGGATTATTGGGTATATGTTTGGAGGTATCCAATCAGCAATATTATATGGCAAAATTAAGGGGATAGATATTAAAAAACATGGTAGTGGTAATGCTGGAGCCACTAATACTTTGAGAGTATTAGGGAAAAAGGCAGGTCTGATAGTTTTTTTATGTGACTTTTTTAAGTGTGTATTAGCTATTATCATAACAACAGCATTATTTGATGAACAAACGTTGATTGTAGCCCTTTATACAGGAATAGGTGCAATACTAGGGCATAGTTATCCAATATTTTTTGGGTTTAAGGGAGGCAAAGGAATTGCTGTAAGTGTTGGCATGCTATTTGCTTTAGACATTAGAATAGGTTGTATAGCAGGGCTAGTTTTTATTATTACATGTATCATAACAAAAATTGTATCGATAAGCTCATTAATGATGACAGCATCTATTCCTATACTTATAGGAATATTCAGTTCTCATTATACTTATAAGATAGAAGCAATCATTCTAGGTTGTGTGGTTTTTGCCGTCACTGCTTTTAGGCACAGTGAAAATATAAAAAGGATTATTAATGGTACCGAATTAAAAATAGTAAGTAAAAAATAGAATAGATAGGAGTAGTAAATATGTGTCATATCAGTGTAATAGGTGCAGGTAGCTGGGGACTTGCATTAGGACTTTTATTAAATGAAAATGGCAATCATGTAACCATGTGGTGTTATGATGATTTAGAAAAAGACGCTATATTAAAATATATGGAAAATAAAAGGTGCCTTCCAGGGATCAAAATTCCACTTGAAATTGCCTTTACAACTTGTGAAAAGGAAGCAGCTTTAGATAAAGATATTATTGTATTTGCAGTACCCTCTAAATTTGTAAGAGAAACTGCAAAAAGATTTAAGCCTTTTATATCAGATAAAGCTATTATCGTAAATGTTGCTAAGGGAATTGAACAAGAGACACTTCTAAGGTTATCAGAAGTCATCAATGAGGAAATTGACAATGAAGTAGTAGTATTATCAGGACCAAGTCATGCAGAAGAAGTCGCAAGACATATGCCTACTACAGTAGTGGTGAGTAGCAATAATATGAAAGCAGCTACACACATCCAAGATGTATTTATGAATAATTATTTTAGAGTTTACACCAATGAAGATATTATAGGGGTAGAAGTCGCAGGAGCTCTAAAAAATGTAATAGCATTAGCCGCAGGAGCTGTGGAAGGCTGTGGCTATGGAGACAATACTAAAGCAGCTCTTATTACAAGAGGTATTGCGGAGATTGCACGTCTTGGCGTTGCCATGGGTGGGCATATTGATACATTTAGAGGACTAGCTGGTATCGGTGATCTTATTGTAACATGTACAAGTGGTCATAGTAGGAATAGAAGAGCAGGCGAGCTTATTGGACAAGGCTATACAATAGATGAAGCAATAAAAAAGGTGAACATGGTAGTAGAAGGAGTTCCTACAACAAAAGCAGGATACAATCTAATGAAAAAGTATCAAGTGGATATGCCAATATTAAGTGTTATCTATAAGGTTTTATTTGAAAATGCTAACGCAAAGGAAGCTGCTACAAATCTTATGATACGTGATAAGAAGGAAGAAGATTTTTATTAGATAAGTCCTATTATTTAAGCATATATTGCCATTAATTACATATATTTAAATGTACCCATACATTTTTAATATATATAAGGAGGTATTTCAGATGGAATATTACGATATATACAGAGATATTTCTGAAAGAACAAATGGTGATATATATATAGGCGTAGTAGGACCTGTAAGGACAGGTAAATCAACATTAATTAAACGATTTATGGAAACACTAGTTATTCCTAATATACACAATGAATATACTAAGGAACGCATGCAAGATGAACTGCCTCAAAGTGGAGATGGTAAAGTCATTACCACAACAGAACCTAAGTTTATACCTAATGAAGCCATTAGTATAACAATCGGTGGAGATTTTGATGTAAAAATAAGAATGATAGATTGTGTGGGATACATGGTGCCAGAGGCTGAGGGGCATATTTATAACAATACACCACGTATGGTCAAAACACCTTGGTTTGAGGAAGAAATTCCTTTTTCAAAGGCAGCAGAAATTGGTACAAAAAAGGTCATCACGGATCATGCTACAATTGGCATTGTTGTAACGGCTGATAGTAGTATTACAGGCATATCAAGATCAAGTTACATAGAGGCTGAACAAAAAACGATTACGGAACTCAAAAAGCTTGGGAAACCATTTATTGTAATATATAATACCAAAAAGCCTTTTGACATTTCGATACTTGAAGAAGCAAACATACTATCAAGAGAGTATGATGTGCCAGTAGTACCAATGGATATAGCACAAATGAAGGTTGAAGATATTAACCAATTACTTGAAAAGATATTGCATGAGTTTCCACTAAATGAAATACAATTTTCACTTCCAAAATGGATTGAAGCACTAGGGAGGGACCATTGGCTTAAGAAAGCCTGTATCGATTACATCAAAGAATATGTTTTTCCTTTAGAGAATATCAGACAAATAAAGGAAAGTATAGATAAATTTAGAGAGATAGACTTTGTTAAAAATGTCTATTTAGAAAAGATACAGCTTGGTGAAGGTGTTGTGAAAATAGATCTTAACACAACTGATGAATTATTCTATCACATACTTTCAGAAACAACTGGTATAGAAATTCATGGAGATCATGAACTGATGACACTGATTAGAGAACTTTCAGTAGTTAAAAAAGAATATGATAAAGTTGCTTATGCTCTAAATGAAGTGAAAGAAAAAGGTTATGGTATTGTAAGCCCTATGTTTGATGAATTACAATTAAATGAGCCAGAGATTGTAAGACAAGGCAACAGATTTGGTGTAAAATTAAAGGCAAGTGCTCCAAGTTACCATATCATTAAAGCAAATATTGAAACAGAAGTTTCACCTATTGTAGGAACAGAAAAACAAAGCGAAGACTTAGTTAATTCATTACTAAGTGAGTTTCAAATTGAGCCAACAAGAATATGGGAATCTAATATCTTTGGTAAATCACTTTATGAACTCGTTAATGAAGGACTTCAAAACAAGTTGTATAGAATGCCCGAAGATGCACAACAAAAATTGCAGGAAACATTGCAAAAAATTATCAATGAAGGCAATGGTGGGTTAATTTGTATTTTATTATAAAAACAGCCAGATAAAGACACATTTTGTGTCTTTATTTTTTTGGTAAGTATTGCAAGATTGAGTATTCCATTATATCATAAAAGATAATATAGGAGTAGATTGGAAGTGAATATGTGAAAAAGAATAATTCAAATAGTGGTAAGAATAATATTATTGACATCAATAACTATAAAAGAGATTATTATAATCCATATTCAAGAAGTAGAAATACAAATACAAATACAAATAAAAATACTAATACAAATACATATTTAAATGATAAACAGTATGATAAACTTTCGACTACAAAGAAAATAAAAGAAGAGGGCATTAAAGAGCAAAATAAGCCAAGAAGAAAATTAACAAAAAAGCAGCGTATTAAACTAAAGAAAAGAAGAAGGAAAAGATTGATACAGCTATGTATAATAACGCTAGTGGGATCTATTATTTTGGTATGGGGCATTATTAAACTGAATCAGATATTTTCATATAATAAGATAGCACAGCAAACAGTACAATTAGGTGTGATAGATAATTCACTATCATTAAATGGCCTTATTGTACGAAATGAGAAGGTGTATTTAAGTAATAACAAGGGAACGCTATATTATATCGCGGATGAAGGAGAAAAGGTTAGTAAAGATGGTGATATATGCGTTGTTGCAGATGAGATCGAAACTGAAAGAATCAAGCAGGAAACCTATCAAATAGATAGTAACATCTATACAAAACAGGGAAAAAGAGAGGATCTTTCTTATTATCAAGATGATCTTTATGAATTAGATAAAGAAATAGTAGCTATTGCTCAAGATTATTATACAGACATTGAGAATAACACAGTGCAGCATGTTATTACAGCAAGGCAAAAACTTGATAATATTATTGAAAAGCGTACGAATCTTTATACCATAGAAAAAGCAGATGTTATTAAAGAAGATAAGGGAAAAAAGAGTGTTCTATTTAACCAAATGAGTAATATAAAGTCCATAGAAAAAGCAGAGGTTACGGGAACGGTCTCTTATATTATCGATGGAAGTGAAAATAAGCTTAGTATAGATAAAGTGGACAAGTTAAACTACTCAGATTATAAATCTTTGTATAATGACATAAGTAATAGCAATTATTTATTGGCGGAATCTATAATAGAAAAAGATATGCCAATATATAAACTTATCCTGAAAGATGAATGGCAGATTATAACCTATATTGAAAAAGAGAAGGCACATTTATTTAAAGAAAATGACCAGTTTAGCTTAAATTTCTATGAAAATGGAGATCTTCACTTAAACTTTCGACTAAAGAAAAAAGTACAAGAGGAAAACGAAAAGGTTAAGTTAGTGTTTGAAACGAATGAAAGTCTGACAGAATTTTTGAATATGAGAAAGATTAATTTTAAAATTGGAAGTAAATATGAAGGGATAAAGATTCCGCTGCAAGCTATTGTTGAACGGACTTTAATCAAGGTGCCATCGGATTATCTCATAAGACAAAGTGATGATTATGGTGTTATGAGAAAGCGAAATGATAAAACAGAGTGGGTTAAAGTATCTGTTCAATATGAAAAAGATAATCATACATATATTCTTCAAGAAATAGGAAATAATAATAGTATTGTACTCAATGATGAAATATATAACATGCAAAACCAAAAGATAGTCAAACTAGATAGTATAGAAACCCATAAAGGTGTTTATGCTATCAACGGTAAAGTGGCTGAATTTAAGTCGATTAAACTGATTACTCAAAACGATGAATATGCAATTGTTGAGCCAGGTACAACAAATAATGGGCTTAAAGCACTAGATAAAATAATTACTAATCCCAAAAACGTCAAAGAAGATGACTTATTACGTTATATGAAAATACAAAACAAATAAAGGAATGAAATATATGCTTAAAGAAAACTTAGAGAATGTAAAAAGAAATATACAAAAAGCTGCTATGAAGACAGGGAGAAATGAGAACGAAATTACACTCATAGCAGTATCTAAAACATACCCTGCAAGTGCTATAAAAGAATTATATAAATTAGGCCAATTACACTTTGGTGAAAACAAAGTGCAGGAACTGATGAGTAAAATACCGGATATTAGTCAAGAAGTGCACTGGCACTTAATCGGTCACCTCCAAACCAATAAGGTGAAATATGTTGTCGGAAATGTTAAACTCATTCATTCAGTAGATAGTTTAAAACTGGCACAAGAGATTAGCAAACAGTCAACCAAAAAAAATATAGTATCAGAAGTTCTTTTAGAGGTAAATATTGCAAATGAAGATTCAAAATTTGGTTTTACAAAAGAGGAAGTTTATCGTGCACTAGCGGATTTAAATGCACTATCTGGTATTAAAGTAAAAGGCTTAATGACAGTTGCTCCTTATGTTGAAGATCCTGAATATAATAGGCCTGTATTTAAAGAACTTTATAACTTATCAGTTGACATACGAAAGCAAAAGCTTGATAATATAAGTATTGAAATACTATCAATGGGAATGAGTAACGATTACGAAGTAGCTATAGAAGAAGGTTCAAATATGATAAGAGTAGGTACAGCTTTGTTTGGCCAAAGAAATTATCTTTAAGAGTAGTATAAGGAGGAGTACACAATGAGCAAAATAATGGATAAGTTTAAAACTTGGTTTTCCATACAAGATGAGTATGATGAAGACGATGACATCCAAGACGAGCCAAGAGAAAAAGAATATTTATCAAAAAGTACACATACATCATCCAATAGCTATCAAACAAAAGTTGTGCAACTCAATCAGTCTAATAATAAAATGGAAATACTTAATTTTACTATGCTCAGTTATGATATGACTGAAGAAGTTGCTTCATACATAAAAGCAAAAAAACCTATTATTGTTAATATGGAAAAGCTGGACAAGTTTCAGATGTTAAGAACACTAGATTTTTTAACAGGTGCTTGTTATGCGTTAAATGGCAATGTAGAAAAAATTACTGAGAATATATTTATATTTGCCCCAGAACATGTCAATATTAATCCTGATAAGATACGACAAAAAACTATATTGCCACAAATGTAATATAAGGATATAAAATGAATAGTCGTTTAGAACATATTAAGGACCCAGAAGAAAAGGCATTTATCAAACAGTTCATTAGTTATTCACAAAAGATTAAGCAAACCTATAAGAGCTATTATACAAACTTTTATAAAAAAGAGTGGATGAGTGAACTTATAAGAAGGTATATAGGTACTTTAAATGAAGAAAATTGTGGATTTTTTGGTGGTTGTGAAAATGCCGAAAGGCAAATGTTAGGATTTTTCCCAAGTAAAGAGCATCCATGGGATTTTCCTATAGGTGGGTTAAAGCTTAATGTAAAAACAGGAATAGGTAAGCCACTAACCCATAGGGATTTTTTAGGTGCCTTGATGGGAGCTGGTATCAACCGTGATATGATAGGGGATATTATTGTAGCTGATTTTGGAGCATATATTATTTTGCATAAAAATGTTATGGACTATATTATGTGGAACTTAAATAGTATAGGAAGATATCAAAGTATAGAAATTAAAGAAATCCCCTTGGAGCAAATTGAGTTAAAAGAAGAAAATATAAAAGCAATCTATGCATCTGTTGCTTCTCTTAGAGCAGATAGTGTGTTAGCAGCTGGATTTTCTTTATCAAGAACATCATCTGCAAAGTTAATAGAGCAGGATAAAGCAAGATGTAATGGATTAAGTATATCCAATAATACCTTGTTAAAAGAAGGCGATTATGCAACCATAAAAGGTTATGGGAAAATCAAGCTTCATGAGGTCATTGGAACAAGTAAAAAAGGAAAAATTAGAATATGTATTTATAAGTATATTTAATGGGGAGGTTCTTTATGTTAGCACCAGTAGATATTCAAAATAAAGTATTTAAGAAGTCAGCAGTAAATGGGTATAAGCCAAATGAAGTAGACGAATTTATGGAAGAAGTATTAAATTCCTTTCAAGAATTAACCAATGAAAACTATGCTCTTAAAGATAAGATTAATATGCTTAACGAAAGTATACAATACTATAGGACAATGGAATCTACTATCCAAAATGTTCTTATTCTTGCAGACAAGACGGCACATGATACCAAAACAGATGCTTATGAGAAAGCGGAAAATATTAAAAATGATGCTTATAAAAAGGCAGAGCAAATTAAGAGAGAAGCAGAGAGACGATCTGAAGAGGCTACAGATAAAGCGAGACAAGAGTTGTATTTAATCAGTCAAAAAATAGATGAATTAAGAATACAATATGTTGCATATAAGGCTAAAATAAAAGAGGTTATAGAGGGACAACTTGCACTTCTTAATAGCAGTACAATTGAAGAAGAAATAGATGGCAAAAAAATTATGGATTCACTAGGTGAATTATCAGGTAGCTATAAAGGTGCAAATCAACAACTAGAAGATAAAGATAGCATTCCTAAACAAGACAATAAGTTCTTTACGAAAGAATATATGCCATTATATGATGATAGTCTAGCATAGTAAAGAATAGCTGGAGGTTAACATGAAATTACTTCAAGGTAATACCAATAGAAATTATGATATTATCATTACAGATACATTTGAGCATTTAAGTCAGTGCATAGCTAAGGTACATAGTCCAAGCTCGATACTTGTTATTACAGATGAAAATGTAGCAAAACACTATTTAGAATCGGTTTGCGAAATCCTAGCAGAAGTAGCACCTGTAGACAGCCATATTATTGTTCCAGGAGAACAATACAAAAATAGTAATACTGTTACAGAAATCTACAATACCTGTATCGAAAGGAAGTTAGATAGAAGTGGCATGATTGTTGCACTTGGAGGTGGTGTAGTAGGTGATATAGCTGGCTTTGTTGCCTCTAGTTATATGAGAGGGGTTCCGTTTATACAGATTCCCACCACCATTGTTGCTCAAAATGACAGTAGTATTGGGGGGAAGGTTGGCATAGATTATTTATCTCATAAAAATATGATCGGTGCTTTTTATAATCCAATACTTGTTTATATCAACACAAAGACTCTTTCCACATTACCACAAAGAGAATTAATCGGTGGACTGAGTGAAGTTATTAAGCATGGTCTCATTAAAGATCATAACCTATTTGAGTTTTTACATAGCCATAAAGATAGCATATTTACTCTCAATCAAGATACACTTCATGAACTTACTTATATGTCGTGTAATGTAAAGGCTGAGGTTGTTTCGTTAGATTTAAAAGAATCAGGACTTAGAAAAATCCTAAATTTTGGGCATACCATAGGACATGCAATTGAGACCCTATCTGATTTTTCTATATCCCATGGTGAAGCTGTAGCCTATGGTAGTGCTATGGCATCCTATATCAGCTATAAAAGAGGTTATTTAACCCAAGAGGCACTAAATGGGATTATTGATATGTTTAAACGATATGAACTATTAAAACCTATTGAAAATTTTGCTTCTGTAGATGTACTAAAGCAGATGAGTTTTGATAAAAAGAAATCTTATAGCAAAGTATCTTTTATATTATTAGAGGAAATTGGTAAAGCTATTATTGTAAGGGATATAGAAGAAAAAGAAATTGAGGATGCACTAGTTTTTGCAGTGGAAATATGTCATTAAGCAAAGTGCATGAATTGAGGAGTAGATAGATGATAATCATAACTATAATAGGATTGCTATTGCTTATAGCTTTAGATCAGGTATCTAAATATTGGCTAAGCAGTTATCTCATTCAAAATGGAGATATTTATCTATGGAAAAATGTTCTCCATTTTACTTATGTTGAAAATAAAGGAGCTGCCTTTGGAATATTTCAAGGTAAAACAGCATTTTTACTTATTATTGTAGCTTGTGTTATTTTGACTATTCCATTTATCTATATGAAGCTTCCAAAAGATAAATGGGGAGATATAGCTAGATTCGCATTAGTATTTATTACTGCTGGTGCAATAGGTAACTTTATTGATAGGCTTTTATTTGGATATGTGAGAGACTTTATTTATTTTGTTCCTATTAATTTCCCTGTCTTTAATGTTGCAGATATTTTGGTAGTTGGTGGTGTGGGGATATTAGCACTATCTTTATTTTATAGTGATACCAAAGAAATGCAAAAGGAAATTGAGGGCGAAAAATAAACTAAGAGGCAGGAAAAGATGAAAGAAGTTATCGATTTCATAGTACAAGACGGATTTGATATTAGATTAGACAAGTATTTAGCTGAGAAATTTCCAGATTATACAAGAACATTTATACAAAAATTGATAACAAATGGCAATATAACAGTTAATGAGGCAGAAACAAATGTAAAATATAAAGTAAAGAATAATGACAGAATTAATGTTTGTATTCCAGAGCCTGTAGAAGTAGCCATTATTCCAGAAGATATTCCGATTGATATTATCTATCAAGACGAAGATATTATCATTGTAAATAAGCCTCAAGGAATGGTTGTTCATCCAGCAGTGGGTAATTATACAGGAACCTTGGTGAATGCACTTTTATTTCATTTAAAAGATCAGTTGTCGTCTATTAATGGGGAGATAAGACCTGGCATAGTCCATCGTATTGATAAAGATACTTCAGGTCTTCTTATGATAGCAAAAAACGACAAAGCTCATTTACATCTATCAAGTCTCTTAAAAGATCACAATATTAAGAGGCAATATCATGCACTTGTCCATGGAACATTTAAGGATACAGAAGGAATTGTTGAATTACCTATAGGAAGAGACCCAAGAGACAGAAAAAAAATGGCAGTAACAAAAGATGGTAGATATGCTAAAACACACTATAGGGTTCTTGAAACCTATAAAAATTTTAGCTACTTAGAATTGACTTTATTTACTGGCAGAACGCATCAAATAAGGGTGCATATGAAACATATTGGTCATCCTATATTAGGAGATATAGTATATGGACCTAGTAACAAAAACTTTGGCGTGGATAAGCAGACTTTACATGCTAAGGTTATAGGTTTTGTTCATCCTTCAACAGGGCGATATCTAGAATTTGATAGTGAATTGCCACCATATTTCATAACTATTCTTAATAAACTAAAAAAGCTGCAATAAATATAAAGAAATATATAAGAAGGGGTGCACCTTATGTTTATTAAAGCTTCCTAAGTATAAAATTAGGGAGTTTTTTATAGATAAATTGGGAGGAACAAAATGACAAGTTATAAAGTTCTAATGGATGAAGCAGCTATGAACAGAGCATTAACAAGAATATCACATGAGATTATAGAAGCAAATAGAGGAGCTAAAGATATAATTTTAGTTGGCATTGAAACGCGAGGCGTACCACTAGCTAAAATTCTTGCTGAAAAGATAAAACTTATAGAAAGTGTTGAAATACCTGTTGAAAAAATAAATATTGCGTTTTACCGAGATGATTTAAAAAAAAAGAATCAAGTACCTATCACTAATGGTAGTAGCTTAACGACAGCAATCAATCAAAAGACGATCATATTAGTTGATGATGTTATTTATACAGGAAGAACAGTAAGAGCAGCTATGGATGCCATCATGGATATTGGAAGACCAAATTATATAAAATTGGCGACATTAATTGACAGAGGCCATAGAGAGTTACCCATTCGACCGGACTTTGTTGGTAAGAATATTCCAACATCAAAAAAAGAGATTGTTCGTGTAAATATACAAAGTATAGATGGTGAAAACAGAGTTTTGATTGAAACATAGAATTTTTCCTCAAATTTTAGGGTATACTATTTGAGTCTAGTTGAATCCAGAAGTATTTTCCCCTATAAAACTATAATTATATATGAATTAGACGAAATATGACTAAAAAGTATTATTTTTATGTATACTTTATATATAAAATTTATATATAAAGTCAAATAATATAGACAATAAAAATCATTTTATGTATAATAATATTGTATAGTGATTTAAAATACCAATATATACTAAAGGGGAAATCGAGATGGAAGAGTATATTAGACTATTTATCATTTATTTACAAAGTGTTAAGCTTGCTTCGATGAATACTGTTCAATCTTATGAGAGAGACCTAAAATATTTTTTAAAATTTCTAGAAACCTTGCAAGTGAGGAATGTAGAAAGTATTGATGAAAAAATTATTAATCAGTATTTAGATTACATGAAATCTAGTTGTAATAAATCAACAGCCACCATCTCGCGGACATTAGCAGCTATTAGAGCGTTTTGTCAGTATCTAGTTAAAGAAGAAATTATAATGCAAAACCCTGCTAATATAGTTGAATTGCCCAAAATTAGCAAAAAGATACCCAAAATATTGACAGAGCAGCAAATTGATCTTTTGCTCAACCAACCAAATGCAAACGATATTAAAGGCATAAGAGACCGAGCGATGCTAGAGCTTTTATATGCTTCAGGAATTAGAGTGTCTGAACTTATTGAATTAAATACCACAGATATTAATTTACAACAAGGATATATTATATGTCGTGATGATCACAAAGAGAGGATTATCCCCATTGGAAAGTCTGCAATAGCTGCAGTGAAAAAGTATTTGACTCAAGTAAGACATGTTCTGTTAAGAGATAATTCAGAAACACATCTGTTTGTTAATTGTAATGGTAAAAAGATGACGCGCCAAGGATTTTGGAAAATACTTAAAATATATTCGAAAAATATGGTTTTAGATGACGAGATTACACCACGTATGTTAAGACATTCTTTTGCAGCTCATCTTATGCAAAATGGAGCAAATCTAAAATCAGTACAGCAGATGTTAGGACATTCTGATATTTCTACTACTCAGGTCTATACCCAGCTTAATAAAGAAAATGCAACTTTAAAAGAAGTGTATTCAAAAGCTCATCCCCGTGCATAATAGTTCTATATAACCTCGATTATTGATTAGATAAATTGTATAATCAAATAGTTGAGGTTTTTATTTTCGATAATAAAAGCAAAGGTAGGTGTGGCAATGAAAAGAGTTATATGGATTGTCTTAGATAGTGTTGGAATGGGAGCTATGGAGGATGCAGCATTATATGGCGATGAGCATGCAAATACATTAGCACATGTCTACACCAAATGTAAGGATTTAGATTTAAAAAATATGATTCAGCTTGGTCTAGGTAATATTGAGGGAATGAAAGAAGTTCCAAGATTTAATGATTCTTTAGGATCATTTGCACGTTTAGCAGAACTATCCAGTGGCAAAGATACAACAACTGGACATTGGGAAATGATAGGCATTTATACAAAGACTCCGTTTCCAACTTATCTAAATGGGTTTCCAAAAGAAATTATTACAGCCTTAGAAAACAAAATAGGTAGAAAAGTGATAGGCAATTATCCTGCATCAGGAACAACAATTATAGAAGAACTTGGAAATGAGCATGTAAAAACAGGTTTTCCCATTGTTTATACATCAGCAGATAGCGTATTTCAGATTGCAGCCCATGAAGAAATCATTCCATTAAATGAACTCTATGCTATTTGTGAAGCTGCGAGAGAAATTCTAGTTGGAGAGCATGAAGTTGGTAGAGTAATAGCAAGACCTTTTATTGGAGAAGAAGGAAATTTTACACGTACAACAAACAGAAGAGACTATGCAGTAGTTCCTCCCACTCCAAATTTACTTTCTCTTGCTAAGCAAAATAACGTTTTGGTTGCGGCAGTGGGTAAAATAGAGGATATTTTTGCAAAAGAGGGTATTACCTATGCAAAGCATACAAAAAGTAACTTAGAAGGTATTTGTGCGACTTTAGAATATATGAAAGAATATCAATCGGGTATTATATTTACAAATTTAGTGGACTTTGATATGAAGTGGGGACATAGGAATGATTATTTAAACTATGGAAAAGGACTGGAAGAATTTGACAAGGAGCTTCCGCGTATTATTAACGAGATGAAAGAAGAAGATATTCTAATTATTACAGCAGATCATGGTTGTGATCCTACAATACCTGGGACAGATCATACAAGAGAATATGTTCCTTTACTTGTCTTTGGACATAGGGTTAAGCAAAATAATGACTTAGGAACAAGAACATCTTTTGCTGATATAGGACAGACAGTGGCTGAATATTTTGAATTACCTTCTTTGCCCATAGGAAGTAGCTTTGTAAAAGATATACTTAAATAGACATAAGAAAGAGGTGCTTTATGAAACAAACATTAGATAAGATTAGTGAATCAATGAATTATATAATGACGAAGATAAAACAGCCTCCCAAAATAGCAATTATCTTAGGATCTGGTTTAGGAGACTTAGTCAATCATATAGAAAATAAAGTGGAAATACCTTATGATACGATTCCGCATTTTCCAAAAACTACAGTTGAAGGACATAAAGGACAACTCATATATGGTAGTTTAGGTAACAAAACCATAATAGCCATGCAAGGTCGATTTCATTTTTATGAAGGGTACTTAATGGAGCAAGTAACCTATCCCATAAGAGTATTAAAGAAAATAGGAATAGAAATATTAATAGTTAGCAATGCAGCAGGATGTGTGAATGAAAAATATCACCAAGGGGAACTGATGATTATTACAGATCATATTAATATGATGGGTACTAATCCGCTTATAGGCCCTAATTTTAGAGAATTTGGCACAAGATTCCCAGATATGTCAGAAGCGTATGATAGAAAGCTTATAAGTATAGCTAAAGATGAAGCAAAAAAGATAAATTGTGTTATCAGAGAAGGTATATATATGGGATTTACAGGACCTTCCTATGAAACACCTGCAGAAGTTAGGATGGCACGCTTATTAGGTGCTGATGCAGTAGGTATGAGTACAGTTCCAGAGGTAATAGTAGCTAATCATAGTGGTATCAAGGTCTTAGGAATATCTTGTCTTACGAATATGGCAGCGGGCATTTTAGATCAGCCACTATGCCATGAGGAGGTTATTGAAAGTTCCAATATAATTAAAAATGTTTTTGTAAGCTTAGTTGAAAATATAGTAACTGCGTTATAAAAAGTTGCAATATTTAGGATATGCCCCCAATAAGTAGCCTAAAAATCTAACTTATTGGGGGCATATCACTTGAAGATAAAGAAAATATTTTAAATAATTATGTAGAAGATTGACCAATCAGCTTTAGCACTAAGTGTGAGTAGGAATAGGGAATATAAATTCAAACTTAAAGTGTATTAAAGTAGAAAATGCTAAAAATAAAAGTATAATTTTATTAAAGTGACAAATACTAGAAATACATAGATAAAGGAGGACTTGATATGCTAAAAAGAAAGTCATTTTTATTAAGTATTCTGGTATGTACACTTATTATATCTAACATAAGTATTTTTGCGGCTCCTCAGAAAGCTGAGGAAAGAAAAATAGCAGCTACAGCAAAAAGTTATGTGCTTATGGAAGCTTCAAGTGGGAAAATACTTTTAGAGAATAATTCAGCCCTACAGCTTCCACCTGCTAGTATTACTAAAATTATGACCTTACTACTTATTCACGATGCAATTCAAGCTGGTAAAATCACATGGGATGATACTGTAACAATTAGTGAGCATGCAGCACATATGGGTGGTTCACAAGTATTCATGGAACCAGGTGAAGAACAAAAAGTACGAGATCTTGTCAAGTGCATAGCTATCGCTTCAGCAAATGATGCAGCAGTAGCTATGGGCGAATATATTGGTGGAAGCGAAGAACAATTTGTTGAGATGATGAACAAGAAAGCAAGAGAATTAGGAATGGAAAATACAGTATTTAAAAATGCATGTGGACTGCATGAAGAAGGTCATATTTCAACAGCTAAAGATATTGCCATTATGTCAAGAGAACTAATGAATAAATATCCTGATATAACTAAAACCCTCACCATTTGGATGGACACAATAACACATAAGACAAGAAAAGGGGAAACTGAATTTGGTCTTACAAATACTAATAAAATGATTAAATGGTATAGAGGAATAACAGGTCTTAAAACAGGCTACACTCCTGAAGCAAAACATTGTGTAAGTGCTACTGCAAGCAGGGATGGCATACATTTAATAGCAGTAGTCATGGCTGCAGCAGATGGGAAAATACGTTTTAGAGAAGCTGCACAACTCCTTGATTACGGTTTTGCAAACTATATGGTAAAATCAGGTCCACAGATAGGTACTATAGTAGCAAGAATACCTGTTAAAAAAGGAGACAAAAAATTAATTGAACTTGCTGTAGCTCAAACAAAATCTTTTGTACTTCCTAAAGGTAATTCTGAGAGTAAGGTAACCTATGAAGTAAAATATGATACTTTGCCTATTGCCCCTATTGCTAAAGGGGATGAGATAGGCACAATCGTTTATTCCCTCGATGGAAATGTAGTAGGGGAGGATAAGCTTGTTGCAGCATTTGATGTAGGCAAAGCAAAGTTAGGGGATATGATTCCATACACTTTAAAAAGATTTTTTGACATGAAAGAGTAAGATTTAAGGCATAATAAGTCAGGGAGTGACTTTTTATGCCTTGATTTCTTTAGAAAATCCCTTATAACTCTTGCATTAATAGCAAACAAATTATAAACTAAAATGGTAATTTTATCGTTATTTTTTTATGAATTCACAGATTACTGATGGATTATTATGTGAGTTCTCTAAAAAATATAAGGAGTGAAGATAGTGTCGGCAACATTTAAACTCAATGATTTTGAAGGACCACTTGATCTATTACTCTATCTTATAGAAAAAAATAAAATGAGCATAGATAATATTGAAATATCATCTATTACAGATCAGTATCTAGACTATTTAGCTCATGCAGATAAGGATGAACTTGAGCAAACAAGTGAGTTTATTGTTATGGCTGCAACCCTCATTTATTTAAAGTCAAAGATGCTTCTCCCAAAACCAAAAAAATCAGCCGAGGATGAAAAAGAAGATGAAGATCCAAGACATGAGCTTATGATGAAGCTATTAGAGTATAAAAAAATAAAATATGTTACTGAGAAGTTAGATGAAAGGCAACAAAATTCAGATATTTATTGTTTTAGAGATACAGAAGCCCACTTAGATATTCCAGATATCAAATTAAATCCAGATGATATATTAAAAGACGTATCACTGGATAAACTGTATGAAGCTTTTGAAACGATACTGAGGCAACAAAAACTGGTCACACCCCCAAGTAAGCAGATTGATTATGATATTTTAAAAAGAGACACATACACAGTTGAGGAAAAGAGTCGCTATATTATGGATCTTGTAAAGCTAAGAAGTGAATTTAGTTTTTCTGAGATATGTTCTATTAGAATGCCTAAAATGGAGTTAATTGTTACGTTTATGGCTATACTGGAACTTGTACATAAAAAGAAGATATTAATCTACCAAAAAGGACCATTAGAAGATATAGAAATAAAGGGGACAGGTATAGATGGTTAAATCAAATTTGGAAAGTATATTAGAATCATTATTATTTTTTTCAGGAGATAGTATATCCGTTCACAGGCTATGTGAAGTATGCAATGTTGAAGAAATTACAATACATATAACCATTCGAAAGATGAATCAAGACTATAAAGAGAGTAATAGTGGGATACAAATACAAGAAATTAATGATGCTTATCAAATGTGTACATGCCCTCAAAATTTTGAGTATATCCAAAAATTAAAACAGAAGCCTGTAAAAAAGCTAGTCACTCAATCACTTCTTGAAACCTTATCAATTATTGCGTATTCTCAACCTATTACTAGGACCCAAATAGATGACATAAGAGGGGTGCGAAGTGATCATGCAATAAATAGACTAGTAGAATATGGTCTTGTTGAAGAAGCGGGTAGACTGAATACTATAGGAAGACCTATTCTTTTTGGAACGACAGATACATTCTTAAGGCACTTTGGTTTTAAAAACATAAGTGAACTTCCAAAAGTAAAAGAAGAACTGATTGAGGTGTTTAAGAAAGAAATAAAATCGCAAATAAATTATCAGGAAGAGTATGAAGAAGTAGATGAATTATATGAAAATGGTGACGAAGCAGTATATGGAGAGAGAAATGAAGAAGATAAAGGAGATGAAGAGGAAGATAATAAAGAATAATGAATAAAATGGAGTAAAGTGAGGGATGATTTTTAGTATAGCAATTAAGCATTGTTAATGAAACATATAGGAGTGAAACAATGAAACACACAAAATTAATTTCTATACTATTAATAGTACTTTCAATGAATCACGTTCTTTTAGCAACCCAGCTTCCAAAGGATAAGATTAATTCTAAGGGAGCTGTTCTAATAGAACAAGACAGTAAACGTATTTTATATCAAAAGGATGCTGAAAAGCAGCTTGCTATGGCAAGTACCACCAAAATTATGACATGCCTTATGGCATTGGAAAAAGGAAATTTAGACGATATTGTAACAGTATCAAAAAGAGCGGCACGTGCTCCTAAAGTAAAACTTAATCTTATGGCTGGTGAAAAACAAAGATTAGGAGATCTTTTATATTCTCTAATGTTAGAATCTCATAATGATACAGCAGTAGCTATCGCAGAGCATATTGGAGGAAGTGTAGAAGAGTTTTGTGCGATGATGACACAAAGAGCACATGAGTTAGGAGCAGAAAATACAAGTTTTGAGACACCAAGTGGTCTTGATTCAGAGGCACACTATACGACAGCTTATGATTTAGCATTAATAGCAGCTAAGGCTCTAGAAAATCCCAAGTTACTAGAAATAATAAATACCCAAAGCATTACAATACCTACAAAAGCTACTGAAGGAAGTAAACAACATGCTTTACAAAATAAGAATAGATTCTTATACAGTTATAATGGAGCAAATGGGATGAAAACAGGTTTTACTTCAAAGGCAGGCCATTGTTTTGTAGGTTCTGCAAAAAGAGATGATATGCAGCTTATTGGCGTTGCATTAGCAGCTGGATGGGGACAAAATGGAAAATCTCAAAAATATAAAGATGTAATGACACTGATGAATTATGGTTTTGAAAACTATAAGAAGTATATTGTATTAGAACCATCCCAAGGTATGCATGAGGTTAAAGTAAAAGAGGGTAAAGAGGATTATTTAGCACTAGACTGTAATGCAAAAATAACATTGCCACTAACCAAACAAGAAAAAGAAGAACTTGTTTATAAAAACACAGCTCCTATAGAAGTTGAGGCACCGATAGCAAAAGGAGATGTTATAGGTAGGGTAGACATTATATGTGATCACGTAGTTGTTGGACAGGCACAATTGACCGCGGCAAATGATATAGAAAAAGCTAATTTGATGGATAAAATTAGAAAATTGTTTAGAAAAAAAAGCAGATAAATAATGATATAGGGGGAAAAATATGCGTCTGCAAAAATATTTAGCGACTGCAGGAATTGGTTCAAGAAGAGTGTGTGAACAATATATTCTTGAAGGTAGAGTGAAGATCAATGGTGAAACAGTAAATGAGCTTGGAAGAAAAGTTGAAGATAATGATAAGGTAATCTTCGATAATAAACTGATCAAATTAAAAAATAATTATGTATATTACCTTCTTAATAAACCTACTGGATATGTAACAACTGTAAAAGATGAAAAACAAAGACCTACCGTTATGGATCTTATAAAAGATACAGAAAATAGAGTCTTTCCAGTAGGAAGACTAGATTATAATACATCAGGACTACTGATTCTGACTAATGACGGTCAGCTAACCTATGAGCTGACACATCCTAAGCACAATATTGATAAAACCTATCAAGTTAAAGTAAAAGGTAAGGTAACATCAAAGGATCTAACAAGGCTCGCTCAGGGAGTATATATAGATGATAAGAAAACTGCACCTGCCAAGGTACAACTGATAAAAGAAAACCAAGTGTCTACAGTGTTAAATATTACGATTCATGAAGGACGTAATAGGCAAATTAGAAAAATGTGTGAGGCTGTAAATCATGAGGTTTTAGAACTGAAACGCATAGCTATTGGCACTATAAAATTAGAAAATTTAAAAATAGGAGATTATAGAGAGCTTACCAAAGAAGAATTAAAATACTTGAAAAATGCAAGTGAAAAAATGTCGGAATATTGATTATATTTTAATTGATTTATAATATATTATAAGCAAAATAGTAAAACAATAAATTATTAATTAGCAAATTATTAGGGAAAATATTGGATAATAACTTGAATATTGACTTGTACTCATGTACAATATAAATGGCAGATTTTGCACTTTAATTAATATTTGAATGGAGGGTATTAGATGAGTACTTTAGAAAAAGTGTCTGAGTTAGAATCTTTAAAAGCAGCTATAGAAAATAGTTGCAACGAAGATGCTAAGAAAGAAGCTTTTAGCAAAGGGAAGCTGACAGCAAGAGATAGGATTAAGTCTTTACTCGATGAAAACAGCTTTGTCGAAATAGGTGCTTTCATTAAAAGCAGAAGTACAGCCTTTAATATGCAAGATAAAGAAACACCAGCCGATGGAGTTATATGTGGTTATGGTACGATTCAAGGTAATTTAGTTTATGTATATAGCCAAGATTCTACTGTACTAGGTGGGGCTATAGGTGAAATGCATGCTAAAAAAATAGTAAGAACTTATGAAGATGCTATAAAAATGGGTGTTCCTATTATTTCTCTTATAGATACAGCAGGTATTAGACTTCAAGAGTATGTAGATGCATTAGATGGCTATGGTAGTCTATTTAAAATAGCTTCAGAAGCTTCTGGTGTGATTCCGCAAATCTGTGGTATTTTAGGAGATTGTGCTGGAGGAGCATCCTTTATTGCTGGTCTTTCGGACTTTGTATTTATAGCATCGAATAATGGGAAAATGTATTTAAATAGTCCTAATACTTTTGATGATAAATCAGCAAGTTTTGATAGTGTTGCGTCAGCAAAAATTCATGCAGAAGAAAGTGGCCTTGCTCATTTTATTGCAGAAAAAGAAGAGGATTTACTTGGAGGTATCAGAACACTTATTACATACCTACCATCAAATAATAATGAAGAACCTCCTTGCTATCACTGTGAGGATGACCTAAATAGAACAGATGCATCACTTAATGATTTTGAAATTGGTAAAAACTCTATAACAGATATTATTATTTCTTTATCAGATAATTCGGAATATCTAGAAGTAAGCAAACAATATGGACAAGCTGCATTTATAGGATTTATACGTATGGACGGTTCTACAGTAGGAATTGTTGCAAATAAAGAGCCAGTTGCAGACTATGCAGCAGTTAAGAAGATGACACAATTTGTGACACTTTGCGATGCCTTTAATATTCCTATTATTACACTTACAAATATAGAGCGTTTTGAATCTACACCACAAACTGAAAAGCTTGGTATGATTAAAGAATGTAGTAAACTTACTTATTCTTTTGCTAGTGCAACAGTTCCTAAAATTAACCTTATTTTAGGAACTGCTTATGGTAGTGCTTATGTAGCTATGAATAGTAAACATATTGGAGCAGATTATGTTTATGCATGGCCAACAGCAAAAGTCTCTGCATTAGATTCAGAATGTGCAGTTAGGATAATGTATGATGAAGAGATTAGAAGTTCTGAAAATGCAATCAATACAATGACTAATAAGATAACTGAGTTTGAAGAGATGAATAGCAGCGCTTATGCTGTTGCCGCAAGAGGCTATATTGATGATATTATTGAACCAGCGGCTACAAGAAAAAGACTTATGGCAGCTTTAGAAGTTTTATCAACAAAACAAGTTGATTCATTATATTAATAACACCCATCATTTTAAGAAAGGTGGTTAACATGAACAATTCATGGGCAGTATTTACGCAAGAATGGGGGACAGCTCTCATTGGTATCTTTGTTGTATTTACATCACTAGTAATTATGATCGTTATTTTAGAGTTAATCGCTAAAATAGTATCTAAGATAGAGTCTGCAAATAATACTAAAAAGGATACACAAGAAAAAGAAAGAGCAAATCAAAAAGAATCTTCTGATACAAAAACGCCTATTATAGAAGAGCAACAAGCAAAAAGTCAGGATGATCTTGAGTTAATTGCTGTAATATCAGCAGCTATAGCTGCTAGCTTAGGCACAAGTTCAGATCAGCTCGTAGTGCGGTCATTAAGAAAAGTTGAAAGAAAAACGAGATAAAGTTTATTTGTACAAATATAAGGAGGGCATAATAGTGAAAAAGTTTCAAGTTACTGTTAATGGGAATATATACGAAGTAGAAGTACAAGAATTAGGAGGAAGCTATACACCAGCTCAAGCACCATCAGCTACCCAGGTACAACAAGCAAGTGTGACAGCATCAGTCGCACCAACTCCTGCACCAGCAGCACAAGCTATTCCTGAAAATGCTACAAAAGTTGGAGCACCTATGCCAGGCAAAATAGTGGATATTAAAGTCAAAGTAGGTGATCAAGTAAAAGAAGGAGCACTTGTAGCAATCTTAGAAGCAATGAAAATGGAAAATGAAATTTTTGCTCCTAAATCAGGAAGTATTGCGTCTATTAATGTAAATGCAGGGGCAATGGTTGAGACAAATGATGTTATTATGACTATTAATTAACTATAACTTAACATATAAAGAAGGAGGGGACACTTTAAATGGCCAATGTAGGCAAAATGTTTATAGAATCCATCAAGGGGTTAATGGAAACTTCAGGAATTGTACTTCTTGACTGGAGATATTTAGTAATGATTATTATAGCATGTTTATTGCTTTATTTAGCTATAGCAAAGGGCTTTGAACCGTTATTATTAGTGCCTATTTCTTTTGGTATCTTAATGGTTAATTTGCCTGGCACAGGCATCGCAGATGCGGCAAAAAGTGCAGCTGAGCCAGGAGGACTTTTATATTACTTAAAATATGGAAAAGACTATGGAATATTTCCACCACTTATCTTTGTGGGAGTAGGAGCAATGACAGATTTTGGTCCGCTCATTGCAAATCCAAAAAGCTTATTACTTGGAGCAGCAGCTCAGGTAGGGATATTTGTAGCATTTTTGGGAGCTTTATTGTTAGGCTTTCCACCAGAAGCAGCAGCTTCTATTGGTATCATAGGAGGAGCAGATGGACCAACTTCAATATGGCTTACAACAAAGTTATACCCTGATTTATTAGGTGCTATTGCTGTTGCAGCATATTCTTATATGGCACTTGTTCCAGTTATCCAGCCACCAATCATGAAATTCCTCACAACAAAAGAGCAGCGTATGGTAAAAATGGAACAGCTAAGACCTGTATCACGCACAGAAAAAATTATTTTTCCAATAATGGTAACAATTATTGTTTCTTTACTGCTTCCATCAGCAGGCACTTTGGTTGGCATGCTGATGTTCGGAAATCTTTTAAAAGAAGTAACTGCAACACATAGATTAGCAGATGTAGCAAGCAATGCTTTGATGTCAATCATTACCATTTTCTTAGGTCTTGTTGTTGGGGCATCTACAAGTGCAGATAAATTTATTACTTTGGAAACAATAGGTATATTATTACTTGGTCTTGCTGCTTTTTGTTTTGGCACAGCAGGTGGTGTATTGTTTGGGAAAATTATGTATTATACAAGCGGAAAGAAAATAAATCCGTTGATAGGAGCAGCAGGTGTTTCAGCAGTTCCAATGGCAGCTCGTGTTGTTCAAAAGGTTGGACAATCTGAAAGCCCGACTAACTTTTTACTGATGCATGCTATGGGACCAAACGTAGCAGGAGTTATTGGTTCAGCAATTGCAGCAGGTGTATTACTATCTATTTATGGACCAAAATAAGGGAGGTATATTGATGTCTGAAATAAATCCAAAACCAGTAAAGATAATGGATACCACACTTCGTGATTCTCATCAGTCATTAATTGCAACAAGAATGACTACAGATGAAATGTTACCTATTATCTCAAAGATGGACCAAGTTGGATTTCATGCTATGGAAGTATGGGGAGGAGCAACCTTTGATGCTTGCCTTCGCTTCTTAAAAGAAGATCCATGGGAACGTCTTAGAAAAATTAGGAAAGAAGCTAAAAATACAAAGTTGCAAATGCTTTTTAGAGGGCAAAATATCTTAGGATATCGTCACTATGCAGATGATGTTGTAGAGTATTTCGTACAAAAAAGTATTGCTAATGGTATAGATATTATTCGTATCTTCGATGCATTAAATGATTTAAGAAACTTAGAAACAGCAGCAAGTGCTGCTATCAAGGAAAAAGGTCATGCACAGATCGCCATTTCTTATACTTTAAGTGAGTTTCATACATTGGAGTATTATGTTAAACTAGCTAAAGATATTGAAGCGATGGGTGCTCATTCAATTTGTATCAAAGATATGGCAGGTCTTTTAGTTCCATACGAAGCAGAACGTTTGGTGGGTGCACTTAAAAAAGCAGTAAATATCCCTATTGAGCTACATACACATTATACGAGTGGTGTAGGTGGTATGACTTATCTTAAGGCTGTTGAAGCAGGATGCGACATTATAGATACAGCAATGTCTCCATTTGCTATGGGAACTTCTCAGCCTGCTACAGAAGTACTTGTTGAAACATTTAAAAATACACCTTATGATACAGGACTTGATCAACAAATTCTTAGTGAAATAGCTGACTATTTCCGCCCGCTTCGTGCAAAAGCACTTGAAAGTGGTCTTTTAAATCCAAAGGTACTTGAAGTAGACATTAATGCTTTACTTTATCAAGTTCCAGGAGGTATGCTTTCAAATCTTGTATCACAGCTTAAACAGCAAAATGCAGAGGACAAGTATTATGACGTATTAAAAGAAATCCCTAAAGTACGTGAAGATTTAGGATTTCTTCCACTTGTAACGCCTACAAGCCAAATAGTTGGGACACAAGCTGTATTTAATGTGCTTGCACGTGAACGTTATAAAATGGTGTCAAAAGAAACAAAAGGTATTGTTAGAGGAGAATATGGAAGAACCCCAGTGCCTATTTCTGAGGAAGTTGTTAAAAAAGTTATTGGTGAAGAAAAACGTATTACTCAAAGACCAGCTGATTTAATAGAGCCTGAGCTTGAAAAATTAGAGAAAGAAATGGCTATGTATAAAGAGCAAGATGAGGATGTACTATCTTATGCCTTGTTCCCACAAGTTGCAGTAGATTTCTTTAAATACAGACAAGCACAGCATACTAAAGTAGATCCAGAAGTAGCAGATGTGAATAATAAGACCTATCCAGTATAGGTAAAATAGAATAGTATAAAAAGCAGAGTGTTTTTTCACTCTGCTTTTTATAAATTTATATTTATTTATATAATATTTTACAAAAACGCAAAGAAATGCTATATAATATTATATAAATAAATAGGTTAAGATGTGAAAGGATAAATAGTGTATCATGAGTAAAAATGAATTAATTTGTAGAATTAATAAAAATATGGGGAAGCTAAGCAAGGGACAAAGATTAATAGCAAACTATGTATTAGAGAATTATGACAAGGCTGTATACATTACTGCAGCAAAACTTGGAAATATCGTAGGGGTGAGCGAATCGACAGTGGTTCGATTTGCAACTGAGCTTGGGTATGATGGTTATCCTAAGTTTCAAGAAGCACTTGAAGAACTAGTGAAAAGTAAGCTGACAACCTTACAGAGACTAGAAGTTGCTAGAAATCGTATTGATAAGGACCATGTGTTAAAGAGTATACTACAAATTGACGAAGATAAAATTAGATATACAAGAGAAGAAATTGATGAAAAGGTATTTAATGCAGCAGTTGATAAGATTATAGAAGCAAAAAAAATATATATATTAGGTGTAAGAAGTTGTGCTGGTATTGCAAGCTTTTTATCTTTCTATTTTAATCTTATTTTTGATAATATTAAGCTAATTAATACCAATAGTGTCAGTGAAATGTTTGAATCGGTATATAGAATAGATGAGAATGATGTTATCATTGGTATCAGTTTTCCAAGATATTCAAAACGTGTTCTAAAAGCTTTAGAATATGCACGAACTCAAAATGCCAGTGTGATTGCGATTACAGATAGTGCAGTCTCTCCTCTTGCAAATTATGCAAATTATCTACTTACTGCAAATAGTGAGATGATCTCATTTGTAGATTCCTTAGTTGCACCACTTAGTATTATTAATGCCATTATTGTCGCAATCAGCTTGAAAAAGAAAGATGAGATTGAATCTAATTTAAATAATTTAGAAAAGATATGGCGAGACAATGATGTGTATGAAAATGATGTATATGAAAATGATGTATATGAAAACGATATGCATGACAACGAAGTAAAAAAAGAAACTATCTAATTAAATATAGAGAAACGACTTACTATTTAACTTGCTCAGTTACTTAACGTTGTTTCTACAAGGCGAATTCATGGGGTATTAGTTAACATCAAAAATGTGAATTGAAGTAACGAATGCACAAGGTATAACTGTTAACTCAAAATGTGAATTCTATAAATACGTAGGATAAAAGAGAATAAAAGAGGTGGATTAAAGTGAATATTGTAGCAGTAAGAGGAGCTATAACGGTTGATTCTAATACAAGAGATAGTATATTAAAACATACGAAGGAAATGCTTCAGGAAATCCTTGAAAGGAATGATATAAATATTGATGATATTATACAAATACAATTTACAGCGACTAAGGATTTAGACGTTGCCTATCCAGCAGTTGCAGCTAGAAATATGGGAATTACTTGCAGTGCCCTTATGTGCATGCAAGAAATGTACGTAGAAGGTTCTTTGCCTATGTGTATTCGGGTGAGTGTACTTGCTTATTCAAATACCTTAACGCAAAACGCAGTAAAACATATGTATTTAAAAGGTGCAAGCATATTAAGAACAGATTTATCTTAAATAGTAGCTATTCAATAGTTTTTACTTAGGAAGGAGCATCTTATGAATAATATTTCAATTGCAATAGATGGACCAGCAGGTGCAGGTAAAAGCACCATTGCAAAGCAGTTAGCTAAAAACCTAAACTGTATTTATATAGATACTGGAGCTATGTACCGTGCAGTCGGACTATATTTTATCAATAAGAACATGAATTACAATGATGAGCAGTTAGTACAAAGTCACTTAGGACAGATTAAAATTGATCTTCGGTATCAAGATGGGACACAGCAAATTTTGTTAAATGATGAAGATGTAAGCACTGCTATACGCACACAAAATGTAGCAGACGCAGCATCAAAAGTAGCTACGTATAAAGAAGTTAGGACCTTACTTGTGTCCATGCAAAGGCAATTAAAATTAAAGCATAGTGTTGTTATGGATGGAAGAGATATAGGTACAGTTGTTATGCCAGATGCAACTCTAAAAATATTTCTCACAGCGTCGCCAGAGGAAAGGGCTAAAAGAAGGCACTTAGAGTATAAAGAAAAAGGTGTACACATACCTATAGAAAATATTTATAAAGAGATTATAGAAAGAGATTATCAAGATTCTCATAGGGAACACTCACCTCTTAGGAAGGCTGAAGATGCTTTAGAAATAAATACTACTCATCGAAGCATTTTAGATACTGTAGAAGAAATTAAAACATTACTAGAGAGCAGGAGTTAACTCAATGAAGATTATCGTTGCTAAAACTGCAGGATTTTGCTTTGGTGTAGAAAGAGCCGTCCAATTAGCATTTGAGAATAAGGACAAGCCTAGTACCTATACATTTGGGCCTATTATTCATAACGAAGCAGTGGTGCATTCTTTAGAAGAAAAAGGTATTTACTCAACAAATGCTGTGAACCAAGGCATCAAAACTCTTATTATCAGATCTCATGGTGTTGGGAAGGAAATATATACACAAGCTGAAAAGGACAATATTTCTATCATTGATGCAACATGTCCTTATGTAAAGAAGATACATCACTTGGTAGAAAAGCATTATAAGCTTGGCTATAAAGTTATATTAATAGGGAATGAAGGACACCCTGAAATAGTAGGTATTAATGGATGGGCAAATAATGAATGTCTTATTATTAATGAACTTTCTGAACTAGAAGTTATTTCTTTACCAAAGCAGTGCAAATATTTCGTAGTTTCTCAAACCACTTTTAAAAGACAAGTTGTGCAAGATATTATAGCCTACTTAAAGGAAAATGGGTATGATTTTGAATATGTAGATACAATTTGCAATGCAACTAAATCACGTCAAGAAGAAGCTGCAAAGATAGCAACCCAAGTAGACTGTATGTTTGTAATAGGTAGTAGCTATAGTTCCAACACACGTAAGCTTCTTGAAATATGCAAGAATGAATGTAACAATACTTATGGCATTGAAAGTGCTGCAGATATAACAGATGCTATGTTATACAATGTCGATACTCTAGGTATAACAGCAGGGGCATCCACACCTTCTTATCTTATTGAGGAAGTCATTACTATGCTAAATAATAAATAATAGGAGGTCTATATGGATTATAAAGAATTTAAGAAACATATATTAACTTTAACAGGTATTGATCTAAATGCCTATAAAGAAACACAGATGAAAAGACGTATAGATACAATTATTAGAAAAAATGGATGTGAGGGATATCAGGACTATCTAAGCAAAATAAAGATAGATAAAGTATTGTATGAAGCCTTTATTAATTATCTCACCATTAACGTTTCGGAGTTCTTTAGAAATCCTAGCCAGTGGGTAGTTCTTGAACAGGATATTATTCCAATGCTACTTAAAGGAAAAACTTCAATCAAAATATGGAGTGCTGCATGTTCTACAGGAGATGAACCTTACACAATAGCAATGATTATGTCAAAAATACTTCCGCTTAATCAGATTAAAATTATGGCAACGGATATAGATAAAGAAGTGCTAAAAAAGGCACAAGAGGGATTATACATAGATAAAAGTGTTGCAAATGTGCCCAAGGTTTTTTTAGACAAATATTTTACTAAGAAAGAAAGAATGTACCAAATTAGTGATGAGATTAAGAAGTGTGTATCATTTACGCAACATAACTTACTTAAAGATCCATATCCAAATAATGTAGATTTAATCGTTTGTAGAAATGTACTTATATATTTTACAGAGGATGCAAAAAATGAGATATATAAAAAGTTTTCAGCAGCACTTAGAAAAGAAGGCATCTTATTTGTAGGAAGTACAGAGCAAATCATAATGAGTCAAAACTTTGGAATAATGCCATACAAGATGTTTTTTTATCAAAAGCCTAGCCAGTGATATTAAGGTATCACTGGCTTTTAACTTGCATTCCTAATGGTATTATAGTATAATACCATTATAGCAACAAGTATACAACAAGGAGTAGCATATGAAGATAAGCATATTTCAAAAAGGTTTTAATTACTCACAAGATGGGCCAGGTAATCGCCTTGTTTATCACTTGCAAGGCTGCAATATGAGATGTCCATGGTGTGCAAATCCAGAAGGGATGAAAAAAGAAAGTCAAATTTCTACTGACCAAAATCTTTATTTTTTTTGTAAGGCGTATACAATCAAGGAGCTTATAGATGAAGTGAAAAGAAGCTCTTTGCTTTTCTTTGATGGTGGAGGTGTTACATTAACTGGAGGGGAAGTAACACTTCAACTAGAAGCTGTAGAGGAATTACTTAGTGGTCTTAAAAGTTCTAAAATTCATACCGCTATTGAAACCAATGCATCACACCCAGATCTTGAAAAGCTATTTAGTCTTATTGATTTTCTTATTATGGATTTTAAACACTATGATGAGAAAAGACATAAAGAGGTAACAGGAATATCAAATAAGATTATTAAAGAGAATATATTAAAGGCACTTCAAAATCATCCGAGAATACTTATTCGCATTCCTATTATAAAAGGATTTAATGACACTAAAGAAGATGCACTAGGATTTATTTCATTTTTAAAACAAGAGTCAACGGATAGGGCGAGCTTTGAATTTCTCCCTTATCATGAATATGGAAAGGAGAAGTGGGAACAGTGTAAAATGCATTATACTATGGAGGATGCATTTGTATCAGAAGATACTATTTTAATGTATGAGAAGTTATTTAAAGAAAACGACTTAAGAGTGACTAGAACATAAGGAGGCAGCATATATGGGTATTGATCTACTTTATTCAAATGAGGAATTACATCAAATGGCAAAAAATTTATTTGAGGAGGAGAGAAGTTATAAAAGACTTGATGGATGGTTTATTGCAAAAGAAATTGCAAGGGAATGTGATATGAAAAACGCTCATCTTTCTGATGCACTAAGAAGTGCCTTATGCCTAAAAGAAATTGTATCTCATATTCCAATAAGCATCAGCAAATTTGCTATTTTCGCAGGAACACAAAGAGATGCTTTTGCACAATCTTATGCCCTAATTAATCCAAATTTTAAGGTTGAATCCTTCACAGGCTATTGTGATCCAACAGCAGTATTTGATGATATTGAGCCAAATAGCGAGATTACGAAAGAACGAATAATAAAGCTCCGAAATTATACAAATGAAACGCCATATGTAAAAGAATTAAATGAAACTTATAAGAAGGTTGCTAAAAGCACAGAGGAAGCTGTTTTTTTTGTAGAACAGGTAACAGGGCATATGATCCCAGATTTTAAAGTTGTTTTATCACAAGGTGTAGGTACGCTTATTAGTCGAATCGATGAAAAAATTATCGAACTCATAGACCATGAAGAAGAAAAGTCAAAATGTGATTATTATAAAGCCATGAAGATTACACTTGAAGCAGTTCTTATACTGGCAAAGCGTTATAGTGCATGTGCTAGAGAGATGAAAGAAAAGGTTGAAGGCAGACAAAAGGCAGCCTTTCTTCTTATTGAAGAAACATTGGGAAAAGTACCTTATCATGGAGCATCAACTTTATATGAAGCAATTCAAACATTTATTTTACTATGGGAAGTTATGTGTTTGGAACAAGCTCCTAATCCTTTTGCTTTCTCAGTAGGCAATGCAGATCGCATATTTGAACCTTATCGTAGCAGTGAACATTTAAGTCGCCAGATGAGTAGCAGTCTTTTCAAACACTTTTTGGTATTCTTTAATATAGGAGACAGAAGCTGGGCAATTTCTCAAAACATAATGGTTGGCGGAAAATCAAATAAGGGCTATGATCTTACAAATGAATGTACGTATGCTCTGTTAGATGCTTATTATGCAATGAATTTGCCACAACCCATTTTATCTGTAAAACTCCATAAAAAGACTCCAGAAGCTCTTTATAAAGAACTTGGGAAGTTTTTCTTTACACCAGGTGTTTTAACCCCTTCACTATTTAATGATGATTCACTCTTTGAAGTCCTTTTAAGGTCAGGCATTGAGGAAGATGATCTTGAGAATTATTCTATAGCAGGTTGCCAAGAACCTCTGATTATGGGAAAAGATAATGGAAATACAACAAATAGCTGGCTAAATTTAGGTAAAATACTTGAACTCACGTTACATGGGGGCGTTTCTGCAATTACAAATAAGCAAATAGGTCTAAGTTATGAGACTTTGGGTCTTAAAGCAGATGATGCTTATAATATCCTTTCAAACATTAGAGAAGCCTTTTACAAACATTTAGAATACTTTGCTATACAAATGGTAGATGCAGCAAACAGTGCATCAAGAGCACTGTCACATTTAAAAGTTCCATTTTTATCTGTATTTATGGGCGGTATGGAAACAGGTGTTGATGTTAGAGACATACAGTCTCAAGGGACAAAGTATAATGCAAGTGGATGCTTGATCCATGGGCTTTCGGTTGTTGCAGATTCCTTTATTGCTATTGATAGCTTATTAAAAGATAGACCTTTAGATGCTCCAAGACTTCTTAAAGCACTGAAATCAAATTTTGAAGAAGAGGAAGAATTATATACGTATTTGAAAAATTGTCCCAAATATGGAAATAATAATGAGCTCGTCGATGAAGAAGTAAAGACTATTGCATCTAAAGTAAGTTTGCTCATTGCATGTCAAAAGAATTACCTGAATAATTCATTTAGAGCAGATTGGAGTACGCCTTCTACCCACCTTCTCTATGGCTATTGGGTTGGTGCAACACCAGATGGCAGAAAATCAAGAGAAATGTTAGGATATGGCATTGATCCTTTGTATGGAGAAGCTCAATTAGGTTTAGGATTTAGAATTTTATCACAAATGAAGTTACCATATGAACTCATGAACGGAGGTTATGCTTCTCATTTTGGGATCGATCCATCTTATTTTAAAACCAACAGTCTAGAAGACAAAGGACTTGAGTTTTATCAAAAAGTTATAACCCCACTTTTCTTTAATGAAAATAATGATCGCATTGCTCCATTTTATCTTTATGTCAATGTAACAACGCCAGACATGCTTAAAAAAGTTTTAGAAGATCCGAAAAAATATGCACCAAGTGGGGTATACATTATGAGAATTCATGGGACTTTTGTAAACTTCCTTGACTTATCTCCAGCAATTCAACAAGATATTATTAAGAGGCTTGATCTAAGGTCAACTAAATTATAGGAAGGATTTATATATGGAAGATAATCTTTATTTAGTAGTTAAAAATAAAATATGTGAGATGATTTATAATGAAGTTTATAAAGATGGAGAAAATATTCCTTCAGAAAGAGATCTAGCAAAACATTTACAAGTAAGTAGAGTAACGGTTAGAAAAGCCCTAGAGCTCTTAGAGAAAGATGGGATTGTTCAAAGAATGCAAGGTAGTGGTACACGGGTATCGCTTAATCAAATGGGCCATAAGGGAACTATGGACATTATTGCATTACTTGCTCCACCACAGAACCCATTTTTTGCTACATTTATTGATTATTTTCAGAAAATCGCAGATAAGAATGACGCATTAGTTCTTTTTATGCAAAATCCAAATGATGAAAAAATTGAGGATAGCTTGTTTAAGCTTTTTCAGAAAAATATCTATAATGTAGTTGTATGGTTAGATGACCTAAAATTGGATATTGACTCGATCAGAAGGCTTCGTGGACTTGGGATGAATATTGTTTTTTTTGATAGGACAGTTCAATCATCTTATGCGGATTGTGTTTTGTTAGATAACCAAGATGCAGTAGCTATGCTTTATAACTACTTGAATCAAAGAGAAACGAATAGGATATTATATGTTGGATGGGATGATTTGTCACTATCAAGTATAAGAGAAAGAGAAGAACATTTTATTAAAACAAGCAAATGTGCAGGTGATATATACCACATACCATGGAAAGAAAAAAAAGATATTTCTAGATATATAAAGCAAATGATAGTGAATATAAAGAATCAAAGCATAAGAGCAGATGGCATTATTGGTGGTGATGGAGAAATAGGCCTAGCCATTAAAAAGGCTCTGATAGAAAGTCACTTGGAAGATATTCAGGTAGCAACAATTGATGATTTCCCACAGGCAAAAGAACTTATGCTTAGTGCTTACAAACAACCTTTTACTGAATTTGCAAAACAGGTTCATGAATGTCTTTTATTACAAAACAAGCATCCTAAAAAATGGAAAGCATCAGTGTATAAAATTAAAGGTGAACTTATTATAAGAGAAAATACAAAAGAAAATACAAAAGAAAATACAAAAGAAAATACATGATATAAGGTAGGTGCAAAAATGAGCAGTAATCATGTAATTGGCATTGATATTGGGACAACAACAATTTCTGTGATTGTATTAAATAGTATAACTGGAGAAGTTATTGATAAGATTACAGAAAAAAATGATGCTCATATTAAGTCGAATCATTTGTGGGAAAAAACTGAAGATCCTACACTTATTTATAACAAGGTGAATCAGATACTTGATTCACTTATAGATAAATATCCCCCAATTTCTTGTATTGGTGTTACAGGGCAAATGCATGGCATAGTCTATGTTAACGAATACGGACAAGCGGTAAGTCCATTATTTGACTGGCAAGATTTAAGAGGAGATATTGAATACCAAGAAGGATTAAGTTATGCACAGCATCTTTCCAAAATAACAGGATATCAATTAGCTTCTGGTTTTGGAATGGTTACTCATTTTTATAATACAATCAATCGCATTATTCCGGATTCAGCAGTATATATTTGTACGATAATGGATTATATTGTGATGAAATTATGTGGCAAGACAAAACCCCTTATGCATCCTTCAAATGCTGCCAGTTTAGGTTGTTTTAATTTAAAAACAAATCATTTTGATGAAAAAGTTTTAAAGGCAGTAAATATAGAAACAAAGTATTTGCCTCATATTATAGAAGAAGAATATATAGTTGGGAAAATGCGAGGAACAATCCCCGTTTCTGTAGCTATAGGAGATAACCAAGCAAGTTTCTTAGGCTCAGTACGTGATAGTAAAGAGGATTTACTTATTAATATAGGAACCTCAAGCCAAATTTCCGTTTTTACCCAGCATCATTATCAGTTGTTGGGCGTAGAAACTAGGCCACTAACAAAGAACAGTTTTATTATGGTTGGATCACCATTATGTGGAGGAAAGGCATATGCTCTTCTTGAAAAATTCTTCAATGAAGTTGTATCTTTAGCCACAGGCAGTAATCCAAATCACTTATATAAGCTTATGCAGGAGCTGGCACGGGATTATGAAGCAGTAGAAGATCCTTTAGTGATCGCAACGCAGTTTTCTGGTACTAGAGAAGATCCATCTATAAGAGGGAGTATAAGCAATTTAAGTATTAATAACTTTACCCCAAAACATTTTGTTGTAGGAATCCTAAGAGGAATTGTAGAAGAACTATATTCCTTTTATCAAATCTTAGAACCTAAACTTAAGAAAAGACCTGAAAGACTTATAGGATCTGGTAATGCACTAAGACTAAATGGTGCCTTAAGGCAAATGATCACACATACCTTTAATATGCCCCTTTATATTCCGTTTCATCATGAAGAAGCTAGCTATGGAGCAGCTTTGTTTGCTCTTGTTGCTTCAGGCCTATATGAAGATTTATATCTTGCGCAAAAACTAATTCGGTATACAAAAATTAGCTAGATGATTACAAATGGTTATTCTATTATTGAGCATAGTAGTAATAACCATTTTTTTAGTACTAACTAAGCAATATAAATATATATCTCATTTATCACTTAAATGCTTTTTATTAATAAAGGATTTACATAGAATTAATTTTAATACATAATATAATTTTCCTGTTGCTTAATAAAGGCATGTTCACCTCTATTTTAACATATATATAGGTTGAAAAAGAAAAAGAGGTGATGCTATGAAGCGTATTTATACAAGAACCATAAAGTACTCTGCATTAATTATTTTTATTCTTATCTCTTTATGGATCATAAGAGAATTTAGTATTTCGAGAGTTGAGAATTTGCAAGATGGAGCAAAGGTTACTATTAATTTTTTATTTGAGATGGATAAAGAAAAGTTTAAAGATTCAATTCAAATACTTAGTCAAGTGCCTTATGCCAATCAATTTGACTGTAAGATTAATTGGATTACAAATAACACTGTATCCATTGATTTAAAAGAAAATAATAATATAAAAGGTCAAAAGATCTATTTAATCATAAAAAAGGCAAATACTCTTATACCGTTTATAAGCAAAAATTGTAAAATACCTGTTCAATTTAATAGTAACATAGAAATGATAAGCTCAAAAAATGAAAGAATTATAGCTACTGAAGATTCATTTGTAGTAAAATTTAATACGCCTATAAAAGAGAATGAATTAAGTAAGTACTTAAAATCAGATGCAGATTTTTATATCGAACCAGTAAAAGTAAAGAATCATTTAAATCAAGAAGTCAATGATCAGACACAATTTTTATTCTTCCCCAAAAAACCCCTAGAAAATAATAGAAAGTATCTTTTGTCCTTTGCAAAGGGCATGCCTGCTGAGTCTGGGATAACACTTAGAGAAGATATAAATATTACATTGCAGACAGATAAGAAACCCAAAATAGTAGATATATATCCAAAAGATGGTCAAAAATGGGTAGGGCTTTATCCTATAATCACTTTATCTGCAGATTATCCTATTGAAAAAGCCATTCTTACTATAGATGATCAGAAGATTGAGGGCAATATAAAAGATAATTATGATGTAGAATTTATGTTAGAAAAACCACTAAAAGAGAACAAGGATTATATTTATAAAGTTCAAGTGGTTTCAAAATCGGGGGAGCCCAGTGAAGAGGAATATATTAAGATTAAGACACTTCCACTGAATGAAGAAAAAAAATGGGTTGAAATAATACTTAATGAAAAACCATGCATAAAAGTATATCAAGGAACTAAAGTGATTAGAAAAATAAAAGTACTTAATAAGCAAATAGTTCAGCCTCATACACTAGGCACTTATTACATACAAGATAAAAAAAAGCAACTATATACTGGGAAAAATATAGAAGATGAAAGTTACCTAATAAAAATAAACGATCAATGTATCGTTCAAAGTTATCTATGTGATACTTTAGGATCAATAGAACAGCCAGCATTTTCAAAAAATAATGAAACAAGCAACTATACCAACATTCATATAATGCAGGAAGATGCTAAGTGGATATACTACAATATTCCAGATAATACAATGGTTATCATACATAATTAACATTATTAAAAAATGAGAAATCTGCAACAAAAAACTTTTATTCCTTCTTAATCTGTGTTAAAATGATAGTCGGATATTGGAGTATCTAAACTATTAGTAAATTGGAGGAATATTTATGAGTTTTCGCACAGAGTATATGAAGGATTTGATGAGTAGAGTAGAAAAAAATCATCCTGCACAACCAGAGTTTCATCAAGCAGTAAAAGAAGTGTTATTATGTATGGAACCTGTAGCAGAAAAGAAACCTGAATACGTTAATGCAGGTATATTTGAAAGAATTGTTGAGCCAGAACGCGTTATCATTTTTAGAGTGTCATGGGTAGATGATAATGGAAAAGTACAAGTTAATCGTGGCTTCAGAGTACAATTTAATAGTGCAATAGGACCATATAAAGGTGGTCTTAGATTTCATCCTTCAGTAAACTTAGGAGTTATTAAATTTTTAGGATTTGAGCAAATCTTTAAAAATTCTCTTACAGGACTTCCTATGGGCGGTGGAAAAGGTGGAAGCGATTTCGATCCAAAAGGTAAGTCAGATGGAGAAATTATGAGATTTTGCCAAAGCTTTATGACAGAGCTTTCAAAACATATAGGAGCAGATACTGACGTTCCAGCAGGTGATATTGGTGTAGGTGCAAGAGAAATTGGCTTTATGTATGGTTGGTATAAAAGACTTCGTAATGAATTTACTGGGGTACTTACAGGAAAAGGGCTCACATATGGTGGTTCATTAGTAAGAACAGAAGCAACAGGTTATGGTTGCTGTTATTTTACACAAGAAATGCTAGCAACAAGAAATGATTCATTTAATAACAAAATAGTTGTTATTTCAGGCTCAGGTAATGTAGCTATTTATGCAGCAGAAAAAGCGACTCAGTTAGGGGCGAAAGTAGTTGCACTTAGTGATTCAAATGGTTATATTTATGATCCAAATGGTATTGATTTAGCATGTGTTAAGAGATTAAAAGAAGTAGAGAGAAAGAGAATTAAAGAATACGTAGAATCTCATCCTAACGCAACATATGAAAACAACTGTAATAATATTTGGAAAGTAAAATGTGATATAGCGCTTCCATGTGCAACACAAAATGAGCTTGATAAAGAATCAGCAGAGTGCTTAATCAAAAATGGCGTTATTGCTGTTGCAGAGGGAGCAAATATGCCTTGTACACCAGATGCAGTTGATTTATTGATTGAAAATGGTGTTTTATTTGGACCTGGTAAAGCGGCAAATGCTGGAGGCGTTGCAACATCTGGACTAGAAATGTCTCAAAATAGCATGCGTTATAGCTGGTCATTTGAAGAAGTAGATGAAAAACTAAAAAATATTATGAAAAATATCCATAAAAATGCACGTGATGCAGCAACAGAATATGGTGAGCCAGATAACTATGTGTTAGGTGCAAATATTGCAGGATTTTTAAAGGTTGCAGATGCAATGTATATGCAAGGTGTTGCTTATTAATAAGATGTGTATTAGCAATTGAATGTAAAATTTATTAGACCACCTATTTCGGGTGGTTCTAATCATAATGTCTTTTATAAAGATTATTGGAATAATCGATTCCTTATAACCCCTCATCTGTACATTTTATTAAAAATTGTTTATAATAGTTTAAAGGAGGGAATAGTCATGGGAACATTAGTAATTAGATTGGAAGATTGTTTACCGGGAATGATAACAGAACAGCCAATAGTAGATGTTGATACAGGAGTGACTATTGTAGGGAAAGGTCAAATATTGACACAAGAAATAATAGATAATCTAGATAAGTTTTGTTATGATACAATAAGAATTAATGTTAATTCATGGGAAAAGGTGTGGAACGTTCCTGTTGAAACAGTAAGAACATACGATGAGGCAACACAAGATGTAAAAGAATTACTTCATCAAATCTCTGGGAGCGATGAAGTCAATGTTGATGCCTTTAAAAAAACCATGGATTCATTAGCTGATGAATTTAAAGATAATTATAAAATATTAGGATGCGTGAATTTAGTAAAACGTGCAGATAAATATGTTTATACACATAGCGTAAATGTAGCTTTACTTTGTGGCCTTATAGGAAAATGGATGAATTATGGTGAAAACGCTCAAAAGGAACTAAAGCTTGCAGGATTACTTCATGATATCGGGAAAATGAAAATAGATCCAAGTATTCTCAATAAGCCTTACAAACTAACAGATAAAGAGTTTGAGATGATAAAGAATCATACCGTATATGGATATGATATGATCAAAGCGAGTAGAGAACTTAGTTTAAATATTAAAACGGGCGTATTAATGCATCATGAAAGAACAGATGGTTCAGGATATCCATATGGGGTACAAGATAAAAATATTAGTGACTATGCAAAGATTATTGCAGTATGTGACGTTTATGATGCAATGATTTCAGATAGGCCTTATAAAAAGAAGCAGACACCATTTAAAGTAATGGAAGCTATGTTTAATGGAGAATTCGGGAAACTTGATCAAAAGGTTTTATTTACATTTTTAAGTAATATCGTTAATTATTATATTGGTGTATATGTGTTATTAAATACAGGAGAAGTTGGAGAGGTAGTATCTATTAACCCTATGTGCATATATAAGCCTTTTGTAAAAGTGAAAGATAAGTATATTAATTTGTATACACAGCCCGAGATTGATATATTGGAAGTGACATAACAGGAGGAATATATGTATAAAATACTTAAAAAGGAAAAACTTAATGATACGGTAGAGACAATGGTCATTCATGCCCCTTTTGTGGCTAAAAAATGTGAGCCTGGGCAGTTTGTCATTGTCTGTGCTGATGATGGAGACGAAAGAATCCCTCTAACGATACAAGATTATGATAGACAAGCTCAAACAGTGTCTATTATCTATCAAGTTGTAGGCTATTCGACAAAGAAGCTTGCAGCAAAGGAAGAGGGAGATTTTATTGCTCATTTTGCAGGGCCTCTAGGCGTAGCTGCACACTTAGACTATAAAAAGAGAGTGATAGGCATTGGAGGAGGAGTAGGTGCCGCTCCTTTATATCCTCAAATAAAGAAATTAAAAGAGCTTGGGGTAGAATGTGATGTGATTATCGGTGGGCGTTCAAGTGAATTTGTTATTTTACAAGAGGAGTATGAAAAATTAGCCAATGTATATGTTGCTACAAATGACGGCTCTTTAGGAGAACAAGGATTTGTAACGGATGTATTAAAGAGACTTATAAGCGAGGGCAATGTATATGATGAAGTCATTGCAATCGGTCCACTAGTTATGATGAAAGCAGTAGTGGATATCACAAGGCCCTTAAATATCCCAACTATGGTATCTCTTAATCCTATTATGATTGATGGGACAGGTATGTGCGGTGGATGTCGTGTAACAGTAGGTGGAGAGACGAAATTTGCATGTGTTGATGGTCCAGATTTTGATGGATTTAAAGTTGATTTTGAAGAAGCTATGAGAAGACAAAATATTTATAATTACCAAGAGATGCATATCTGCAAGATCAGAACAGGAGGAAAACAACATGCCTAATATGAACCCTAAAAAAGTTCAGATGCCAGAGCAAGAGCCTCATGTTCGAAATAAGAATTTTAGTGAAGTAACTCTTGGGTATACTAAGGAACAAGCAATGGAAGAAGCTACAAGATGTCTTAATTGTAAGCAACGTTTTTGTGTGGAAGGATGTCCAGTTAATGTGCCTATTCCAGAATTTATTGAGGAAGTCACTAAAGGAAATTTTGAAAAGGCATATGAAATAATAACTACAGAAAATGCACTTCCTGCTATTTGTGGAAGAGTGTGTCCACAGGAAAATCAATGTGAAGGGAAATGCATAAGAGGTAAAAAGGGAGAACCTGTAGCTATTGGTAGACTAGAAAGATTTGTTGCAGATACGTTTATGCAAGAATCAAATAATGAAGAAGTTACTATAGATAAAAATTATAGGAAAGTAGCTATAATTGGTTCAGGACCAGCAGGGCTTACTTGTGCAGGAGAATTAGCTAAGTTTGGCTATGATGTAACAGTTTTTGAAGCATTGCACCATGTTGGTGGCGTTTTAGTATATGGTATACCAGAATTTAGGCTTCCTAAGGCTCTTGTAGCACAAGAGGTAAATAATATAGTCAATAGAGGGGTTAAGTTTGAGAAAAATGTTATCGTTGGTAAGTCGATAACTATTGATGAACTTATGGAAGAAGGATATGAGGCTATATTTATTGGCAGTGGGGCTGGACTTCCAAACTTTATGAATATAGAAGGTGAAAACTTAAATGGTGTTTATTCTGCAAATGAGTTTTTAACACGTTCTAATTTGATGAAAGCTTATGATTTCCCAAATTCTGCAACGCCTATATTTATTGGTGATCGAGTTGCTGTAGTAGGCGGTGGCAATGTAGCAATGGATGCTGCACGTACAGCAAAGAGATTAGGAGCAAAAGAAGTATATATTATTTATAGAAGAAGTGAAGAAGAACTTCCAGCTAGACGCGAAGAAGTCCATCATGCTAAGGAAGAAGAAGTTCTATTTAAAATGCTTACCAATCCTGTGAAAATTCATGGTGAAGAAGGATGGGTAAAAGCATTAGAGTGTGTAGAAATGGAACTAGGAGAGTCTGATGCTTCTGGAAGAAGAAGACCAGTTGAGAAAAAAGACAGTAATTTCCTACTTCCTATGGATAGTGTTATTATTGCCATAGGACAAAGTCCTAATCCACTGATTAGAAGTACGACTCCAGATTTAGATACTCAAAAATGGGGTGGAATAATTGTATCTGAAGATACAATGGAAACAAGCAAAGAATATGTGTATGCTGGAGGAGACGTGGTTACAGGAGCTGCAACTGTTATTCTTGCAATGGGTGCCGGCAAAAAAGCTGCTTTTGCCATTCATGAAAAGCTAAGCAATAAGAAGTAATATTTTAAATATTTTTTGCTAAGTTGAATAATTTTTTCTAAACGGTTCATACTATACTCGTATAATCTTATAAGAAAAGAGGCGTAGTATACTTATGAAAAAGTTATTATTATTGATGACATTAGCTATTGTTAGTATGTCATTTGTTGGCTGCTCACGTGGCGATGGAGACCTTTTAGATGGAGATGGCACTACAGCTATAGGAACAACAGAACCAGGAATCACTGATAACACAGCAGTAACTTCTGCTGCTATAGAAGGATTAACAACAGGTACAGACATGAACAATGGAACTGATACTACTATTCCGGTAACGACAGAAGGATTAGAAACAAATAGTGCTTCTTAGTTTGTTTGGATTAAGAAAATATGTTTATTATAAAATAGGGGTGCAAAACGAGTTTGCATCCCTATTTTAATTGGATAATCTAGATTTTATATTAGATATGGTAGATGTTAATTTTAATTCTCGTTTCACTACGCCGCTGGTAGTACGTTACATCCATAGTTACTTTCCATTCTTCATAATCCCAAGCAGAACAAGCAGTAGGATGGTTTTTAGGGTCTTTACTAATTACTTTTTTTAAGTTTGCAAACTGTTTATTTAATGTTGCATAAGGGAATTTGCTTTTTTTAATAACTTCTGTGGTTATTTCTTTTAGTCCAGGAATATCAGTATATTGAAAGTCAAAGCCCTTTTTGTAGCAGATAAATTGAAACTTATAAATTGTGTCTTGTTTGTTTTTAAACAGATTGTAGTAGGTTGTTCTATCAATAGATTTTCTATGATAAGGTGAATGGAAGCTTATTATCTGACGATCCTTGTTAGCTGTATCCTTAATTGCACCAATATCTTCAAGTACATTCAAGATTGCTTGATCATTATCTTTCGCTTTATATACAGAGTCGTCTTTGCAAAACTTGATGATCATATGCATATTATCATTTGGCAACTGTGTTGCGTGCGTACTAAATTTCCATTCCCCTAAATCTATATTTTCTGCATGATATAAATCTTGAGCCTTCATTTTTTTGGTTACTTCTTTTAAAAAGGAAGTATCTTTATCTAAATACGTATTTGCAAACCAACTAAAGCCATACATCTTATTGAAATTTATTTTTGAGTAATCTTTATCAATAACTTCTATTTTATATTCTACAATACGTCCTTCATCAGAAGTTTTAATTTTGTAATGAGCATCATGAATAGGATCATATCCCTTGTATACATTTAGTGTATTATAGTCTTGAGTAATATTAATATCCTTTTCAAGAAGTTCATTGATACATTTATCAATTTCTCTAGTAGATGCATAAGCATGAATACTTGCTAGATACAAACCAAAACACAGAAGTATAAATCTGACAAAATTTTTTACTTGATTCATTGTATCCCTCCTCATTGATCCCTCTATATTAGTATCTCAAGAACATCTAAAAATAGGTTAATTAATTTTTCCCAGTTTGATTTGCTATTTGTATGAATTAAGATTATTATAGAGGGAAATAGGTTATTTTAAATATGATTGAAGGAAGGACAACGAAATTGAAGATAATATTACTTGCACTTAATGCAAAATATATCCATTCTTCTTTAGCACTAAGATCCATTAAAGCTTATTGCAAAGAATACGAGAAAGATATGATACTCCTAGAGATGTCGATTAATCATAATGAAAATGAAATCCTTAAACAGGTGTATAAGTATCAACCTAATATTATAGGGATCTCATGTTATATTTGGAATATAAGTTTGATAAAACAGCTTTTACCTTCACTAAAAAAAATACTACCACACACATCTATTATTTTAGGAGGTCCTGAAGTTTCTTATCAAAGTGACTATTTACTAGAAGAAAATAATATTGATTTTATAATAGAAGGTGAAGGGGAAAAGACATGGCAAGAATATCTTGATTATATATATAAAAAAAGCATTCCAATTGTAGAGATACAAGGACTTGTTTACAAGGTGAATGATAAGATAGTAAAAAACAAACCAAGGGAAGCATTAGACCTTAGTACATTACCTTTTGTATATGACGATATAAGTCAACTTGATAATAAAATTGTTTATTATGAAGCCTCTAGGGGATGCCCTTTTAAGTGTCAATACTGCCTTTCATCTACGGATAGCTTAGTGCGTTATATGCCAATTGATAAGGTACTAGAACATATGCAATATTTTTTAAATCAAAAGGTAAAACAGGTAAAATTTGTTGATAGGACATTTAATGCTAATAAAAATTTCGCATTAGAGATTTGGAAGTATCTTATTCATAATGATAATGGGACGACCAATTTTCATTTTGAAATTGCCGGCGAGCTTTTAAATGAAGAAATGTTTGTTTTATTAAAACATGCAAGAAAAGGACTCTTTCAGTTTGAAATAGGCATACAATCTACAAATCCTGAAGTATTAAAAAGAATACAACGGAATATGCCCTTTGACAAGATTAAAGCGATCATACTAAAAGTAAAAGAGTTAGGAACAATTCATCAGCATGTTGATTTGATTGCAGGATTACCTTTGGAGGACTACGTATCCTTTAAAAATTCTTTTAATGATGTTATTGCCATAAGACCAGAACAGTTACAATTGGGATTTTTGAAACTTTTAAAGGGGAGTGGTCTTAGAAGAGATGCGAAGAAATATGGTATTGTTTATAAAGAAGAAGCACCATATGAAGTGCTTTTTACACATGTACTTTCTTATGATGAACTGTTAAGGCTCCATGGCATAGAAGAGATGCTTGAAAGGTATTATAATAGTGGGAGATTTATGAATACATTAGAGTATCTATTTAACCAATTTTCATCAGAGTTTGACTTTTTTGAGGAGCTATGGTGCTATTGGGAAAATAATCATTATGATGAAGTTCAACATAATAAGATATTCTATTATAGTAAGCTTGTAGAATTTTCGGATAGGATTCCTAATATTAATAAAGTATTTATTAGAGAGCTTTTACGCTTAGATTTGTTTTTGCATGAATATGTTAAGGACATTCCAAATGAGCTTAGAACTATAGAACAATCTTTATATAAGCAAAAGAGTCATCAATTATTAAATGATGAAGAGTACCTAAAGGATGTTTCACAAGGCCTTTATATGCTAGATATAAGACATCGCTTACGAAAAGCACATATTGAGTATTTTAATTATGATGTTTATGCATATATGCAATCTAAACACGAGAAACCTATAAAAGATAATGATGAGAAAATAGCATTACTATTTGACTACTCAGCAGAGGATGTATTATGTAGTAGAGTGGAGGAGCATTATTTATGACAGAAAAACAACACATAGAAAACATATTAACGATACTAGATACCTATTATCCTAAAGATATTGCGTGTTATCTTGACCATGAAACGCCTCTTCAGTTATTAGTGGCTACGATACTTAGTGCTCAGTGTACAGATGAAAGAGTTAATAAGGTAACAAAAGATTTGTTTCAAAAATATAGAACGGTTCATGATTTTGCATCATCTGACTTAAGTGAACTTGAAGAAGATATCAAAAGTACAGGTTTTTATAAAAATAAGGCAAAAAATATTATTATGTGTACACAAAAGCTCCTTAGTGAATATAAAGGTGAAGTGCCAAGCGAGCTTGAAAAACTTGTTACTTTAGCAGGGGTAGGGAGGAAAACAGCAAATGTAATACGAGGCAATATTTTTAAGATCCCCAGTATTGTTGTGGATACTCATGTAAAAAGAATTAGTATTAGATGGGGGATAACGCTAAATAGTGATCCAACAGCTATAGAAATGGATCTTATGGAAATGCTTCCGAAGGAGCACTGGATACGGTATAATACTCAGGTTATAGCACATGGTAGATCTATTTGTTTAGCTAGAAAACCTAAATGCGAAGCGTGCATGTTTATAAAAGTATGTCCTTTTGGCATGAATTATCTTTTAGATAATCTACCTAATAAAACAAAAGAGGCACTTAATAAAGGACACATGTATTAAATAAAAATCAGACCAATCGTTAAATAGCGGTCTGATTTTTATGTTACACTTTTATTTTTGACTACTGTTTTTTTTCTTCTTAAATAACCCTTTCTTTGCTACATGTTTCTGTTTATAGGCATCTATAACATCGCAATAATAAGCATGGGAATTCATTCCAAATATTTCTGAAGAAAGGTGTGACACAGACTGAACTGCATTTTCACCTAAAAAAGCCAAGTATTTTTTATCATAGAGCATATCATGTAATAGGGTAGCTAATTCATCAGTTGTTTCAAAAAGCTTTCCATTGTAGCCATCACGGATAAGACCAGAAATGCTCTCATCATTTTTAGCGACTACAGGCAAGGAAGCAGCCATAGCTTCTGCAAAAGTAAGTCCTTGAGTTTCTGAAACTGAAGCATTGACAAAGATATCTCCAACTTGATAAAACTTACCAATAGTACTCCATGGTTGAAGACCAGCAAATATCACATTGTCTTGTATACCTAGATTTTTTGCAAGCTCAGCTAATTCTAATCTTGAAGGACCATCACCAACTATAAAGAGTATGGCTTCAGGCATTTTTTTAACTAAAGTTTGCATAGCATATAAGATGACATCAATGCTTTTTTCCTTAGCCAATCGTCCAATAAATAAGATAACAGGAACATTTTCAGGTATATGAAATACAGCTTTTAACTTTTGTACTTCAGCAGGAGCATAATTTTCTTTTCTAAAAGGAGCAAAATCAATTCCTGTAGGAATGATTCGCATTTGTGTTGTAACACCATAACTTTTCAAGATACGTTCCGTTTTTTTAGTAGGTACAACGAGGGCATCCACATGATTACAAAAATATTTACTATATTTTTGAGCAACAACTGGTGATACTTCAATGCCTTTTGAAATATAATGCATATAATCTTCATACATAGTATGGTATGTATGAATAATAGGTATGGATAGTCTTTTAGACACTATTTTTGCAAATAGTCCCATAGAAAACTCAGTTTGCGATGCAATAATATCTAATTTTAGTTTTTTAATTTGGTGGACTACTTTATTTGAATAAAAAGTACTTACTCTGTAATCTTTTAGAAAGACAAAGGGAACACTTGGTAGTCTATAAACATAAGGAGAGTCATCATCAGCTTTAGGGTGACTAGGCGTAAATATATAGACGTTATGCCCCAGTTTTCTTAATTCATTTTCTAAAATGACAATAGAAGTTGCAACCCCATTGACCTGAGGTAAGTAATTATCTGTAAAAATACCAATATTCATGATATCCCTCTCTTTTTACTTTGATAAATAGTTAATGGCCTCTTCAATATCAAGTAGAGTCTTTTCTAGATATGGATAATTAATGATATCCTTTGATAAGGACTCTTTGATCTTAAGTAAAGCCTCTTTGTTCTGTGAGTCTTTATATATTTGCGTCAATAGTTCATAACATTTAATTTTATTACAATGAATAGATAGAGCATATTCTAAAACTATTTGAGCTTCTTCTTTATAATTATGCTCATTTAATATATTACCATACTGTACTAAAATGTCTATAAGAGAAAGATAGTTTTTCTCATAATCAATAAGCTTATTAAAATTTGCAATGCCATAAGTCTCTTTGAGTTCTCTATTTGAGGAGTTTGTTAAATTAACCATTTTTAATTCTACAAAATGCGATAACTTAGTATATATTTCCATGCATTCAGATAGCGGAGTTTTTGGTATAATAGATATATCAAAGTTTAAAAAGATATCATTAGGAAAGTTTTTTTTGTGATAAAAATTAGCATTTTGTTCTTCCTCCAAAAAATTATCCCATTTACTTTTACTTGAAGCTTCTGAGTACTTTAGTTTTAAATAAAGGCATAGTACAACACATGCAAAGGCTAAGAAAGAAAATATTTCTGGTGGAATTTGCTTTATCATATCATACATATGAACACATCCTTTACTAGATAGAATACTAACTTAATCTAATGTGCTAGTTTAATTGTTATTATATTTTGGATAAATATGGATGTTTTCAAGTGCATATTTATCCCGAATTTCTTAGACTATAGTTTATTTATTAATAGATCAATTCCTTAATCTTTCC
>JAEYPM010000046.1 GCA_023410675.1 Bacillota bacterium | reverse complement strand
AAGCAGCTAAGGAAGCAGAAAAAGCAGGAGTACCTCTGATTTATGACATGCCTGGTATAGAAGGCGGTATTTATATTGACAATATCTAAATTGTTTCTCTTATTATTATTCCTTTTTAATAACCTCTCTTAACTCTAAGTTAAACTGATTTAAAGTTTCTGGATGTAGGTTATCAATAGATAGTTCTGTCTCGGGCATATCTCTTATGGTTTCCCACAAATAGTTGTATTTTATGTTTCTTGAGTTTACTCCTTTTATATTAGGTGGAAAAGCCATCAAGTCACAGTACATCTGTGCTATTTCTGGCCTGCTTAAATACGCAAGGAAAATTTTTGCTTCTTCGGTATGCTCTGAATGCGAAAAAATGCCCATCATAAGTGCCTGACTATTTTTAGGCGTTTTAGTGGTGACCCCTTGAGTATTATAAGGTAATGGAAAGACACCAGGCTCCATAACCTTTTCCATATTACTTGTTACTAACCCTAAGGAGTCATCATCTGCAATCATCATGGCTGCTTTCCCTCTAGAAAATTCGTAAAATGCCTGGTAATATGTAAGATACTTTGAGTCTGGCATCAAATTATCTTCCTTAATAAATTTTTCTATATCTTGTCTTATACTTTTTACTTCAGGATTTTCAAAGCCTAGGCTTACTCTTTTTGACTTATCCATCCATTCTCTATTTTTTTCATCAATCTGAGGAAGTCTAAGCAAATAAATATAGTTACTATACCAGTTATCCCTCACGCCTAAAACAAGAGGGGAAACGCCTTGTTTTTTTATCTTTTTACAGACATCAAGAAACTCATTATAATTAGAAGGAATATCTATTTGCCACTTTTCAAATAATGTTTTATTATACCACACGCCATAAACATAACTTTTATAGCATACAACGTATTCCTTATCTAATCCTGATAGTTCCTTTACTTCTTCTCTTATTTTGGGTATATAATGATCTAAATATGCCTCCTTACTAATATCCATCAAATAGCCTTTATCTATAAAGTATTTATAGTCATTGGGCATTATACTCATAATATCCACTTGACCTTTTGAAGCAATCTTTGCCTTAAGTAGATTTGAATAATTTTGTTTGTCTGTTTTTTCATAGTTAATTTTTATATAAGGATATTCCTTATTAAACTTATCAATAATTTCATGAGGGAAGTCTTCCCAACCAATAACATAGATATCTTTAATATTTCTGATTTCTCCCATAAAATTTTTGTTCAGTTCCTTGTTAGTTGTATTGATAAATAGATTGTATACTGCTATAGATGCTATAATATAGATTATAAAAGTAGTGAAAATAATCTTATTTTTCATATGATTGCTCCTTACTTAAGTGCCTACTAATATGTCCCCTCAACGATGGAATCTACATTTGTATTATCTACTTCTATAAGCCCAGTATCAATAATATAAGGTATATTGGTCACACCATTATATTTATCATTTGATGTTATTTTTAGATTGGAATGATTTAGATCATAAAGTAATTTAGCTCCATAATAAGTAAATAATTTCCGTTTTTGCCCTATGAGTTTTTGCACTACGCCTTGTTTTAAAAGTTTAATATGTTCAGGTTCCATATCCACGCAGGTAACTTTTATTTTGCCTACCTTATCCAACTCTTTAATTGCCTGTGCGATTCCTGGTCCACTGTTGCTATCAAAGCCTGAAATTGCTGCAATATCAGGATGTTCTTTTATAATTTCTAAAGTAATCCGTCTGGATTCTTTTACATTTGCCATATCATCATATTCGCCAATTAACGTAATATCTTTATATTCTTTTATAACGTTCTTAAATCCTTGAAAACCTGCCTGCATGTTATCTGCTCCACCAATCCCCATAATTGCTACTTTCCCTTTACCTCCAGTTAATTTAACGACTGCCTCTGCCTGTTTTACGCCAATATCATACCAATTAGAACCTACATGAGCCATTCTCTTGCTTCCAACTAAATCTGCATCCACTGTTATTGTTGGGATTCCAGCATCTACAGCCTTATTGACAACAGGTATTAGGCTTGTTTCCATGCCCAAAACCATGATTCCTGCTGGTTTTCTTTTAATAACCTCTTCCATGGCTTCTATTTGACCTGGAATATCATATTGTTTAGGCCCTGCCACTGTTACTTTCACACCATACTCTCTTCCAAATCTCCTTAGTGCTTCTTGGTCATTGTTAAGATACATACTAATATCTGTCATTGTTGCTACCCATACATATTCATCTTGATGATTATCTAAAGTCATTTTGTCATCGATCTTAGGATAATTATCTTGTTGCAACTTACTATTTTTAAAGAAATAAATATTAATTCCTAATGAAATTAAAAATAGTCCTAACATACAACTTACTATGAGCCCATATAAATTTCTCTTCATACTATTGCCTCACCTCATTTTATATGACTTTGCCTGTACTGTGTCGGTGTAACTGCTTGATATTTTACAAATACTTCACTAAAATATCTTGGATTATTGTATCCTATAACCTCTGATATTTGATAGGCTTTTAGGTTCGTTGTGAGCAGCAGTTCCTTTGCTTTTTCAATACGTACGTTGGTAATGTAATCACTAAACCTTTTGCCTGTTTTGTTTTTAAAAAGTTGACTGAGGTATGATGCATTAATAAAATATTTATTTGCCAACTGACTAAGATTAATTTCTGTATAGTAATATTGCTCAATGTATTTTTTTATTTCTTCTATAGCAGTTTCTCCATCGCTTCTTTTAACCTTAATCATATAATCACATATAGCTTTAATACTGGACTGGATTGCATTTTTGAGCTCATTTAAACTACTATACTGCATAATATATTCTTCACTACATATATTTTGTTTAAATATTGTATCTACACTCATTGCTTCTTCTACTACGAATTTAGTGAGCATCATAAATATTTCTAATGATAACACCTTAATATTTTCATTAGAGAGTTTGCTCTTTCTTATGGTATCAAATAGTTCATCTATTATCTTATTTGCTGCCTCATAATCCATACTTTGTATATAAGAAATTAACATCATTTTTTTTGAGTCTTCTAAAAAAAATTGGATAGTATTCTCCACCTTAACCTCTGTTATATCAATCACGCCTCTTTGCATTTCTTCACTAAGCAAAATAGCAGCAGTATATGCTTCCTGATATGCCTTTTCAATATTTTCTACTTCTTTATAATCTCCTCCACTTCCTATCCTTACGTCTAATCCTACCAACTCATGAAGATTATCAGAAATATGATTGTAGCATTCTTTTTTCTTTGCCACATCATGATTCCCAAAAGCGTTATGATTAATAACCGCACACATAGTTCCTTCTGTGTGCAGGTCTTCAAATACAACTGCTTTCATTCCTTTTAGGCTAATGATTTCCTTTGTTATATTCTTAATGACAAATTTGATTGTATCTATATCTTTATAATCACCAAAGCCTAATTCAGGATGAATGTGCATTAATTTTATAACAATTACTGAATAATATGGCTGGTCAAAATGGATATCTAAGGACTCTAAAATGTTTATAATATTATGAGCATGTAGTGGTTCTTTGCAATATATTAGATCTACTAAGTATTTGTTTTGCATAAACGAAATGCCATCTTTTGCTTGACTTTTCAAGTTGGTAATATAATTTTGCAGCTTAGTTTTGGAAGAAAGCTTTTCCTTGATATTATCAAATAAATTAATAAGCTGCTCATTTTCAATAGGTTTTAATAAATATCCTTCAACTTGCAGTGCAATTGCCTTTCT
>JAEYPM010000022.1 GCA_023410675.1 Bacillota bacterium | reverse complement strand
AAATATGGATACCATGAATATCACGAAGAGCTTGAGCAGTCTGCCTAGTAGAAAGTTTAAGATTAACATGATATGTAAGGACTAATCCAGTAACATGGGCATTGAACTTTTTGAACTTAAAGTTAGTAGCACATTTAGGAAGTTCATGTAAGTCCATTTTGAAGAAGTCTAAAGTAAATTCATGGTAGATATAGTGAAGCTTGTACTTATATTTTTCAGAAGAAGGAAGATCTTTTGGGGTTGAAGCGTATGACCACAATAAGGACAGCATAAGATCATAGGTTTATCAACATGATGATTTTCCCAAAAGGTAAGCGAACAAACTTTACATTACCAAGATGAAATGAGGAGATAAAAGATGAAGAAAAGAGTAAAATTATTATTACTAGCTACTTCATTATTGACAATTATAAGCGGATGTTCTAATGTAGGAGGTAAAAATGTAGAAGATGCATTATCACAAAATACTTCAGTAGATAAGGAAACAGAAATAAAAGATGCAGAATCCACTGTAAGTACTTCAGTCGTCAAAAAAGATACCCCTTCTAGTGATATTTTTAATTCAGAGAAAATATCTGAAAGAACTACCCGCATTTTTGGAAAATCTGGGGAGCTTATGTATCTGGTAGAAGGAACCAATAAGGCAGTTTTGATTGATACAGGAAGTGGCGATGGAAATCTTAAAGAATATGTAGAGAAACTTACTAATAAACCAGTAGCTGTACTTATAACCCATGGACATATAGATCATGCTTCAGGTGCATCCGATTTTGAAGAAGTTTATATGAACCATGCTGATGATCTTGTTTATAAAGAGCATGTTTATGATAGATTAAATGGAAATGCTAAACCAGCCTCTGACTTTAAAGATTTAAAGGAAGGAGATATTTTTGACCTAGGTGGAACTACTCTTGAAGTATATTCTGCGGCAGGTCATACACCAGGACAAATGGTTATTCTTTTTAAAGAAGATAGAATTTTACTTCTTGGAGATGCAGCAAATACATTTACCTATCTTGATAAAAATTCTTTTAGTATAGAAGATTATGCGAAGTCAATGAAAGAATTATTAGCTAAAACTGAAGGATTTTATGATACAGTATATGTTTCCCATGGCTCAGGAGATGCTCCAAAAGAAGTTTTAGCCGGGGTTATTGAGGTATGTGAAGAGCTATTAGATGGAAAAGCTGAAAATATGCCTTATGAATTTTTGGGCCAGCAAGTACTTGTTGCTAAAAGAATTAATGCTTTCTTTGGCCGTGTAGACGGTGGAGTTGGCAATATTGTTTATACTATGGATAAAATTCCTGAAGCAAATTAATATAATTTATCTATAAACGAATATGATAGGTTTCCATGATTTTAGATAAGAAAGTGTATAACAATATATATTTTTGGTATTTTCATTTTTAGAAAAACAGTGTATGATAAAGAAAAGAAAAAAGACAAAGAGGTCAAAATTGCTTATATAAGCAATTTTGACCTCTTTTTTATTTTAAGCTCATGAGGTACTGTAAAGTAGATTATGAAAAAGAAGCATAAAAAAATAAGTACGCATTCGACCTAAAAAACAAAAAAGGTAAGATGATTAGCATCTTGCGTCACCCTTGACAGCATGGCAAACAATGCTCTTTAGGATTCACCGACGGCGAATAAACTCGAGAACAGATGATTAAGTACATCGCCGTCTTCTTGGAGATGGTAGCATTGTTTTTCCATGCTATCAAGGGCAAGTCCCTACGGGATGACTAGGATATTAACCTCTGGCTCTTAAATCTTAGAACAGATAAGAGCTAAAACACCAGGTTTTCCTATGTATTTAGGATGACTTGTTGTCCAAGATAAATTAGGGCATATTACCAGCGTCTTTAAGCATCTCCACTTCGTTTAAGGGACGTTTCCAACGATACAGTTCATGAAGTCTTAGGAAGTTGTAGTAGGCAACCCAAAGGGTTACACCATAATAAGCCCCATAATCTGTGCCATAACCACAGGTGACACGGTAGGAGGCTTTGAACGTGCGATTCAGTCGTTCTATTTTCTGCTTAAAAGGACGAAATTCCTTGGACACAGCATCATCATTGCTAAGACCGATGACCTGAGTGATATCAAAATCATAGCCTTTTTCAATCTCAAACTGCTGAGCAGCTAGAGGATATGCACTATAACCATCTGCAATAAATAAAATTGATATACAGAATAATTATGAATGTGCAGCATTTTCGAGTGCATATATTTTGAGGTATTTTGGAATAGAAGTAGATGGAAACGAATTATATAAAAATTATCCTTATAAATTATTTAATGGCACTATAGCACCAAAAGGAATTATCAAATTTTTTAATAAGCTTGGTTTTGAAGCATCATTTAATAAAGGAAGTATTGATACCCTAAAGAAGCAGATCAGTAAAGGTATCCCTGTAATTGTTTTTATCAAAGTTTTTCCTAATAAGAGATTTTGAAGCAATTTGGAAAACAGGGATACCATTTTATAAAAATACGTATATATTGGTACATAAATAGATAGAAGATGATATGATGGAGGTGATGATGAAAGTTGATAAAGGATTTGAATTATTGTATAACAATCTAAGTTATAGGAGAAAGTTTATTAGAACTATTTGGGTAACCTTATTTGGAGTCTTATTGTGTATACCTTTATATTTATTAAAGGATCTAGCAAGAATTCCAGTAAATTTTGCTTTTGCAGCAGCTATTAGTATACTAATTACAGAGATTATTCAACTTGTATATAACTATAAAAAGTGGCAGGAAGAAAAGACAGAACAAATGCAGAAAGAAAAACAGAAACAAAAGTAGGAGCAAACAAAGAAAAAGTAGAGCAGAGCTTAAACATATATTAAAGTAAAACTTCATAAATTCAATTTAATAAAGTAAAATTTGATAAATCCATTTAAATTTACAAGACTTATACATAATGAAGTAGCTAAGAATTAAGAAATGAAGCTATGTGGTTTAAAGCACGCATAGCTTTTTGAATATATATTTTTATAGTTGTTTTTGATATTTAGGGGATTGTTGCGTGTACCTGTTTTAATATATAATTGTAAGAATAGTATGACATGTTTTGCAGCCTATTGAGTACCTATCAAAGCTAGATTGGATTCTATAGGAAGACTGATTATAATAATTAATAATTTGTGCAGTGCCGCAATTAACTAATATAACAAGGAGATAATAGATGGAATTTGAAGTAATCAGAAAACTTTTTGATATAAAACAGAATGATGGATTTTCTGAAGAGGATATACATAAAGCGTGTGAAAAATATGGGAATTTGCCTTTGGTATTACGTGAGTATTACAGACAATTAGGTAATTACGAGCAGATTAATCAGGCACAGAATATTTTATGCCATCCACATAACGTGATTGAAACAAAAGAATATCTTATATTTTATATAGAAAATCAGTATGTTACACAATGGGCTATAAAGAGAAGTGATTTGGATAAAGATAATCCATCTGTTTATTGCTCATGGGATGAAAGTGAGTTTCATCTTGAAAGCGAATATTTGCTTAATTTTTTATATGCAATGGCCTTTTTTCAAGCTGCTTATGGGGGGCTTCAATATTGTCCTGAAGAAATATATATTATTAGTCACGAGCAGGCACAGACCATTAGAAGTCGGTATAAAAAGAAGGATTATGAGCTGCATCAGTGGCTGGATATTTCGTATTATGGAAATCATGAAGATGAGGTAATTTGTATGATTAAGGAGAGTGACTGTGATTTGATTAAGAATGGTGACTACGATATGATCTATGCATCTTCCAGTAAGCAGCATTTTGATCAAATAAAAGAGTTTATGGATAAATTACAGCCTGATACTTATTAAGGCAGGAAGGACCTGTGACTATCATTTAGTGATGCTGTTGTTGGAAGTGCAAATACAGAAAACGATTGCCTAATGTATGCGATGAAAAAGACTGGATATTACTTAGTGATAATAGAAAAGAAGAAATACTTAAATCGTTTGAGGGCTATAAAGGACACAATTTTGTGCTCAAAGATATAGAAACATTTTCGGGCAATGAAAAGTACTTTTATCATAATAATCTCGAAAAGTTAAACCAGCTTGGCCTATATATTGCATATGACCCCTATATGTATGAAATTATTGAGGCCCCTTGCTATGTAAAAGGGGGAGATGGAGGAGGAGTATGTCATGGCGGATATTATATTTTAGGCATTTTGCCAATTTCTCCTCATTACAGAGATGAAGAAATGATTGAAAGGACAAAGCTTGATGGGCTTTTTGAAGGGAGTGTTTTTGTAAGAAGAGTTTTAAAGATTTAATGAAATATTTCTAAACTATGGGAATTAGCACGATTGTTTAAGAACACTATGGAGGGGTTACATGAAAAACAAGTTTCAGAAACTATCTATCATTATTTTTAGTTTATGTGTTCTAATTGGATGCAATAATGAGTCTATAATGAAAAATAATAACGCATCAACACAGCCCAAGGAATCGCAATTAGTAAGTATCGTGAGCACTGATGAAAATAATGCAGAAACTATTACTAATCGATCATCAACAACTCAGCTGAAAGAATCGCAAATTGTCAGTACCATGAACACAGATGAAAGTAGCACAGAAGATACTATTAATAAATTTTTCTTTCAAGATATTTCTATAAAAAATCAATATGATTATGAAGGAAGTATATGGGGAAATGCTATACATGCAAATAAAATAGTTGAGGGATTAAGTGAACCAGTAGAAAAAGGAGAGCTTCCTGTAAAAGCGACACTTACAGTAACAGAAGTAGCTCCATTAACTAAAGGAAAAATCTATGAGCTAAAGTTTGTTATCCTTGGTGAAGAAGTTGACCCTAGCTTTAAAGAAACGAAACTTTATTTATGGGTAACTAATGAAGCAATATACTACTTTTCACCGCCTGACAACTTTGACTATAAGGAATTTGTTATTGATAATAGATTTGATGATTTAGCTTATGCAAAGATGCTAGAGGAAACAGGACAATTACCAAGCGATGAAGAAACACTAATACGGTGTTATGACACTAATATGAATATACAAGATGATCCGGGAGAAACCCAAATATTAATTGAGAATGATATTTGCACTTATAACACACATCACAATTCAGGACATTTTACAAAGTATGAGTGGAAAATAGATGAAGGTCTTGTCTATTATGCTTCTGGATATGGTGCGGCAAGAGAGGGGATGAGGTTAAGGCTTGTTAAATGAAAGGACATTGAAAGCTTGTAATAAGAATTGTATAAGAGTTTTCAAATAGGAGGATATATGAATATTAATTTTAGAGAAATGATCTATGATAATAATAATGACAAACACATTGCTGTAGTTTTACTCAACGAATTTTTGAATTTAAAAAATAGCACTGAAAAATTAGAGATAGGTGTTATGGATAAGATTAATAATCTTGGATTTGGAAAGGTATATTTTTGTGTAGATGGTGATGTTGTTATTGGAATAGCTTTATGCTTTAGAGGGTTTTCGTCATATAAACAGACAGAATTACTAAATATACATGATTTTTATATTCGCAGTAATTATCAGGGACAAGGAATTGGGAAAAAGTTTCTTGAATATATAGAAGAAGAGTGTAAAAAGAATGGTTTTTGTAGAATCACATTAGAAGCCTACGATGATAACCCTAATGCCATTAAATTATATAGAAAATGTGGATTTGTTGGAAGTGAAACTACAGATCATGATCGCCTAATGTATGCCATGAAAAAAGATTTACTATAAATTAGATTCTAAAGAGATTTCATGAAAAGGTATTGTTGGAATATGTATTACCAATCATGTCAAGATATCTTGAAGTATATTTTTTAACGACAGGACTTTATTGGAAAGGAGAAGTATTGGCTAAAATTCTGTGTTGTAGCTAAGCAGTAGGGGACAAAGGTCACTTGAGCAAGATGAGAGAATTGTCTATTATTCTATTGGATATGGAGGAAAAGTATTGAGAGAAGGAAAAATAAAAGGAAAAAGGTTCTTCGTTTTATTAATAGTTATTATAGGATTTACCATCATTTGCTTAAGTCAAGAAGTTGTATCACCACTGATATTACAGCGATCGAAACAAACGATGACACAGCAACAAGTACATATGATGTTCAAGAAATATGTACAAGATATTAATCTTCCAGATGAAATGGATGATCAGCTTGAAGCAGATCATGAATATTACTATAACATAGGGATGCTTTATTACTCAGGAGATGAAAGTATACCCCTTAAGAAGAATAAAAATAATGCTTTTAAATGGTTTAAATTAGCTGCATATAAGGGTTCATTTTTAGGTGCTATTAAAGCTGGAGATATGGCAAGAAAGGGAGAGGGAACATGGATCAGTAGAAAAGCAGCTTTTGATTTTTACCAAAAGGCCCTTGAGATAAAATGTGATAGCATAGCTTATGAAAGATTGGCTTATTGTTATGAAAAGGGAATAGGAACACTTATAAATAAGAAGAAAGCAAAGGAATACTATTTCAAAGCTGCAGAGGAAGGAAATATAGAAAGTTTATATGAGTTATCAAAATCTCGAGGAATAACCAAGGAACAATCTATTTTGCTTTTAAAAGCAGCAAGTAGCCTTGATTATCCCATAGGCTATTTTGACACTGAATATAAATATAGAAATCTTAAGCCCTATATGATTGGAGATTCTAAGCTAAAAGCTATTAAGCACCTTGAAAAAATGTGGGCTAATGAAACAGATCCTGTAGTTACAAATCTTAAAAAAATAAGTAGGGAAAATAATTATTTTTCAAAGGATTTTGTAGAAGAATTAGTCAAAACATCTTATACCTACGACTATTATGATTTTGCCAATAAGTATGCTACTGTGCCAAACCTAGATTTGGAAGATGTAAAGAATATTAAGATTTCTGTATGGGGAAATGTTGCAGATCTTCATGATTATTATGAAAGAATGGTGAAAGAGTATGACTTAGATCATACTAGTGATTTATATAAACTTGATTTTGACCGAGATGGTGAAGATGAGATAGGTATACCTATTTATGTGGGGCAAGGGAAAGCATTTAGACTAGGATATTTTATCATTTGTAAGCAGCATGATGACGGTATATATTACTTGGACGCACCAATTTTCTCTGATTCTAATTCACCAAGAATCATCAGCTATGGCAATGCAACTTATTTTACCAAAAGCACACATTCAGAACTAAACAATACATTTCATAATATTTTAGCATGTACTGTTGATGGAAATAGCGGGGAACTGTATGAATTAAGAATTAATGGCAGTGGGCATGAGGCCAAGGAAATTATGACTTATGTGTGTGATCCTTACCATAAAAGTGAAGAAGACAGTCTCATACAAGAATTCGTAAAACAGGGACATGAAGCAGTAGCTATGACAAAAGACAATGAGATGTATAATCCTAATGATTGTGTACGTATCGGGCCTATTGAAGCTATTCCAGGTAGTTCACACCTACGGGATGTTTATTTTACAGCAGATATTGATAATGATAGAGTCAAGGAATTCATCAGAAAAGGTCATGTCCTTGCCAAGGATACCAACTATAATTTGTTTCAGGTATATGATAGTGAAACGAAGCTTTTGGAGGAGGCAGAACTGCTTTTGAATATGTTGCCAAGTGACGGATATAATGGACTGCATACAGAGGGGAGTATCTATGATCTGATTCCTATAGGGGGAAAGATCGTCCAGCTTTGGACCTATGAAAAGGATGATAAGACTTACAGTTTGGTATTAACAAAGAAACAACTTTTGTATGGTTTACACGATAGAGGATGAAAAACCGATACCTGTTTGCTACACGCTTTTCTTTGATGAGCTTCAGGATGTGGAAATAGAATTCGTTGATAACCCAAGCTCCTGGAACTATACAATAATGTTCGGTAAATAAGATAGTCATCTTTTTCTGGCATTAATAAAACAGATTGATATAAATTAGTATTAAAAATTAAAGGTGTATAAAAGGCAAAATGTCTTTTATACACCTTTATAATTTTTAGTAAATATAATTTTGAGAAAAGTTCAAAGTATTTGACTAATAAGCAATCAAAAGTTATTATTAAATCAAAGTTTATTGTATCGGCTATTGTATCTATGTACTTGCTAAAGGAAGACAAGAAATATTATATGCAATGCTAGGCAATTGTAAGGAGAAAAATCATGAAAGCAAATTGAAGGGCTAAATCTATCAATGTTGGAATGACTGGTTTAATGATGTTTCTTGAGATTATTCGTGGATTATCATCAATAGAAAAGATTATAGTTATGGTTAATGAGTGTGACAGATACAGATTAGGAATGCAAGTAGGGGGATAATGTTATGATTTAATAATGCATAATTGGAGGCATAGGATGTCAGTATATGTTTTCAATAAAGAGAATTTTGAAAAATATAAGAGCAGAACTGATTTAGGAATAGGAAATGAAGTGCTCTCTGAAAGAATATTAAATATGACAGGAACAGAGCTTATTTCAGATGACGAAATTATAGAAAGATTTTATCAAACAAGATGTATTCATCACCACAACATACTTACTATGCCAATTAAGGAATATGGCGGGTATGAAATAGTGACTTGTATTCATGAAAAGGTATTATTAGAATATGCAGTACCAATTATGTCAAGATATCTTGAAGTATTTCCATTAACAGCAGGCATATATTATAAAGGGGAAGTATTGACTAAAATTTTGGACCTAGATAAAGGATTTTGGAATAGACATAGAGATTGGCATTTTTATTTTAAAGAACTTGCAATTAAATCTTTGGAAGAACATGGCGTGGAATTTCTAAAAAATGAGTTGGGAGATCGTGTTGTTAGAGTTTTTGAAAAGGTTTTAACAGAAAAATATGATGCATCAAAAACACATTCATGATCTTAAAACAAGATATATTATTAATTTGGAGAGTTTAGTATGTTAGAAACAGAGTTTGATCAATATATTAGGTCAATAGAATTACGTAAAAATGATAATATGGGAGACCAATATCCTTTTTCCTTAAAAGCAATAAAGGAACTCACAAAACTAAATATGCATCCAAATGTTACATTTATAGTAGGGGAAAATGGTAGTGGCAAGTCAACGCTACTAGAAGCTATTGCAGTTACTTATGGATTTAACCCAGAAGGAGGAAGTAAAAACTTTAACTTTGCTACAAATAGTACACATTCTATGTTGCATGAATATATTCACATCACTAAAGGGGTCAAAAGAGCTCAAGATGGTTATTTTTTAAGGGCAGAAAGTTTTTATAATGTGGCTTCTAATATAGACCAATTAGATAAAGAGTCCTCTGGAGGCGTACCGATTATTGATTCATATGGTGGGAGGTCTTTACATGAACAGTCTCATGGAGAATCATTCGTCTCATTATTAATGAATAGATTTGGAGGGAATGGACTTTATATCCTGGATGAGCCAGAGGCAGCACATTCACCAATTGTTATGTCATACCCAAATGCAACTATATATTGTATTGATAATAAATATTCTAGGGTAAAGTATAAAGATACTGAACATTATCAAGTGATGAGTAACTTCTTAAATAATACGCAGCGAATGCTTGATATATTAATGGAGGACTAAAATTAGAAGAAATGATGGGATGGAGGATATTATTGTGGCTGAGCGATTAAAGATAAGTATGGATATAAAAGAAATAGATTGGCAGGTTTTATATGATAATTTTGATTCAAGAGATGGTTTTCAGACTATTGTCTTTGGATTAGATTATCATGAAGAATGTGAACTACTTAAACAATTAAGTCAGGCACTTAACTTTGATCTATCATTCATCAAGTATCCAGAAGGAAAAGCTTGGGGCAACAAAAGCCTGGTTTGCATTTGGTCTATAAAGCCATGCAAAAATAAACTGCAAGACTTGTTTCTCTGCAAAAAATACAAAACAAAGAGAAAGGGCAAGGATAAGAATATGTCTATTAATAATGATTTTGAAATATATCAAAGAAGTAAAGAATTTATATGGACAGATGCTTATATGCTTCACTATTGGATAAAAAAGGGTACTCCGTCGTTGGACTTGATATATCCCAAAATTCAATAGATTATGCAAAGGAAAAAGTAGGTACTGATCATTTAAATATAGAATACTTCTGCAAAGACTATATTAATGAAGATATTGGAACAGGTTATGATGCTGTGATATGTATTTAAACCTGGTTTATGCGAAACCAAGCAGGAAAAAAGACATTGGTATTACGCTAATGGAGGTGACTTCTGGTGTGAAAGTCCCTACTTATTGTTAGAGGAAGTAAGACGTTTTTCTGAGCAAAAGGTATGGGGAACAAGGACAATTATCATTGAAGAAAATAAAAAGCCTAAAGAGTATATTATATGGGACAGCTATTATTCAAAAGATGACATAGAAGAGCTACTGAATAAAAACAAGTTCAAAGTTGTTTCTGTTAATGAAGAGTTAATTGATAGTAATGAGTTTACAAGTAACGATGTTATGTTTTTTTGAGGCCAAGAAATAGACGGAGGTGGATTATGTTTGTGCCATGTAGTAACTGTGAAGATATTTTTAAAGGATATAATGGCCCTTCAATTAATGAGTATGATGTGTTTAAAAGATTAAGAGCATTAACCCTTCAAGGAGATATAGAATTACTTGCAGGGAGTTGTCCATTAAGTGATTTTGAACGACATATGGACAAAGAAGATTTGTATATTATTGAGTATTATTTTAAATGTCAATGTGGACTAATATATTATGTAGGCTTTTGTGTACGTGGCAAACCAGTAGCTCGTATATTAATAGAATTGCCAGATCATGTAAAAAACAATACTTCGGGAAGGTATGGAAGGTTTTCTCGCTAGCACAAAGGAAGATTAAGAGCTTATGCCTTTACAAATCTATGTGTTGTAAAAGATGATCTAGCTGTTTCAAGTAGATTCATCTATAAGATTGCATAACAACCAACCAATCATAACCACAATTAATCCAGTTACTAGGCACATTTGCCTAAGCGAAAGAAGCAAGTGATTCTGATCCATAAAGAAACAACTATATCCATAAAGGAATGAATAATATAATGAGTAGGATTAAAGTAATATTAAAAGGGTTTGTGATAGTACTAAGTTCAATAATCTTAATCATCGTTTTTTATTTGCTAACAGGATTGGCACAACCTGATACAAAAATCGACTATATCTTAAAGGTAGATAATTATACCCATCTCGTAGAAGTAACCATGACTATTAAACCTAATAAGCGACTTTTTTTAGACTTGTTTATTGGTGAGCCAAGGAGCAAAGACAGAAATATTAGAGTAAGCAACTTCCTTGTTAAGAAGAAGAATAAAGAAATTGCCCATTGGAAGAGTATACCTACATTTTCTGCTTTAGAACGAGTATGGATAGGATTTGATAACGAACCAATTACAATAACCTACACAATAGATCCTTTTATTGAGAGAGGGGATAGAGGAAAAGCCATAAGTTTTTTAGCTGATGATTATGGTTATTTCAGGGGGCTGTATATCCTTTATACTCCAATTACATTTAGTGAGGGAAAGTCATTTTTATTTAAAGAAGTAATGCCCAAAAGTCAACCTGGTATTTCCTCAGTTCAGTTTGATTTGCCAGAAGGTTGGGAAGTTAATGATCCATGGGAAAACATGAAGGGGATATCTATAGCAGAATTTAGAAATACATATTGGGGGCTTGGGAAAGATATAGAAGTGACCCATTTCAAAGATATAAGTGTGGGAATAATCGAAAAGATGGATAAGGATGCTAAGGAAATTTTGAATCAAAATATAGAGAAGATTTATAGAGAAATAGAAATGACGACGGATATATCTATAAAAAAAAATTCATCTTTTTGGGCTATAAGTATATTACCTCCCATACCTATTCATGGAGGGGCTGCTGGGAATTATAGCATTTTAATGGATAACAATATTTCAATAATATCTCATGAAATATTTCATTGGTGGAATGGGAGTGCAATCGAAACAGAAGATGAGGTTAATTGGATAAAGGAAGGCTTTACGAATTACTATGCAGGTAAAGTACTTTTCAAAACTGGAATATGGTCTGAAGAAGATTTTAACGCGTACATTAACACGCTAATTTCAGAGTTAGATAAAGATTACCAAAAACCAATCAATTTAATTGCAGCTTCATCTAGGTTAACTAATGGGAGTTCAAGTATGGAGGATTATTATCAAGTATATAATGGTGGAGCATTACTTGCTTATTACATTGACAGCGAGCTTAATAAAGATGATAAGACGTTAGATCAAATTTGGGTTATGTTGTATGACTTAGATAAGGTTATAACAAATGAGGATTTTATTGATAGGTTACAAAGCTTATCAAATGCAACTTTTGCACGTCAGGTATCAGAAATGATAGAAGGAAAAAGAGTTATACCATAGGAGATATTTAATACCTTGTTTTGATGACTTTTATGGTATGACAACAGAATTAATGGCTTTAGAGACTGATGTTGCAAGTATATTAGACATGGGAACTGAAACGGGTTTGCTTACATATTATATCTATCAGAAGTATCAAAATGCAAAATATACACTCATAGATTTATCAAGCGAAATGTTGAAGGTAGCAAAGGAAAGGTTTTCAGATCTTAATAATTTTGAGTTTATTGAAGAAGACTATATAAATTATGTTTATAAAAAAGACTATGATGCAGTAGTATCAGCACTATCCATACATCATTTATCTGATGAAGATAAGCAGACTGTCTACAATAAAGCTTATAGTATATTAAAAAGCGGCGGAATTTTTATTAACTCAGACCAAGTCTTAGGAAGTTTGGACGAAGCAGAAAGTATTAACCGTAAAAATTGGGTTAAGCGTATTGAAGAATCACCATTAAATCTACAAGAAAAGCAGTCAGCATACAGTAGAATGGAACTAGATAAAATGGCTACATTTTATGGCAAAATAAGCTTACTACCTAAATATAGAAGGAGTAAGCTTATTTTAGAATTTGCTTTATAGATTTTTATTTATACCACATGATTTCATCTATGGAAAACAATATTTAGGCATTTAAGTAAGTGATTTGGCTTAGCTACTTTTCCATAGTGTTACATGATATAAATGTATGTTTATCAAGATTTATTTAGTAATAGGAATAGAAATAGTTAAGTCTTGACCACTAGTTAAAATATCTCCAGGAATAATAATGGTCCATTCTTCTGGTAACTCAGCATCTGTTTTAATACCATAAGATATATGTTGATTGTCTTTAATTCCAACACTTACCGGACCTGAAACAGTAGTTTTAATTTGTGGACCAAATGTAGCTGGTTCAAGGAATTCATCTTTTAATGCAACATTCTCTAAAGTGATTTCAACTGTAACACCTTCTGCAAACTGAGCTGCAGTAAAACTAGCAACATTAACAGACGCTTTTGGCTCTGCTGAAGTTTCTTTAGTTCCTTCAGTTGTAGTATTTCCATCTGCAGGAGTAGTAGCTTCAGTAGATTCTTCAGCAGGAGTAGTAGCTTCAGTAGATTCTTCAGTTGGAGTAGTAGCTTCAGTAGATTCTTCAGTTGGAGTAGTTTCTTCCTTTGTAGCTGCAGATATTGCTACAGTGCCTGTTGCAGCGTCGTAGTTAATTGTGCAACCTAAGTTTTCAGAAACAAATCTAACAGGAACCATAGTTGTAGAATTAACTACTTTTGGTAACGTTTTAAAGTCAACTGCTTTACCATTTACTTGTGGGTAACCTTCTTCTGCGTTAACAGCAAGCTTAATTACGATATCAGCTTTAACAATTTCGATGTATTGATTTTTATCTGTTTTAGTGTAATTTGTTTTTGCTCCAAGATTATCTGCAACGATTCTTAAAGGTATGAAAGTAGTGCCATTATCTATGAATGGTGCTACTGCGGGTTTAAGTACCTCACCATTAAAGGTTAGTGTAACATCCTTAGCTAGTACAGGTGTTACAATAGTTGTAAGTGCAAGAACTCCTGCAAATAAAGTTGTAAATAATTTTTTCAAAACATATCATCTCCTAATAATTTTTAAATTTCGATAATTATTATAATATATAATATATTAAAAATAAATGGATTTAACATAAAAGTAATCATATTATAGTATTTTTGTATAATTTTGCAACAAATTTGTGTCGGATTTATAGAATTCATTTAAATGAATGGATTTTTCATGATTGATGATAAAGTTTTATGGTAGTAAAAATCATGTACTTTAATTAAAATAAATCGTATAATTATTTAAAATACTAGAGAAAATTTCGACTGGAGTGCTTGGGAGATTAGGAATGGAAAATCCATTCAAGATTATCCTTAAACACTATTCAGAAAACTTCTTAGAAAATGCTAAACTCAGTCAATTAGAAGCAGATTTAGTTTTAACTGGACATGCTCATGGTGCACAGTGGTGCCTACCCATAATTGACGGGTTATATGCTCCAGGGCAAGGATTCAACCCCAAATATTACCAAGGGATGAACCAGGCGAATGGAAGTATTCAAATAATCAGCAGGGGACAGTTATCCTGCTTCCCCTGATATATGAGGGTAAAATACATGTAAGAAAATAGATACGTTTTGAATGAAGCATATAAAGATAGGAGAATAAGAATAAATGATAAGAAAGATTAGTTTTGGTCTGATTTTTATAATAGTTGTGATGACATTATTCATTATTGGATTTACATCGAAGATTAATAATCAACTATTTTCTTGGTTAGTAGGGGCTTATGTGTTTGTTATGATTTTATTTTTAGTCTATATAATAGCATTGACATTTTTGAAGACAAGATTGTTAGATAGACAGGAGAATTTAAGACGAATTAAGTTGTTTATTATAACATTAATAATAATTATAACAATTAATTGTGTAATGAGACTATTGATTAAAGATATGGGCATTAAGTGGATGGGGGCATTATTCACTTCAGCAGGAGCTTCATTTGGAGTAGCTTATTGGGACTTAATGTTTAAAAAATGAGATAATGAAGTCAATAACTGTTATCCAAGTTTAGCACTTTAAATAGGCCTAAGCTATGACAGATCATAATACGGTAGATGGTATCGCTAAATAGTTTTATAAAAATGGCAACATAAAAAGTGTTAGCATTGTAATACATAATACTTTTGTTGATACTATTTCTTATGATGAATCAGGAAACTTGATTAGTAAAACATCAATAGATGAAAATGATATTAGTTACTTTCTTGTTAAAAATAAAATAGATAAATAAAGAAAATTATACAAAATAGACTCTATTGCGGCAAAGAGGATCGAGTCGAAGTGATAACTGACATCATTGAGTTGCAAATAAATTAAGAAGCATATTTTTAGTTTAAATAAATATCAGAGGGGACTAGCAAATGTCTTGGAGGTGACATGTATGATGTTGTGTGGTGAGTTTTTTTTTAAACGTGTTTATAAGGGTGTGGCATTCTGGGCAAGGGTTACTGTAGAAGTAGATACTTCTACAGAAGATTCATATATTAATATGTTATGTAATGGCAAGGGCATTGATAGTGAGGGTTGTGGTGAAGAGGTAACTGCCAATGGTTACGAAGATTGGAAGCTTGGAGCTATAGAAGGGGTAAAGTATGCTCTTGATATATGCTCACACCCAAATTATGGGGTATCCATAAAGAAAATAGAAGGATTAACAACAGATACAACGCCAACTGTAGTTGGAATTGCCACAGCATATGCCATATGGAATGCAATAGGCTATAATGTTCCTGAAGATGTGGTGAAAGCATTAGAAGAGAAAGTAGCACGTGAATATGACAGAAAAGAACTTGGGAGATGGTTCTCACGCTTCCGCCGACTTATGAGGAAAAAATAATAATCCCGATTTGAATTTATCATAATATTTAGGAGGCATAGTGTGTATAAAAGACAAAGGATATCAATAAATTTATCTGTAATAATTATTATTCTCTCAACTATAGCTTCTTTTGGAGGCATTTTTTGGGATGGACTTTATCAAGACAATGATTTCATAAATAGAGTTTGGCTTGGCAATGATATTATCACCCTGATATGTGCAATCCCCTTGATGATTACTTCTTTAGTACTTACAACTAAAGGATATTTTAGGGCAAAAATTCTTTGGTTAGGAACCCTTTGGTACATGATTTATAATTATCTTTTTTATTCTTATGGAGCCGCCTTCAACAAGTTTTTCCTTTTACATATTTCCATCTTTATTTTTTCTTCATATGCGTTTATTCTTGGTTTATCAAGTGTTAATATTGTATGGTTAAAGGATAAAGTTACCAGTAATTTCAAAATCCCTTTTAAGAGAATTTCTATCTATCTATTATTTTTTGGATTGTTCATTGGCGGGATGTGGATAGCTATGTCAGTAAGCTATGTCTTTTCTGGGAAAATCCCAGATGGGATAACGCAAACAGGACATTCATCAGCAGTTGTCTTTTCTACTGATTTGGCTTTTTTGTTTTCATTATTGATAGTAGGAGGGCTTTTACTGTGGCATAAAAATGTTTGGGGTTATGTTATATCAAGTTGTTTGATGATAAAATGCTTTTTATATCCATTTGTGTTAGCTTTAGGAGCGTTGCTGGCATATCAAGAAACCAAACAATATGATCCACTAACTCCAGGTTATATTATTTTAGGAATGGGCTGCTTTATTTGTTTGTTGCATTTGTTAAAGGGGATAGACACTTCTGAGTAAAAAGGTTTTAGCAGATTATATAATTCTCTAGATTCATTCAAACAATCATATAAACGAAGAAGCATGAATAAAACACAAAAGAGAGGGTGTATGGAGATTTTGAAAAATGAGTTATTAAGAACAGAATATACTTCACGAATTAATAAAGTTCAAGACTATATAGAAGCACATCTTGATGAAACATTTACTTTAGATAAGCTTTCACATATAGCAAATTTTTCTTCTTATCATTTTCATAGGATCTTTAGTTTTATAACTCATGAAACCCTTTATCAATATATTCTAAGAGTACGTCTTGAAAAAGCAGCAATGCTACTTAAGATAAATCCTAAAGAACCGATTATTCAAATAGCTCTTCGCTCTGGGTTTGCAAATCAAGCATCTTTTGCAAAGGCATTTAAGAATTACTTTAACATGAGTGCCTCAGAATTTAGAACAAAAGTAAAATCAAGTTGTGCATTTAATAAAGATATAGAAAGCAATTTTGGAAAAGTATCTAAAGAAGGTCTGTGCTACAATGACATCAGCGTTGAAAAACAAAGCTGTATAAGAGCACTGCAAGAAGACCTTCCTTTTTCTGTAGAAGTAAAGAATATAAGTGAAATGGAAGTGGCATACATCAGGCATACGGGTCCTTATGAGCAAGATGCTAAACTGTTTGATGAACTGTTTACAAGGCTTGAAAATTGGGTTAAAGCAAGAGTTTCCTATGATTCATTTCACCCCCAAAAACTAGTTATTACCCATGATGATCCAAGTCTAACAAGCAAAGGGAAGCTAAGGGTTAGTGTGTGTATGACGGTTCCTAAGGATATTAAGGCAGAAGGAGAAGTCGGGAGGTTTACTGTTTTAGGAGGACGGTATGGGGTTGGGCATTTTGAATTAGCACCCCATCAATATGGACAGGCTTGGGCACTAATGTATGCAAAGTGGCTGCCTCAAAGTAGTTATGAGCCCGATGATAGGCTAAGCTTTGAGCTATACCTTGAGAATGAGCCAAGCAGTGCAAATGGAAAAGAGGTCGTCTTAATATATATCCCAGTATAAAAACAACTTGCAAGCTTTGTTTCTCACAGATGAATTCACAAAACATAAGTCATTATTTATCATGTGAATGCTATAGAATTATTTATATTTATAACGTGTAAGGTGGGATACAATGAAACAAAAGGATTTATTAGATCAAAAGGTATTTAAAGTTTTTCCTATTGGCAGGATATACAAAGAAGAAAAAAGTGCATTTATTAAGGTTATGCCTGATTTTATTAAAGCCTTAAAGCACTTAAATCAGTTTAGCCATACTATTATTTTTTCAGGAGATGATGAAATAGCAGATAACAGCATCAAGGTGGAAGTTGGAAAGCTGCTAGAAATTGATGAAAATAGTGGCATTATAAAAATAGATTCTGCAAGTGACAGAATAGGCAAGGTATTGTGGGACATAAAGCCCTACTTCCCTTGTGAAGATAGAATAGAAAGTCCTAGTATTCCCAAGGAAATAACAGGTTTGAAGTGGAGAAGAGAAGCTGCTGAAGATGAAGCATTAGAACAAAAAGCGTTAGAGGGAAGAGCGTCAGAGGAAAGAGCATCATTGCAAAAAGCGTCAGAGAAAAAAGAATCAGAGCAAAAAGTGTCAGAGAAAAGAGCATCAGTTGGAAATAATATGCAGCATAAGATACCTGACTATTTTAAACAAGAAATGGCTGCAGAAGGCAATGATGTATTAATAAAACCAATAGGTCAGGTCAAAAAGACAGAACAAGAAACTATTCTTAAGCTTAGTAAGGAACATCAGGACATCATGAGAAGGCTCAAGGGATTTTCCCACATCAAGATTTTATGGTGGTTTGATAAGTTTGATAAAAGCACGTATAGAAAAATTACGCAGTCAGATCCCCCATATGAAAACGCACCGAAAACAGGTATTTTTGCATCACGCTCTCCTGTAAGGCCTAATCCTATTGCTATGACAACCGCAAGGATATTTAAAAGTGATGAAGAAAAATATGAGCTTAATGTCTCAGAGCTTGATGCATTAGAGAATTCCTTTATTATAGATATTCTTCCTTATATTCCTGCTTATGATAGAGTTAAAGTAGTTTCTGTTCCAAAATGGCTGGAACATTGGCCACAGTGGAATTATACATGTGAACCGAAGACAAACATAGGTGAGAAATATATGGATGATGTGCGTATATCCAGTTTAGAACGTATTAAGGTTTTTCAAATGAAGGAAGATGTTAAAGAACGTACTAAAGAAAATACTAAAAAAGATACTAAAGAAAATATTAAGGATAGCTTAGATCATCTCATATTGGAAAATGATGAAGAAGATATAAGACCTCATGCAGATGAGATTATCATAAAAGGAGCAAGGCAAAATAATCTAAAAAACCTTAGTTTAAGGATTCCTAAGAATAAGATAACAGTCATCACAGGAGTTAGTGGCAGTGGAAAGTCCAGTTTAGCTTTTGATACAATTTATGCAGAGAGTCAAAGAAGATTTATGGATCATGTATCTTCAAGGATGCTTATAGGCCAACTTGAAAAACCAGATGTTGATCAAATCATTGGGTTGCCACCTGCTATTGCCATAGAGCAAAAGAATTTATCAAGGAATCCAAGATCAACTGTTGGTACAATTACTGATATTGATGATTACTTAAAACTGTTATATTCAAAAATTGGTGTAAGGTATTGCCCAGAGTGTAAAGAAGAAGTCACAGTAAGAAGTCTAGATCAGATCATGAGTATTCTAAATAAGTTATCACCGAGTACAAGCATCGGCATAAGTACAGTTGAAGATCATCTTATTGTTGATAAATACAGGGATTCTAAGGAACTTGAACAGTATGTAAAGGAAGGCCTTGATAAAGGAAAGGGTGCCATAAAAGTAACATTAGGGAATCCTGATATTACGTGTCAAAAAGAAAGTATTATCTTTCAAACTAAGGAAATGTGTTATTCATGCAATCACATTTTATTTAATCTTACACCAAGTACTTTCAGCTTTAATAACCCAGAAAGTATGTGTCCTGTATGTAAGGGACTCGGTGTTAAACTTGAAGTAGATGAAGATTTGATTGTGCAAAATCCAGATAAGTCCCTCCTAGATGGAGCATCCCTTTGGTGGGGCAATTTAAGAAAACATAGGCAAAAGCCTAATGCCAACTGGATGAAGGGTGAGCTTTTAGGACTTGCTGAGGAAATGAAAGTCGATCTTGAATTGCCTTGGAATAAGCTGCCTAAGTCTTTTAGGGATCAAGCTCTTTATGGATCAAATGGAAGAGAAATTCGTTTTACCTATGACAACAGCAATGGAAGAAAAGGGGAAATTGTTAGACCAGTAGAAGGAGCTTATAACTGCATTAAAAGACTATTTAGAGAAAATAGTAGTGAGGCGGCTACAAGGCTAGCATCTTCATTTATGAGAGAAAAAGAATGCCAAGAGTGCCATGGCGAAAGGCTTTCGGCAGAAGGTAGGCTAGTATCCATTCATGGGATAAGATTCCCACAGGCAACCAAAATGACTATACAGCAGTTAAAAGAATGGATCATTAACGTGCCAAGCCAGCTTTCTAAGGAAGAAGTCCAAATAGCAGCTCCTATTTTAAAAGAACTGATAAGAAGGCTAAATCGGCTCATTGGTGTGGGACTTCCTTATTTGTCATTAGACAGAGGAGTACCAACACTTTCAGGAGGAGAAGGACAAAGACTGAGACTTGCTACGCAGCTTGGAAGCGGTCTTACAAACCTGTTATACATTTTAGATGAACCTTCTATGGGGCTTCACCCAAGAGATCATAACAAGTTAATTAAGACCATAAAGCAGCTTAGGGATGAAGGAAATACCGTCCTTGTTGTAGAACATGACAAAGACACAATGATAGCTGCTGACCATATTATTGATATAGGACCAGGTGCTGGGGAATATGGAGGAGAAATCATTGCACAGGGTAGCCCTAGCGAGGTGATCAAAAATCCTGCATCTGAAACAGGTAAATATCTTAGTGGCATAAAAAAGGTAGAAATTATCTCAAAAAACAAGACGAAGCCAAAAGCTTACCTAAAGCTTGTTGGTGCAAAGTGTAATAACTTAAAGAATGTGACTGCAAAGTTTCCTCTTGGCAAAATGACTTGTGTTATAGGCGTTAGTGGCTCAGGTAAGAGCAGCTTAGTGACAAAGACACTATATCCAGCCCTTGCTAGACTTTTAGGTGAGACTGTAGAAACGGTGGGGGCGTATGATAAAATAGAAGGCTTTGAGTTTATTGATAAAGTAGTTAATGTATCTTCACAGCCTATAGGGCGTACACCTAGATCTAATCCAGCAACCTACACAGGTGTTTTTGATTTAATTAGAGATGTGTTTGCACAGACCAATGAGGCAAAGGGAAAGGGGTATAAGCAAAATAAATTTAGCTTCAATAGCAAAGAAGGTCAGTGTGAAGCTTGCTCTGGAGAAGGACGAAAGTGTGTTCCAATGCACTTTATGCCTGATATATGGGTAGAATGTACAAGTTGTCATGGGAAAAGATACAACAAAGAAGCATTAGCAGTAACCTATCAAGGCAAAACAATAGCTGATGTGCTTGATATGAATATAGATGAGGCTCTCCTTTTCTTTAAGCAGCATCCTAAGATCAATAAGGTACTTCAAATTTTACATGATGTAGGCCTTGGCTATATTAAGCTCGGTCAAAGTGCTCTTACACTTTCAGGAGGAGAAGCACAAAGAATTAAGCTTGCAAAAGAGCTAAGCAAACCTGACACTGGAAAGACCATTTATCTATTAGATGAGCCAACAACAGGTCTGCATTTTTCAGATATTCAGCATTTACTGAAGCTACTAAAGCAAATCGCAGAACTTGGAAATACTGTTATTTTGATAGAACATAACCAAGAGATGATTCAAAATGCCGACTGGATTGTTGAGCTAGGACCAGAGGGTGGAGAAAAAGGTGGTTATATAATAACACAGGGAATTAATTAAGAAACTTTATATACTGTACAATATGCGACATATAGAGTTTTTAGTGTATAGAAAGTTAGAACGTCAAAGTTAAAGAAAGGTTAAAAATACTTATAAGATAGGGGTTGGGCATTATGACGTTGATGCATATTAAGCCAAATAAAAAGATGTTTGTCAGACATTCAATAGGTACATATATTTTTGGAATAGCACTGACGACTTTTTCAGTGGTGTGGGTTTTTTTATGGGTATCTTTTGAATATAAGCAGTATCTTTTAGGAACAGGGATTAAAATGTTTTTGATTCGTGGAACAATGGGTACTTTAATTGGTACATTCTTTATTATATATGGTATAATTTTTTCTTATGGATTTTATAAAAAACGTAGTACTTATGTTGCAGATGAAAACTATTATTTAACACAGGATCAGTTAATAATAGAAAGACATGATGCACATACCTCAATAAGTTTTAAGGATATAAAAGAAATAATTGTTGTCCATCCTTTAGTATATTTTGATAAGAACTGTGTGGACATTTACTTTAAGAGATCAGAGAAAGAAGTAATTTTTACTGATAACGTGTTTCCTAAGAATTCTGCATTTAGGAATCCTAACATAAAATGGGCAGAAAGAATGATTGGTGTTGAAGGAGCAGAAGAGACAGTTAAAAAGATTATTGAAGAAATCAATAAAAATAGGGAAGATAATATTTCTTATATTGTCAAAAAAAGGTTATAAATAGTAGGTTGATTTAGTAGGCTATCTATGTAAATTAAAATCATGAAAGCACCCAACAAGCAGATATATTCCTTGTCAAGTAGACGGCAAATGTATCAACTAGTTGGGTGCTTAAATATTTTTTTATGTTTTTAGATAAACTATATTGACAAATGATGAAAATAAAGTACTATTATAGTAGTACTATTTAAAACTACTAATGTAAGAGTAGGCATGAGTAGTGAAAGATATTTTTTGACTAATAGTACAATAAAGTATTGGAGTACTTTTATAGGAGGAGTATGTGATTATGCGTAAGATAAGAGTAGGTATTGTTGGATACGGGAATATTGGACGTGGAGTAGAGATGGCTATACAGCAAAATCCTGATATGGAGCTTGTAGCAGTATTTACAAGGCGTGACCCAAGTTTGCTTCAGGTGCATTCACAAGATGTTAAGGCATTAGCTTTAGATGAAGCAAAAAATTATACAGAGAGTATAGATGTTATGATCCTTTGTGGAGGATCTGCTACGGATCTCCCTGTGCAAGGGTCACAAATTGCACAGTTATTTAATACAATAGATAGTTTTGATACACATGCAAAGATACCAGAATATTATGAAGCAGTTAATGCAGCAGCAACTCAGGCTGGAAAAACAAGTATTATTTCTGTAGGCTGGGATCCAGGCTTATTTTCAATGATGCGTATGATGTCTGAAGCTATTTTGCCAGAAGGAAAAGGTTATACTTTTTGGGGTAAAGGCGTAAGTCAAGGACACTCAGATGCCATTAGGAGAGTCAAAGGCGTAAAAAATGGTATTCAATATACAGTACCTATTAATGAAGCACTTGAAAGCGTAAGAAATGGAGAAAATAAAGACCTTTCTACAAGAGAAAAACATCTTAGAGAATGTTTTGTTGTAGCAGAAGAAAATGCAGACCTTGCTCAAATTGAGTCAGATATTAAGAACATGCCAAATTACTTTGCTGATTATAATACAATTGTTCATTTTATTAGTGAACAAGAACTTAAAGAAAAACATTCAAAAATGCCTCATGGTGGTTTTGTAATTAGAAGCGGGGTAACAGGTTATGAAAAGGAAAATAATCATATTTTTGAGTTTGGCATTAAATTAGATAGCAATCCTGAGTTTACAGCAAGCGTTTTAGTAGCTTATGCAAGAGCAGCTGTTAGAATGAATAGCGAAGGAACTAAAGGAGCAAAAACAGTATTTGATGTACCTCTTTCTTATTTATCACATAAAAGCGAACAAGAATTAGTGAAGGAATTACTATAAATATATATAAGTTTATATAAGTTGATTTGAAATAAAGCTTATGGATGATATACGATAAAGTATTTTATTCATAAGCTTTATTTTTTTGTCAAAAACCAACAAAGTTGTGTATGTGCTCTTTATTTGATGATTACTAGAGCGTATAATAGGATGTTGAGTATATTGACTTATGCTATTGAATTCACTTAAGAGAACAAACATTTGGGATATCAATAAGTAAACTATTTTGTGTATAAAGGACAAAAATGTGGATAACTTATGAATTTAAAGCAATGAAGTGTGGATAAATAAACGAAAGAGAAAGAAAAAAAGGAGAAATATAAATGAAGAAATACATAGTGTATTTAATAATGGCAAGCCTTATCATTACGTTAGCTGGATGTACTCAAAGGGCATATCATGATATACAAGAGACAGAGGGATTTGTAATGGTTAGAAGTGAAGAAAGCAGTGTAACAGATTTTATTATAGAAAAGGCTATTGATGTAAATCTTCAAGATACTGAGGTTACTATTAATGATAGTGAAGAAAACAATGAAGGTTGTTATGTGTATAAAAATGAAAGTGGAGGATACTTACTAAAGTTTCCTTTTGAATGGAAAGATCAGATTGAGATAACAGAGATTAATCCAGCAGGAACCAATGTAGCTGTGAATTATAAAAATAAAACAGTAGAACATAGTGCACATTTATTTAGCGTTATCCTATATGGCACATTAGAGGAATGGAATTGCAATCCTGACAACGAATCTGGCTTTCCCTATATCAAACTGGATGTAAAAGACAATATGGTCTACGCTGCTACAGGGGCATCAGACTTTCCATATGATCCGCAAACAGTACCACAAGAAACAATACAAGAATATCAAAGCATGTTAGAACAAGTGCATGAAGTGGTAGGGACATTTAGTTTTATTGAAGAATGATGGCGTAAATGAACCTAAGAGAAACAATATTAAGCTTATAAATAAGTTAGTATTCAAAAAGTAAGTATTTATATTTAGAAAATGAGGGAGTATAATAAGACATAAAATCATATAATGTAAGTTTATGAAAGCTTATATACAAGGGGATAAGTAAGATGAAAAAAAGAGTGTTTAACATAATAAGTGCAGTGACAATTTTTTTGTGTAGTAGTATGTTTATTAATGCACAAGAAAATATAGTGATACATAATAGAGAGAATCCGTTTTACATATTGGTGAATAAGCAAAATCCTGTAGGAGAACACTATAAACCTAGCAACTTAGTTGTACCCAATGTTAAGTTTTCTGAAGCAGGAAATTTGGAAAAGAAGCACATGCAGTATACGGCGGCTTACTTTCTAAAAATAATGTTTTGGGCTGCAGCTGAGGAGGATATTGACTTAGTTGCTGTATCAGGTTATAGATCCTATAACAGACAAAAATACCTTTATAACAATTACATAAGACAGTATGGACAGGCAGCAACTGATCGATTTAGTGCAAAACCAGGATATAGCGAACATCAAACAGGTCTGTCTATGGATGTTTCAGCTAAGTCAGTTAGCTATGCATTAGTTAATTCATTTGGTAATACCAAAGAAGGCCAGTGGTTAGCACAGCATGCTCATGAATATGGCTTTATTATCAGATACCCAAAGGATAAAGAATATATTACAGGTTATATGTATGAGCCTTGGCATATAAGATATGTGGGACAAGATCTTGCTACCTATTTATACATAAACGAATTAACTATGGAAGAAATGGACTCTTTCTTTATAGAAGAAGAGATAACGCTTCCTAATGACGAAAACATAGTCAATGAAGATGAGAATATAACAAATGAAGAAGATTTAGCTTTTACATTTTAAGCAAACTTTCAAAAAGCAATATACTTCTTATTTAGATTTTACTTGTTGTTTTTTTATGCCTTGTGAGGAAATAAAATAATAAATTCAGTCCCCACCCCAACAGTACTTTTAACAGTAATAGTTCCCTTATGTTCATCCACAATCCATTTTTCTTGGCTCTTAACTGATTCATCAGAATTTGCCATGACCAGTTCAAGATTGGTTTGGATGACTGCTAGAGGGGTACGAAGCTCATGAAAAGCTCCAGTGCAAAAACCTAAAAAACCAAACAAAGCTATAATAGCGACAATTATATTATGAAGATTAATAAAAACAGAAGATGTCTCTACCACAGCATGGGGCATAAAAAAGGAAATAAGCCATGCTAAGTTTGGAGAGTTGTTAAAAAAGTTAAGTGCAGGTTTATAAACAGAGTAGAAATAGACGGCAAAAGAACTTGCCATATAAAAGAACTCAAATGCAATTAAAAAGTAATAGAGAAATGCCCCCCAAAAAGTCTTTTTAACTGGATTTTGCTGTTTCGTTGTATTCATAAAATCACTTCTTTCTTTAAGTTTTCTTTTTGTTTTCTTTATTTTCTTATAGAAAACTTTAATTTAGCTTTGAAAAAACATAAAATTGTTATCGTAATGATTATAGTGAAATTTTATGCAACGTATTGTAAGATAAAATAAAGGAGGGTGAAGAGATTGCGTATTTTATTGGTAGAGGATGATCGTAAGTTAACTGAAGCCTTAGAATATATACTCAAAAAAATAAGTTTAGTGTAGATGTAGCTTATGATGGAATAACAGGGCAGGATATGGCAGATGATGATCTGGTTAAGCCCTTTTCTACGGAAGAACTATTAGCAAGAATTCGTGCATTAGGACGAAGGGCAGATAATAGAGTAGCATCTGAAGTGTTTGAAATAGGTGATTTTTCATTTGATCCAAGTCACTGTGAAGGGAGGGTAAAAGACCATAGTATTCGTTTTATAATAAAAGAAGCTCAGTTATTAGAACTTTTACTGCACAACAAAGGGCAGGTATTAACTAAAGAGCAAATCTTAAAAAGAGTATGGGGATTTGATAGTGAAGTGGAAATGAACGCTATAGAAATATATATTTATTATGTAAGAAAGAAACTAAATAGGATTAAAAGCGGGATAGCTATTGATACTGTGAGGGGAGTAGGCTATTGTCTAGGGGAGGAGCAATAAATGAAAAATGCATTTCAGATTACGCATATTATAGGTGCTATGCAAGGGCTATTTCTTTTTTTAGTACTTGTTATGAGAAAAGAAAATAAACTTCCAAATAAAATATTAGGAGTTTTAATGTTATTAATATCCCTTAATCTAGGGGCTGCTTTTATTCATACAAATAATAATGAGATTATTGATCTTATGGCGATAGGAAGATCCGATATGTTTATTCTTTCTTATGGTCCATTATTAATGCTTTATGCTTTATATCTTACAGGCTTCAAGAAAAAATTTAAACCTAAGCAACTATTACACTTGCTGCCAGCAATTATTATGTTAGTAGTTCTCATTTTAGGTAGTAGGGAAATAGAGATTTTTCCTTTGATAAATATAGGGGATGTAGGAGACTCTATTACCCTAAAAATTTGGTACATTATCCATCCATCTGTGCTTATCCATATGCTTTTATATTTGCTCTATGGACTTAAGACTGTTAATCAGTATAAGAAGCAGCTTTCTTCTTATTTTTCTCAAAGTGGTAAAATCTATTTGTTATGGCTTCGTATTCTTATGATAAGTATTACATGTGCTTGTGTGCTTGCAATAATTCACTTTTTAATATATTCATTTGGTGATGCAGAAGGAGTATTACAGTGGATCATTTCAGGTTCTATAGTTACACTTATATTTGTTATGGGATATTTTACAAATACACAACCAGATATTCTGAAAGATTTAAATGAAATGGATAAAGTGCTATCTCATAAGAATATTAACAAGGAGCGGACTTATGAAGGAAATATTCAAGTAGAGTCAGATGAAAGTAGTGGGCGAAAAGATAATCTAGCTAAATATGAAAAAAACAGACTTAGTGAAGCAGAAGAAAAGGAGAACTTAAAAAAATTACTATGTTATATAGAAGAGAATAAACCCTACCTTAATCCTGAGTTGAATTTAGCGAAACTTTCCAAGGAAGCTGGCATCCCCGCTCATCAGATTTCAATGCTTCTTAGCATTTATCTCAATCAAAACTTTTATACTTTCGTTAATAGTTATAGGATCAAAGAAGCTAAAATGAGATTAACTTCTAAAGATAGTAAACAATATACAATTTTATCTATTGCCTTCGACTCTGGCTTTAATTCAAAGTCCACCTTTAATACAGTGTTTAAAAAGTTTGAGAAGATAACACCATCTGAGTATCGTTTAATAAGGCAGGACGAAAAGTCAACAAAAAGCTAAATTATTTGGTGCGAACTAATTAGTCTAAGCGATCTAATATATAGAAAATACTAAAATGAACCTATAGGCATCCATGGATGAATATGGGTTTGTTTATTAATGAGATAGAACTTATTAAACTCCTTGGTTGCTTCTCTATGTGATGCCTAAATTTATTATTGGAGGTTTAATATGAAAAGGAAATATTTTATTGCAGGAGGGATTACGGTAACTATCTTTTTAGTTACTATTCTTTTATGGATTACATGGCCAAGTACAATATTTGCGAGTTCTTTATTTAGTGAAAAGTATGGAGTTGATACGAGCAAAGATATTATTTTCGACTTTAAGCAAGCTGATGTTTCTATAAGACAGTGGGGCAAAGATTATGTTGAAGTAACTTATGATAATGTATTTGGAGGCAAAAAGGTAATAGATATTTCTAATATAGACAATACGCTTATCTTAAATTCCAACTTAGACTTTTCTGGAGCTAAGCATATAACGATTAATGTTCCAAAAGCTGTAATCAGTATATATGGAAAATCAATTGAGGCAAAGAGTGTTACGTTTAGAAGTATAAAAGCAGATAAAGCAAGCTTAAGATATTGCAGTATGGCAGATGGATTCACGAGTGAAGGAAATACTCTTATAATAAGAGAAGGAAGCTTTGATGAAAAAGCAACTTTGAAAAATGAGATTATAGAACTAAGAGAATGTATAGGTAATGATATAACGATATTTTCGGATGGCAGTTCAAATAAGATCAATGCTACTTTACGAGAACTTGAAGGAAAATCAGTTAAGATAAATGGTGAAGGATGTAAGAGTATAGCTACTCAGTTTAAGGATTGCAAATTAGATGAATTGATTATTGATTATCCTAAGGGTAATGGTAGAATTGATGTTTATTCAGGAGACATAAAAAGGATAGAAAACAATTCAAATATTAATATCAATAAGAAGAGTAATATCTTAAGATAATAAATAAAGGAATTATAAATGAAGAAAAGGAGGTAGAGCTATACCTCCCGTTGATTCATGATATTTTTATAGGTCATCATATAAAATTTTATTTTTGGGTTTATAAGAATGTATTCAATGTAATTTTCGCACAATAAAAAATAAAAGTCAATGAATCAATAGGCAGACTTAGGTCTCACTTATTGATTCATTGACTTATTTTGATTGAGCGTCATGTTTTACGGATTGTTTTACACTAAGCCTTGTTCGAAAGAGAAGGTGGCTTAGGGCATTCCAGTTAAAAGGAATAAGAGGATAAAGATAGGATCTACCAGTAAATGTTTTTGTAAAACCAAGAATGAGTAAGTTTATGATAGCCGATAGGATAAAGCCCCAAAGACCAAATATGCCAGTCATCAAAATAAAGAATATCCTTGAGAATTTGATGGCATAACCTAGCTCCACGCTAGGCTGAGCAAAGCTAGATAGTGCAACAACAGCCATATAGAGTATAGACTGAGGAATAAACCACCCTGTTTTAACGGCATAGTCCCCTAGAATAAGGCCGCCGATGATGGAAAGGGAGGTCCCAAGGACATTAGGGGTATGAATGGATGCCATTTGAAGACCATCTATAGCTACTTCAAGCAGGATAAACTGTAAAAAGAGGGGGACAACATAAGGATCCTGCGGCAGTATAAAGTTAAGGTTTTCAGGAAGCCAATGAGGGTTATTTGTAATAAGAACAAATATAGGGGTAAGCAGTAGATTGGCGAAAAAAACAAGGTACCTGACTAACCTTAGATAATTTCCTGTAAGCACAGGAAGATAGTAATCATCAATTGTCTGCATAAAGTCAAAAATAGATGTAGGCAAAATAAGAGCTGTTGGGGTGTTATCTACAAGGACGACGACCTTGCCTTCTATGAGGTGAGCAGCAGCTACGTCTGGCCTTTCCGTGTAGCGGACCTTTGGGAAAGGGTTAAACCAAGACTTTGAATGTATGGCTTCCACAAGGCTTTGGTCTCCTACTGTAAGAGCATCAACACTTAAATCCTTAATAAATTGTGTAACCATAGAAAGCGTCTTTTTATCAACCTTATTACGCATATAGCCTATTGCTACATCGGTTCGCGAAACGCTACCAACACTATACATTTTAAAAACTAGGTGAGGGTCTCTAATACGTCTTCTAATGAGGGCAGTATTAAAAACAATGGTTTCTACAAATCCATCATGTGCACCACGTAGCACCTTTTCCTTTGAAGGTTCGTCTGTATTCCTAGCTACATAGGTTCTAAGGTCTATGATAACAGCTTCGTCATAACCAGGTCCGAAAAGTGCTGTTTGTCCAGATAAAATAGCAGTAATGATCTTTTCGATAGAACTTTCTAAGCCAACTTCAACAGAACTAATACCTTTTTCAATGAAATCTTTTGCGGATCGAATAGACTTAAAATCATCTTCTGATAAGGCATAAAGATCCTTCCTAATCGATTCAAAGTTTAAATCTTTAGTAAATCCATCAAGGTAATAGAGATAAAACTGAGTACCACGAATATCTATAATTCTATGAAGAATATCAAAGCTTTCTCCAAGTTTTAAGCTAGCGTTTATTTTCGAGAGATTATCTTCTAGGTTATTTGTCAAATTCATCTTAGCTCAACTCCATTCTAATATAGAATGCCTTGTAGCTTGTTAAAATATACTTTGTGTCATCTATAATAACTATTCTTTTATAATTTCATAAAAACACAAAAAGATATGATATAAAATAGGAAACTAATAGTTTTATCTACATGGAATAAGGGATATAATAATATATATAGAAAAGGTGAGGGGGAACGATATGCAGGCTAATAGCACAAAGCAATATAATATAGGTTTCTTAGGTGCAAGTAACATAGCTAAAAAGTTTGCTCAAGATGCACAAAAACTAGAAGATGTTAAACTTTATGCTGTTGCATCAAGAAGTATGGAAGCAGCAGAAGCATTTAAGCAACAGTTTAACATGGTAAAAAGTTACGACTCTTATGAAAAATTAGCTGATGATGAGGATATTGATATCATTTATGTTTCTACACCAAATGCCTTACATAAAGAGCACTCTTTATTATGCCTTAGTAAAAGAAAAGCTGTTATTTGTGAAAAAGCATTTGCATTAAGTAAAGAAGAAGCAAAAGAAATGGTGCAAATGGCAAGAAAATATCAGACATTTCTTATGGAAGCAATGTGGACAAGGTTTTTGCCAAGCATGCAAAAGGCAAAAGAATGGGTAATAGAGAATAGAATAGGACATGTTAAATTGCTTAAAGGTAATTTTGGCGTTACTAGTGATAACCCAAATGATATTCGTTTCCAAAGGTCACTTGGGGGCGGTGCATTGCTTGATGTAGGTATATATCCAATATCATTTGCTTCATATATCTTTGGCATACAGCCAGAACGTATTGATGCAAGTGCACTATTTACACCAGAAGGGGTAGATGAAAGCCTTTGCATGCAGTTGGTTTATGATGAGGGGCAAATGGCTCAGTTTAGTGTATCGATCAATACTTATTCACCAAGAGATGCTTATATTATAGGTGAAAATGGTTATATCCATCTGCCTCATGCTTGGTATGGTAAGCTTGCTTATTTATATAGTAGAGAAGGGGTCTTAATTGATCATTTCATTGATAAAACAAAGGAATTTGGCTATCATTTTGAACTACAAGAAGCCATTTCTTGCCTAAAAGAAGGTAGGTTAGAAAGCAGTACAATGTCCTTAAAAGAAAGTGAAGCAATTATGCAGACATTAGATCGCATTAGAAACATCATAGGACTTACTTTTGCTAGTGAATAATAATAGATATTAAATAGGTGAGAAATACCAATCAAAAAGTAAAGTGCCAAGGATTTTGCTTTTAGGCACTTTACTTTTTGTAGTTAAATTTTTGAATTTTACATTTTATTTGAGGGTTTTAAAATTTTTAAGTAATGGTTAGCTTCCCTAAGTACATGATCAGATAAGAGGGGGATAATAATAGAACGAATACGACAATCTAAAATACCATTTACAGCTTGCTCTTTAAAATCTCTAATACCTGTAACAGCTTGAAGGGTGCTTTCAGTAAGTTCAGATAGATTTTGCACGAGGGTATCTGGATCAGATGTTTCTTCAGTTAAACGACTAAACTGGTCGCCAAAATCATAGGCAATATCAAAAAGATCTTCTTCGCTTGGGTCTAACAATCCTCTTATGAAATAGGCATGTTCTGACATAATATGATTCCAAAAATGTTCTTTGTCTATTAGGCTTTCGTCAGTGTAGATTGGTGTGCCAGCTTGAAGTTTTTCTAGTAGTTCAAGATAATAGACTGCTTCCTCAAGAACATGTTCTAATAAGGAAGGATATGCATGCGTAAAGAGGTTACAGGATAACACATCTTCTACAACTTTTGACTTAGCTTGAATGACCATGTTAAGTGCTCTTATCGTGAGATCATTAAGTCTTGAGACTTGTTCTTCTAAAGGTAACGATTCCACCATACTTGTTATATCCATCATGTTCATAGTATCATTTCTAGCAAGAAGTGAAGACTCAGCAATGGTAATGCTTGTATCAATAGGAATGCCTGTGGCAAATTGGGTAAGTTCCTCTATTCTTAGGGTATAGGGGGTAACAAATTCATTTTCACTTGATGCTATAGGTGTGATAACGCCTTGGGACAGAGCCACTGTATTTTTTAATAGCCTAGAAAACTCCTCTTTAAAAATATCTGCAGAATTCATTAACTCCTTGTTTTTAGGAAAAAGAGAAGCTTGCAAAATGATAAAGTGTTCTTTAATAATCCTAAGGAAAAATAGGTTTAGTTCTAGAGAATCACGAACAAAGTCTTGTCTTGATAACATATTATTGACTCCTAAATTTATATAATTATTACTAAATATATTCTCATTAAATAACTTTATGACATTTTGTATAGAAACAGCAAGGGATTTTAGAGTAATCGTTAATATGGGCATTCTAGTGTAAATTCTATAGAAAGGCATAAGGGAAGATATTATGAGTAAAAAAGGTTCTAAAAATAAAAAAAGAAATGTAAATAGACAAAACAAAAAAGAGGGGAGGAGCAAGCAAACTTTAAATAGAAGAAAGAGGGGCTGGATGATCTTTGATGTGAAAAAGGCACTAATAATTGTCTTAGCTCTATCTGCTATTATGGGGATTCTCTTTTATGTGCTTAAGGCAACAACGCCTTATTACATAGAATATTTCAAGTTTTATGGGATGTTTGTGTTTTCTGTATTTGCAATTTTTTTACTTAGTATGTGCATGATCGATTTATTTCAAGACGTAAAAGAGACAATTAGAGGGCAAGATTATAAATCAGCTAAAAAAGGTATCTATGTTTTTCTCAATTCTATTTTGGGATTAGCATTGATAGGTGCGTTCATATTTTATGCTGGCGTGTTTGGGAAAAGTATATTAGATGTACCTTACGCAGTTCCCTTAAAGCCAATTGTAACAAAAGAAAAAATTGTATCTATTGAGGAATATAAGATTGGAACACGTACAATACCTGTTTCTAGGATTAAGCTAAACACAGAAAATCTTAGATTTAATCTTAGGACAACAAATAAAGTTAAATTTTTAACTGATTTAAATAGTCCAGAAGGAAAGTTTATAGAGATCGTTTATTTGCCCTATACAAAAACTGTATTGAATATTAATATGAAATAATAATGTAAGAGGAACAAAGAAGAAAGAACACCTTGAATATAATAGATAAAATTACTAAATCAATACTATAAGATGATAAAATATTAACAATAAATAGATAACAAAATAATATAATTATCAGAATTGATAAACTTGAAAAACTAGTATAGACTATAAATAGTATCGGTATTCTTTCATTAGATAAAATATTCTAGGGGGTGCATAAGATGAAATTTGGGTGGGTAACTTTAATTGTAAATAATTTTGATGATACATTAAAATTTTACAAAGAAGTAGTAGGCCTTAAATTAGTTACAATGATTAATAACGCAGGGGATGGCGGCAGGATTGCATTTCTTGGAGATCAAGGTACAAAGATTCAAATACTAGAACATAAGGATATTAAACATGTAAGTATGGGAAGACAAATTTATCTTGGATTTACAGTAGATTCTTTAGCTGATACAATAGAGCATCTAAAATCTAATCAAGTCAAGATTCACAGTGGACCATTCCAGCCTTCTCCAGATGTTAGATTTATTTATGTATTAGACCCTAATGGGCTTAAGGTTCAGTTTGCACAAATATTAAACCACATTTTTTAATAGATAATTTTTGCCGATAGATAAATTATTACTTTTTATCTATCGGCTTATTTATTTATCAATTTTTAGTACAAACATTTTAAATATTGAGCATATTATGTGAGCTAAATATAGAGATGTGCATTTTAACATTAAGTGATACAATGTGCATTTATTCAAGGAAAATGTGAATATCTGTACTAAGACCAGGTTTTAAAAATTCTTTACCTTTTTCAATGGTTATAACAGCTTCCACTACTGTATCGCCATCTTTTTCTATAGCTCGATGGGATAGCTTAGAAATTTTTCCTGCAATTTCTTCTGCATGTTCATCAGAAAGAGAAATTGTTGCAGCACTTCCTATTTGAACTAAGCTTATAGATTCTTCAGGAATATCTGCTGTAACGTATAAGGTGTCATTATGCATTGCTTTTAAGATAGGCCCATATTGACTATTAATCTCAGTTCCTTGTATACAGTTAATATCATAGATAATAAGGCTGTTTTCTGGGGCTATAATATCATTCCCTTTGATATAGGGTTTACTCAGTTTGCTTTTCATAGAATCAACAACAAGTTTGGCAGTTTCTATTTTTAACTCAAGAATATTAATAGCAGATATTTTTTGATTATCTGTATTGGTTGACTGTATTTCAGAGCTGTTTAATGCCGCATTAAGGGCATTTACTTCAAGCTTTCTGTTGGTCTTTATTTTTTCAATAGCAGTAAGGGTATCTTGCAGATCTTTTTGTTTACTTTCTAAGTTTTGTTTGCTTTTATTAAATTCTTCTTCAGATATAAGCCCATCTTGAAATAAGTCTGCGTTTGCCTTATGGTCATTTTTTGCAATAGATACAGAGTGTTCTAAGATGGATAAACTGTTTTGAAGAGGGATTAAATCAGGGTCATTTCCTGTTTCCACATAGCTTTTCTTGACGTTTAATTCTTCTCTTATTTTATTTGCTTCAAGCATCTGAGGATTTATATTTTCTTTAAGCTGTTTCAGTTCAAGTTCATTCATATGTATTTCATTTTCTTTGGTTTTGATGTCAAGTTTATAGTCCTCATAGTCAAGACTAAGAAGTTTGTCACCCTTATTCACATGATCTCCATCTTTAATATAAACGCCTGTTATTTTAGCTGGGAAGTCTATGATGATTTGCTGGGTTTTATCAACTGATACTTCACCATAAACATCAAGACTGTGAACTTTTTGACTTTGTGTTTCGCTAGTATTTGAGGATAAGCTTTCTTTCTCGGCAGAGCTGCAGCCAAAAAGCATGCTCATCAATAATGGGTAGAGTAATAAAGTAAATCTGACCTTTTTCATATCTTCACTCCTTCTTTGAAGTAATCTTACTATGTGAATTTCCTCGGCAATTATTCCCTGTTTTTAAGTGCTTCGGTAAGAGACACGCTATCTAAACTTCTTTTTAAAAGATGTATGATTACGCCATAGCTTATGGTCATTACAACAAACGACATAAGGATGGACTTTGTATTAATATGAGGAAGAATATACTGCTGCATATTAATCATAATGCTATCAAAGAGTATTTTAGTAATAGCATAACCTAGTGGTACCCCACAAATAAAGCTAAACACTAAAATTATATAGGTTCCTCTAAGATAGAGATTATTAATTTCTCTAGGTTCATACCCAAAAATCTTAACCATTGAGATATTTACTTTAACCTTAGCAATCATCATATTTAAGAGCATATAAATAACTGTAATAAAAATAGCTACTGAAGCAATGAGAATAATGTAAGACATCACACTGACTAAGTTTAACAGGTTAGTAATGCCCCCTACCATTTCCTCTTTACTGATTAAGGAACTAATTTTTTCTTCAGGTATATCTAATTTTTCATGAGTTACTAAAGCATTATAACTTTGTTTATGAATACCAAAAAGCTTATTAAAGCTTTGGATATTTGTATAAAGATATTGTCCGTAGTCATAAGGAGCTGTTCCCTTAATGATAATGGAATATTCCTTATCCTCTAAATCGTCAATCAAAGTAAGACTATCCCCTATATCAAGGTTAAATTTGATAAGTAGAGAAGGGGCTATATATACTTCATTAGCCTCTAAATTTTCAATGCCAGCAATGTTATAAAATTCGCTATTTGGAGCGAGCCCTTGAATGACAAAAGATTTTTTTGAATGGTTGATTTTAACTTTTACATTTTTTATAGTCGTACGTTCACCTTTTTGACTATATTTGCTGAGCTGTTTTGCATCAACAAAGGTATAAAGGTAATTAAAAGGAAGCTTTGAATTGACCTCATCAATAAAGTGGTCGCAGGAGTCTCTAACATATGAAGAAGTAGTTAAAAGCATCATAGATAATAAGCTGCCAAATAAGAGTGCCAGCATACTTCCTTTTTCCCTAAGAATATTTTTAAGCCTAAAGCGAGTAAAAAAAGAAATACCTTTAAAAGTAAATCTTTTTTCAAGCCCTGATACTTTCATATTAGAATGCTCGCCACTTAGTAAGGATAGAGGCGTTTTGCCTAGTGCCTTTGACAAATAAAAGTAGGTAATGGTAAGTGATAAAATAATAGGAAGTACGATCCCTACTAAAACTAAGTACCATGAATCTTTTAAAATAACATTAGGAACTGTATACTGGGCATCTTCTATAAGCAGAATAGGATTTGAAATGAGAATGCCTCCTATGTACCCTAAGAGTGTCCCTAGTGAAATGAGTAAGGTTGGAAGAATAATATAGTAACGAATGAATTCCTTTTTTACAAAACCTTGCCCATACAAAATACCAATAGTTTGACTTTCTGATTTTAGGGTATTTTGAATTGAAATAGAAATAATAAAGGTTATGATAATGACTAAGAGAACCCCTATAATTAAAGCCATTTGCTTTGGTCCATTGGCATCATCATAAACTGTTTGGATTCTGGCGTTAAATTGTTTTTCTGTAAAGTCTAAAAGAGCAGTGTGGTCAATAAGATATTCTTTTAACTCATCCCCGTTATGACCTTGATTTTTTATTTCATAGCTATATAAGGTAGTTTTGCTTTGCTTTTGATCCACTTTATCAAATCCCTTTTGATTGACATAAGCAACGCCAAAGGTATGTGGAGAGGCTAAGAAATCAGATAAATTCTTAAGTGTATTGACATAGTCAGGTGTAATGCCGTAGCCAACAATATGAAAAGAATTATCATAAAGAACAATAGTCTCACCAATTTTATAATCGTTTGCATGAGCAAACTTAGGATCTAACAAGACTTCATCTGCATGCTTTGGCATGACTCCTTCTAATAAAGCGAGCTGATTAATGACTCTATCCACACAGGTAATCCTTAGTATAACGTCCACATCTTTTTTAATTTGGCTAGACTTATTAATCTTTTGCGTTTCACTAAGTTTATAGTCAATAAATTTATTTTCTTCAATGACAAGGTCAAAGTGTCGCTGCATCGAAAGCCTTTGCTTAGTCGTCAGTGACCCAAGCACCATAAACTCGCCATCTTCTACATGATGGGTTTCATAGAATCTATCAACAGATGCAATATAACTATCCATCCCACGATTAAAGCCCACGATGACCATCACACTAAGCATCATAAGAAGAGCAAAGCTTATATTTTTTAATAAATTTTCTTTAAGTTCACGAAGGACTCTTTTAAAATTCATGCTGCTCACCTTCTTTTAAAATTCATGTTATTCCCTTCTTTTAAGGTGAATAACTACCAGTCTATGTCGCTTACGGCTAAACGCTGCGGATTGAGTTGATCACTTCTTATCTTGCCATCTCTTATTTTAATGATGCGATGGGCCATATGTTTGATGGCATCGTTATGGGTAATCATAATGATGGTAGTTTGGTAGCTTTGATTGATTTCATTAAAAAGTTCTAGGACTTCTTTGGAGGTTTTGTAATCAAGAGCTCCTGTAGGTTCATCACATAAAAGGAGTTTTGGATTTTTAACTAAAGCTCGTGCAATAGCCACTCTTTGCTGTTGCCCACCTGAAAGCTGGGCTGGAAATTTATTTTCTTGCCCATTAAGTCCCACTTTTTCAAGTAAGTCATCAACAGCTAAAGGCTCGCTGCCAAGATGAGCACATATTTCTATATTTTCGCGAACAGTTAGATTAGGGATGAGATTATAGAACTGAAAGACAAATCCTACAAAATTTCTTCTATATAAACTCAGGTCTTTACTCTTTAAACCAACAATCTCATGATCTTCTATCTTTACGCTTCCATTTGAGGCATCTTCAAGTCCCCCTATTATATTCATTAAGGTTGATTTTCCAGAGCCAGAAGGACCAAGAACAACACACAGTTCGCCTTTTGCCATTTCAAAAGAAACATTGCTCAGTGCATAAAATTCGGTTTCGCCATTTTTATATTTTTTGGATAAGTCATTGACTTGTAAGAACAACTCGATTCTCCTTTCAGGTAGCAAAGATTTTCTCGCAGAAACTGTGAACCAACATCTTAAGTATCGTTTCAAGGTAGTCTTTCCCTATACTTTCTTGGTTGATAATAAGGGTTTCAAAAGCACGCATAAAAGCATAAACAAATTCCTCAGAAACGGATAATGGAACTTGGCATTCAACGATTATATTTTTGATGGCTAAATCACCAGATAGTGAATGATTATCAAGCATCTCCTTTGGAACTTTCCTTAGAAGATAGGGGAGTTCACTTTCTATATGTCGTAAAAAATCAGAGTTTAATATAAACATAAGGGTTTCTAGGATGGCATTTTGAGCCCGCTCCTTTAGAGGGAGGTCTGTGCGATTTTGAAGAATATCTTTAGCAAGAGCATAAAATTCAGTATGAAAGTCATTGATCACATCAAAAAAGAGAAGCTCCTTTGAAGCATAAAATTTATAAAACGCTCCTTTAGATATTCCAGCTATTTGGGTAAGCTCATCTATTGTGGTTTTTTTGATGCCATATTTTTGTATACATTCTTTTGCAGCAACTTTAAGCTGGTTCCTAATAATTTTTTTTTCGTTATCTGAGAATGGTGCCGTCAAAATGATCGCTCCTTTGTATTACCATATGACTAAAATTATATTTATAGTCACAGAGTAATACAAAATATTTACGTTGTCAATAGAGTATCGTATTTTAAATAGTAGCCTATGCTATAATAGAGTAAGCTTAATCAATTAGGATTTTTAAAGATGACTTATGGAGGTATATATGAAAAAACAAAAAATAGTTGTACCCATAATTATTGTTTCTATTATAGTTGGTATTTGGTTTTATAAGAATAATTCTTTTTTAGAGGGGCAGCAGGAGGACATAGAGCATCCTCAATTTGCCTTAGATGCTACGGATAACTTCAACTTGGATGATTTGAAGAATCAGGGACTTCCTATTATAGTAGACTTTGGATATGAATCTTGCCCAGCTTGTAAGATTATTGCACCTATATTAAAACAGGTGAATCAGAAATATCAAGGAAGGGTTCTTGTAAAATATGTAGATATTGAGAAAAATCAAGAGGCTGCACTAGATTTTCCTCTAAGGGTTGTGCCTACTCAGTTTTTCTTTTATGCAGACGGAACGCCCTACATGCCAAATGAAGGCAAAGGGGATTTTATCGTCTATGCTGAAAAAGATTCAAATCAGCCAGTTTATACAGCCCATGAAGGTGTTTTAACAGAAAGTGAATTTGATGAAATTATAAAGGAGCTTGAGGCAAAATAATGGATCAATTGTTAACTTCATTTGCACAGTATATAGATACAAATATTTGGATTGCACCTGTAATGGCATTTTTAGCAGGTGTGCTAACAGCCTTTACTCCATGTTGTTTATCAAGCATTCCACTTGTAATAGGCTATGTAGGGGGCGTGGGGCAGGATCATCCTAAAAAAGCATTTAAGCTTTCACTAACATTTGCTTTAGGTTCAGCCCTTACTTTTACAACACTTGGTACTTTAGCAGCATTACTTGGAAAAATCATGAGCATGACCACTTCATGGTGGTATATTGTGCTTGGTATTTTGATGGTGCTAATGGCACTTCAAATTTTTGAAGTGTATGAGTTTATTCCTTCATCATATTTAATGTCTAGAAATAAAAGGAAAGGCTATTTAGGGGCATTTGTTGCTGGCGTACTGGGAGGGATATTTTCCTCACCTTGTGCAACACCTGTACTTGTAGCCTTACTTGCAATTGTTGCACAAAAGGGCAATTTTATTTGGGGTGTTGTGCTCCTTCTTTTATACGCTATGGGACATAGTATACTGATTATTATTACAGGGACATCAATAGGACTGATGACTAAGATCACTGCTCATGCAAGTTATGGGAAAATAAGTCAGGCTATTAAGATGCTTATGGGACTTATGATATTACTCATTGGTTTTTATATGTTTTATTTAGGTTTTTGAGGTATAGATAAACGCAAAAAGAACATTAAGTCATGATATGTGTATAGAGAATAGATTATTCTTTTAATTATTATGAACCTCCTACAATTGAGAAAGATGTTTATACCTACTATAGAACAGGATTTTCGTAGGAGAGCTTCTATGATTATGTTTTTACAATTTTTACAAAAGGCAGAGTTGATGAAATGTATGAACTACTTTATTCCATAATATATTTAACAACCTATTATGGGATATGTAAAATGTAATAGAAATTTTATCTTCAAGATTAAAAGACTATTATTTGTTTGGCAATGGTGTACGACTTAGATAAAAGTAAGCGTAATATAGCTATTGTTAGGGTAAATAGGATGAGAACAAGGAGTAAAAGCAAATGAGACAGGTAAGGAGATTCAAACCACAGCGGCGTTGGTAAATACAACAGATGAAATAAAGGAGTCTAAAGAAACAGATTTTGTTGATGAGACAGAAGAAACAAGCGAAATAAGTGAGGCAAGTGAAACAAGTGGAGAGCCAGTGCGTACAACAGAGATCCAACAAGAGACTAAAGAAAGTAAGAAACCAGAGAAATCACAGAAAAAGAGCAAGTACGCAGGCTATAATTACTCGTTTGATTTTTCTAACATTAGGAAAGGGGATATCCCTGATTTTTTAAAGGGAAAAGTAAAAGAAGTATATTGTAAGGCATATATTATTGAAAAGATGTCTATAACTGATAATACTTTGCTATTTGTACCTGATGGCAATTTTGAGAGTGATACTAATCGTACAATTGAATATAGTGGTACAACATACTATAGAACAGGATTTTCATTTGAAAGCTTTGAAAACTTTTTGCCCACTATTTTTACAAGTGCTAAAGTAAACGAGATCTTTTCACGTGGTAATTTAATAGATGTTGATGGTGAAGTGTGTGTCATTTTAGGAGAAGGAGCATCAGAGGTTATGTATAAAGAAGTAGATTTTAAGATACTCTCTAAGTTAGAAGACAGGGTTAAATTTAAATATTCTGCACATTATGCTTACGACTATATGACAGAGGAAGAATTTGAAGAGAGATTTGAGGGAACAGACGTACAGTATAAATATGATGAAGAAGGAATAATAGAGATCCTTAAGACAGAAAAAGGATGGCACGTTGGAGCACTTGATATGTGGAAATAAATTTACATGTTAATCAAGGATAACATTTTTTTATAGTATATATATTTTGAATGGGGCACCTCATGAAAGGTTATTGAAAGACTTCTTGAAATAGGCGAAGTGTTTTGATAACTTTTTGTATGAGGTGCTTTAACTATGGTAAAATAATTTAAAGAGATATAGTTGTTACTTTAACGAGATAATGAATAGGAATATCTATTTGTGTAAAAAGATACTAAATATGATTAGAATATAGAGGTGAAGACTTATGCATTTAGAAGGGTTTTATTTGCTTCCACATCCACCTATTGCACTTTCTGAAATAGGAAAAGGTGAAGAAGAGAAGATTAGTAGCACACGTGAAAGTATGTATGCTGTAGGTAAGGAAATCATGCAAAAGGCTCCAAAAACAATTATTTTGATTACCCCTCATGGAGCTATGTTTGATGATGCGATTGCATTAAGCGATGAAAAAGAAATTTACGGAGACTTTAAAGTTTTTAATGCTCCTTTTGTTTCTATGAAGCTTTCTATCAATCAAGAGCTTACAAGCAAAATACATGAGTTGGCAAGTGAGGAAAATATTCCAGCTGTATTGTTAACACAAGAGCTTTTAAGTGATTATAATGAAACGTTTTCTCTAGATCATGGGGCGATGGTTCCACTATATTTTATTAATCACTTTTACAAAGATTATCAGCTTGTTCATATTACGTATGCCCCAATAGATGATATAAGCTTATACCGTTTTGGAATGGTAATTCAAAGAGCAGTAGAAGAATTAAAAGAAAAGGCTGTTATCATTGCAAGTGGGGACTTATCTCATAAACTTAAAGAAGAAGGGCCTTACAAGTATAGCCCTTTAGGACCTAAGTTTGATAAAGAATTTCTTGACCTATTAAGTAAGGGTGATGCAACAGGAGTTCTAAGTATAGATAAGGGAACCATAGCTGGTGCTGGAGAATGCGGAAGACGCTCTGTCTTAATCCTTCTTGGCACTTTAGAAGGCAAAAAGTTTAAAGGTGAGCTTGCAAGCTATGAAGGTACCTTTGGCGTGGGTTATGGTGTTATGAAATTTGACACCCAATCAGATGGAGATTCCATATTAAATAAGCTTACAGAGCTTAAAAAAACAAAATATGAACAAAAAAAGCAACAAAAAAATCCTTATGTTAGACTAGCGAGGGAAAGTCTTACTTATTATCTAGAAACGCGAAGGATGTTGGATGAAATTCCAAGCTATGTTACAGAGGAAATGAGAAGTGATAAAAGAGGCGTTTTTGTATCTCTAAAGAGACATGGTGATCTTAGAGGATGCATTGGAACCATATTTCCATATACAGATTGTATTGCAAAAGAGATCATACGTAACGCAGTAGAGGCAGGCATTTATGACCCTAGATTTCGAGAGGTAGAGGAAGAAGAACTATATGATATTGATTTTTCAGTTGATGTGCTTACAGAACCTATAGCATGTCATGAAGAAGATTTAGACCCAAAGCAATATGGCGTGATCGTAAAAAGTAAAGGAAGAACAGGGCTTTTACTTCCAAACTTAGAAGGTATTGATACTGTACAAGAACAGCTTTCTATAGCCTTAAAAAAAGCAGGCATAGAACCAAAGGAAGCCTATGATATACAAAGATTTAGTGTTATGAGACATAAAGAGGAATAAATGATATAAGCAAATCATATAAGACAAATGGTATAGAGCAAATGATATAATATTATAAGAATACGAAAGGTAGCAGCTAAGATGAAAACTGAGGCAATGTTTTACGAAAAACTTAAAGATAAGATTCACTGTTTTTTGTGTCCTCATCATTGTGTTATTGAAAATGGCCATTTTGGAAAGTGTAAGGTAAGAAGGCATGAAGATGGAAAGCTTTTTACGATTAACTATGGAGAAATTACTTCTTCTGCACTTGACCCCATAGAAAAAAAGCCTCTATATTATTTTAATCCAGGTTCCTACATTTTCTCAGTAGGTAGTTTTGGGTGCAACTTTACATGTAGCTTTTGTCAAAATTATCCTATCTCTCAATTTAAGGCACAAAGTGATTATGTATCTAAAGAGGACTTAGCTAAGGTTTCACTGACAATGGAGCGTAACATTGGACTTGCTTTCACCTACAACGAGCCTAGCATCTGGTATGAATATGTTTATGATACTGCTAAGTATCTAAAAAAGCTAGATAAGAATAAAGCAGTGGTTCTTGTGACAAATGGGTATATCAATGAAGAGCCGTTATGCGAGCTTATTCCTTATATTGATGCTATGAATATTGATTTAAAGAGCTTTAAAAATAAGTATTATAAGGAGCTTTGTGATGGAAGCTTAAAACCCGTTTTGAATACCATTGAAATAGCCTCTAAGATGTGTCATATAGAAGTTACTACGTTATTGGTGCGTGAAAAAAATGACAGTATAGAGGAAGTAGAAGCAATAGCAAAATTTTTAAGTGATATAGATCCTAATATTCCCCTTCATCTTTCAAGGTACTTTCCAATGTATCAGCTGAGTACCCCTCCTACAGATATTCAGTTTATGCAAAATGCCTACCATATAGCAAAGAAATATCTTAATCGGGTCAACCTAGGGAATATATAATCTATATTGTAATTTTAATATTATGAATAGTATAATAAGACATGATTACTTAATAGAGTGATTAGTAAGTATTAGTTAAGGGGATGGGAATATGCCTATAGTAGGTATTGATTTGGGGACAACAAATAGTTTGGTGTCATATTGGAAAGATAATCAGTGTATTATGATCCCTAATGCTTTAGGAAGTAACTTAACACCTTCTGTTGTCAGTGTTGATGATCAAGAAGAGATTATAGTTGGACAGATTGCAAAAGAGCGTTTGATTACGCATCCTGATAGAACAGTGCAAGCATTTAAGCGTTATATGGGAAGTAGCAAAGAAATTGAGCTAGGGAAATATAAGTTTTTACCTGAAGAGCTTTCTTCATTTGTCATTAGATCTCTCATTCAAGATGCAGAAGCTTATTTTGGTGAAAAGATTACGGAGGCCGTTATTAGTGTGCCAGCGTATTTTAATGATGCACAAAGAAAAGCAACGAAAAGAGCAGGTGAGTTAGCAGGTCTTAAGGTAGAGAGGCTCATTAATGAACCAACTGCAGCTGCAACAGCTTATGGGCTTCATCAACAAGAGTCAGAAACTAAATTCCTTGTTTTTGACTTAGGCGGTGGAACTTTTGATGTGTCAATCGTTGAGATTTTTGAAAACGTCTTAGAAGTCCAATCCATAGCTGGAGATAATTATTTAGGTGGCGAAGATTTCACAAAGCTTTTAGTAGATGCTTTTATGGAGAAACATCAGCTTGACCCATTAACCATCGATCAAAAGATATATGCAACGATTAAAAAACAGGCAGAAGTGTGTAAAAAAAGTTTAGGAGATATAAAAAGGGGCAGTATAAGCTGCATGATAGAAGACCAAGAATTAAGGTGGGATGTAGACCATAAGGAATTTGAACTGATAGCTAGGCCCCTTCTATTAAGATTGAGACACCCTATAGAAAAAGCACTAAAAGATGCAGGGCTTAAGGCACGTGACCTTGATGAGATTATTTTAGTTGGGGGAGCAACAAGAATGCCGATTGTTCATACCCTTGTTAGTAAAATGTTTGGAAGATTTCCAGCGTGTAGCGTCAATCCAGATGAAGTAGTGGCAGCAGGGGCTGGGATACAGGCAGCCATGAAGGAGCGTAGTGTTTTATTAAAAGAAGTCGTCTTAACAGATGTCTGCCCCTATACCCTTGGTATTGAGGTGGTTGTATCAAATAGTTTAGGGAAATATGAAAGCGGGCATTTTTCTCCAATCATTGAAAGAAATACTGTCATACCTGTAAGTCGAGTTGAAACTTATAGTACAGTTTCAGACAATCAAGAAATGATAAGAGTTAAAATATTTCAAGGTGAAGGGCGTCTTACTATAAACAATATAAAGCTGGGTGAACTTGAGGTAGATGTGCCTCGTGCACTAGCAGGGGAGCAATCTATTAATGTTCGCTTCACATATGATATTAATAGCATTTTAGAGGTTGAAGTAGAGGTGGTAGCGACGGGAGAAAAGAAAAGTATGATTATTGAAGGTAGCCCTGGTACCATGTCTAAAGAAGAAATTAAGCTAAGATTAGAGGCCTTATCGCATATAAAGATACATCCTAGGGACAGGCAAGAAAATAAACTGCTTTTAGCACGTGCAGAACGACTTTATGAAGAATCTCTTAGGGATGCAAGAGCTTTAATAGACAGAATGATTTCTGACTTTGAAGCTATTTTAGCAAAGCAAGACGAGAAAGAGATTAAAAAATTTGCAAGAAAATTTAAAGAAGAACTAGATGCAATAGAAGGTGATGTGGATCTTTTTTAAATTTATTAAGTAAAAAGTATAAAGAGAAAAATGTAGCAAGAACAAAAAATATAAAGAGAAAACAAATAGAAAGAGAAAACAAATAGAAAGGAGAATAGTTATGATGCATAGAAATTTATGGATAGATACAGGACCTTGACATTAAGCCCGAGGACCCCCTTTTTATAAATGTAAAATGAGTTTAGAAAATAAACTGATAGAAAAGTGAATTTATAAAAAGGAGTTGAAAATGTTTATGAAAGTTCGTTTGTTTTATTTATATAAGCTTTTAGAAAACTTTGTCCCAGTATATCCAGTTTATTTACTTTTATTTGAGCAGCGGGGTGTATCTATATCAGATATTTCTTTACTTTTATCCATATGGTCGTTAACTGTTGTGCTACTTGAAGTACCATCAGGTATTTTGGCTGATTTTTGGAGTAGGAAACGCATGATTGTACTTGCAGCCCTCTTTAAAGCTATAGGTTATGGTCTATGGATTTTTGCAGATGGGTTTTTACTATTTGCAGTAGGATTTTTGTTTTGGGGCATTAGTTGTTCTTTTGCCTCAGGTTCTGAAGAAGCACTGCTTTATGATATGCTTAAAGAAAATAACGAGGAAGATACATTTGATGAAGTTTATGGGAAAGGCAGCTTTTATGGAACAGTGGGTATCATAGCAGCCACATTAATAGGCGGCGTGATCTCACAATATTTTGGAATAAAGTGGGCACTTATTTTATCTGTACTGAGTATGATTAGTGCAGCATGTATCGCTTCAAGGTTAAAGGACATCAATATTTTTGCTAAAGGTCATTCTTTAGAAGTTTCTATTAAGATTAAACAGTTTGGTGATACTTTAAAAGAAGCTGGAGCATTATGCCTCACAAATAAGGACATTTTCATTGTTATTTGCATCTCTATTTTGGTCGTAGGTACTGCAGGTGTTTTGGATGAATATGATCAGCTGGTGGCGAGTAACTATGGACTTGGATTAGGACTCGTAGGTTTATGGGGAGGCGTACGGTACATGATGACAGGTATTGGCAGCCTTGTTGCTCATAAATTTAGGGTATTCTTTGAAAAAACACTGAAGAAAGATCGTTTTTTTTCTTTATTACTACTATGTCTGATAGGCAGTGCGTTTTTAGGAATAGCTGGTTTTGTAAGCCATATCACTATTATGCCTATCTATGGATTATATTTTCTTATGATGTCTACTGCGAGCACATTACATGAAGACTATATCCAGCAAAAAGTTACTGAGCAAGGGAGAGCAACAGTCCACTCGCTAATTTCCTTAGTGTACAATATTTATGGCATTTTATTTTATGCAATATTTTCATGGATACTAAGATATTATTCAATGCATAGGGGACTTGTTTTTGTTGCAGCATACATGATGATTTGTTCTATAGAGTTATATATATGGCATAGGCTTAGCTTGAGTCCTAATAAATCAGAGTAGTTTATTTGTTGCATCAATACAATAGAGTAAGAAGATATCTCCAATATCAGTTAGATATTTGGAGATATTTTTTAATAGTATAACGTAGCAAGTTATAATCAAGCTATGGTTAGGGTTACATAAAATGGAGGAACAGAGAATGAATTATAAAAAAGTAGTTATTGTAATGTTTGCTTTATTACTCAGTCTAGTAGGATGTAATAAGTTACCCTCTGATAAAGGATCACAAGCAAATGATTATCGTTTAGATGAAGAGGCCTATCAATCAGATGAAGTAAACAATGAAGAAGACTCCTTAACACATGAGGGGCAAGAGCAAGGTTATCAGAATCAAAATCAGAAATCGAGCATGCCACAAATATACATAGATTATATGAATGAACATAGTGATGAAGCTATTGTTTCTCGTGAAGACATAGCCTTTTTTTATGAAGAAGATATTGATTTAGATGGGGAAAAAGAAGCTATTATTGCAGTAGGCATACAAGACGAAGATCCACTTTTTTCCCAGTTAACGTACCTCTATGTTTTAAGAAATGAGGATAATCATGTGAAACAAATAGGAGATAATCTTGCTTTAGGTGGTTATGGTATCTATGAGATTAAGCTGATTCAACTGCAAGATGATCCTAAAAAATATATATACTGTGGTCTTACAAATGGGAATTTAAGAGGCTTTAAAATACTAGAACTAAGTGATGATGATGTGCAAGATTTTTGGTATAGTGCATCAGCTACTGGATCGGGTGATGATGAGCTAAAAGACTTTAATCTAGATGGACAATATGATGGATATGTTGAGTCAAGGGGGAGCTATGATGTTTTGTACTTCATGACGGAAAGAACTTATGTATATAAAGATAGGCAATTTGTTTTAGACAGTACGTGGGTAGACATTCCAGAGTACCCTTCAAAAGCAGAAGAAGTAATCATGCAGTATTTTGCACTTAGCTTACTAGAAGATGAAAAGTCAAAAGAAGTTACCGAGAGACTCACAAAGATTTTCGAAAAGCATTCTCTTCAAAATAATGGCATAAACCCTATAGTGCCTTACTCAGTGATGGTAGATACTTTGGTAGCTACTGGAGAAGGACTTAATATAAGTCTCGCGGATATAGGAGAAGGTTGTAAAGAAGGGGAAATTTCATATATGGATGAAGAGGGTATCCAACAGCAATATTATATAATCCTTTCAAATGCGACGATAGATGGAAGATGGAGGATTGAGGATATTCAAAAATTGTAGATAAGAGAAAGGAGAGTACATAGATCAAAGGCTCTTTTCTGACTTTAGAATGAAATGACAATCATTTTAACAGGAAAGCACTTTTTCTGAAGTAGATGATAAATAACAATAAAAAACAATAATATTTTTGCTATTGCATATTTAATATCATTATGATATCATAATGATACAATAATAATATGTAAGGAGGAGCGGTATGGAAGAGAAAATTTTAAAAGGTAAATCAGGAATGGCTTGTTTATTTCTTTTTATTTTACTTTATCTAGCTGCCATTGGCTGTATCATTATGGGAGGATGGCTTTTTATCATAGGAATTATCTGGGTACTCATAGGATGGATTCCTTTTTGTGGATTCAAAATCCTAAAACCACAAGAAGCCTTAGTATTGACCCTATTTGGAAAATATATAGGCACTTTAAAAGAAGCAGGTTTCTATTTTGTGAACCCATTTTCATCAGCACTTAATCCTGCTTATGGAACACGCCTAGGGCAAAGCAACGATGTGCAAACTGTAGCTAGTAATATCACACTTGGATCAGTTTCTTATCCTGTGAATAATGAAAACAAGAAAATATCCCTCAAAGTTATGACCTTAAATAATGGAAAACAAAAGATTAATGATGCTTTGGGTAATCCTGTAGAAATAGGAATTGCTGTAACATGGAGGGTTATTGATACTGCTAAGGCAGTGTTTAATGTAGATAATTATAAAGAATATCTTTCTCTTCAATGTGATGGAGCATTAAGAGATATCGTTCGAATTTATCCCTATGATGTTAGTCCTGGAGTCGATACTACTGGTGATGGTGAAGCTGATGAAGGTAGTCTTCGTGGTTCTAGCGATGTGGTGGCTGATCGTATAAGACAGAAGATTCAAAGCAAAGTAGAAAATGCAGGTATTGAGGTTTTAGAAGCACGTATCACTCATCTTGCTTATGCCCCAGAGATTGCTCCTGCTATGCTTCAAAGGCAACAGGCAAGTGCGATTATTGATGCAAGAACGATGATTGTTGATGGTGCTGTTGGTATGGTAGAAATGGCTTTAGAAATGCTTAATGAAAAAGAAATAGTGAAACTTGATGAGGAACGTAAAGCTGCCATGGTATCTAATCTTCTTGTTGTGCTTTGTGGCAACAAGGATGCCCAACCTATTGTTAATAGTGGCAGTCTATATTAAAAATGGATATTAATAATGGATACTAAAAAACAAATTCCTCTGCGTATATCTTCAGCTTTATATGAAGAGATCGCTGCTTGGGCTGAGCAAGATTTTCGCTCCATCAATGGGCAAATTGAATATCTTCTTACTGAATGTATCAAGCAGAGGAAAAAGAATGGTAGGCATGTTCCAGATAACCTTGGCAAAAAAGAAGAATAAAGAAAATACAGTGTACACAGGTAATTGATTATATAATCTTTTACTTGTGTATTTATTTTTATATTTACTGACTTATTAAAATAGTCTATTATATATAATTAAGATATTAATATTTTTACTTACTTTATTGCTTCTAAAGGGAAATGAAAGATGAAGGATTGATGCTTCTAAAATATTTGAGAATAAAGAAGGGGCTTAATGATGGCGTGTTGGTCTATACTCGAGATAGAAGTTACAAGTGATATTACTACCATAAAAAGAGCTTACGCAAAACAATTAAGAAGGTACCATCCTGAAGATGACCCAGAAGGATTTCAAAGAGTTAGAGAGGCATATGAAAGGGCAATAAATTATGCTAAGCACTTAAAGAAAAGTGTGCCTATTATAGAGATACGAGACGACAATGAAGAAGCTGAAACTAAAGTTATCCTTCGCGATACATACACAATTGATCTTAAAACAATTCAAGAAGATTTTGATATACATAAGCAACAAGGTATAGATATAAATAAACTACAACCAGAAGTCTCAGATATAGATGAGTATAGGCAAAAAGTTCCAGATATAGATCAGCATGAACAAAAAGTCTTAGATATAGATGAACATAAGCAAAAAGTCCTAAATATAGATCATCAAGAACAAAAAGGGTTAGACATAGATAAAAATAAGCGAAGCAGCAGAGATACAGATCAGCATGAGAAAGTTAATATAAATACTAATGAGCATCATCACAAAGGGTTAGATACAAAGACAAATGCTCACATAAACAATTATAAAAAAGTAATGACTGAATTTGAATTTATGGAGAAGGTAAAAGCTCTCTATAATGATCTAGTTTTCAGAAATGATAGAGATAAGTGGAGAAGTTTACTTAGTGAATATGTATTTTTTAATATAGATACAAGTCAGAATCTTTATCAGCTGTTATCCGATTTTCTTCAAGAGAATCATGAAATAGACTATGAGGTCTTAGTTTTACTTAACGAATATTTCAAGTGGACGGAAATACCTGATGAATTAATAGACATTTTTTTTGAGGAAGAGGAAATTATTGCTTTAGCACAATCAGAAAAAAATAGAGTTATTATAGAACGGGCGTCAAGATTTTTATATATTAAAGCAGAGTATCTGTATAAGCTTGGAAAAGAGCAGCAAGCCTTAGATATTTATGGACAAATTATTGATCTATGCCAAGGGAACCAAGAGGCTTATGATATTATTGTTGCTTCTCTGTATAAAAGAGCATGTCTTTTAGATAAAATGAGCAAATATGACCTTGCAATAGCTGATTATAATAAGCTTATACAATGTTATGGGGATTGCAATAAAAAAGAAATTATTGTTTTAGTTGCCAATGCATGTTTAAACAAAGCTGTTATCCTCACAAAAGTAAGAAAATATAGCGAAGCAATTTTAGAACTAAGCGATATTGTGGATCGCTATAAAGATAATGAGCATGAAGAGATTATAGATGTAGTGGCAACAGCACTTTATGATCAAGGAATTTGCCTAAGAAATTTGAGAAGAAGAAAAGAAAGTGATGCTTTATTTAATGAAGTGATACAAAGGTATTCCACTTGTCAGCGTAGTCTGGTAAAAGAGGCAATAAGAAATGCTCACTTAAAGCTTAAAGGCGAATCAGGGGATATGCAGCTTATTAGAATACTAGTTCTTATAGCAATATTTATATCAGGCTTTCCAATAAGTATTATCGCACTGCCTATTTATTTAATGATCAGTTTTATTATTAAGAAAACGGAAGAAAAAAGACAGAATCAATAGTAACTAAGTAGAAAGATAAAGCAAGATTAAAGACATGGAGGGATTTTAATGGATCAGTATTTTACTATAGGTATAATTGATGGAAGAGTAGTTTTGACAGCTTTGCTTAGTCTCTTTTCAGTGGTATTGGCAATTGTTTATCGTACTTCAGAAAGAAAGGCATGCTGCATAGCAATGATTATGTCTTCCTTAGGAGATCTTTTCTTAATGAATTTTGCTCAAGTGGAAGATTGGTTTCCTGTTCCTGTTTTCTATGTGGGCATGCTATGTTTTGTATTATCACACATTATTTATGCGACTTCTTTTATTTTAATTATTAAAAAGCATAAAAAACCTATTAAGAACTTTGGTATAATGGGAGGCGTCATTATTGCACTATTTACACTTATCACATGCGTCTATCTTTTCATAAAAACTGGTGGTAACCCTATTAGCTTCCTTATAGCCTGCATAGCCTATTTATTTATTATATGTTTTGATTGTTCAATAATATTTTCAGCAGCAGTTTCTACAAAAGGTATGCGTTATGTTGCAGCAATAGGGATAGTGTCTCTTATGATTTCAGACTTATTTATTGCCTTTATGAAACTTGGCAATATGTATCAATGTGAATGGCTTATATGGTGGTTCTATCCAATAGGACAACTGCTTATTATTATAGGCTGTGGCACTTGGGAAAGGATTCAAAGTGAAAAAAGTCAAACAACAAACATTCAGTAAGGATATGCAAAATGAATAATTGGGATATATTAGAAATAGAACCTACAAAAGATATAACAACCATAAAAAGAGCTTATATAAAACAATTGAGAGTCCATCACCCTGAAGAAGATCCAGAGGGCTTTTTAAAGCTGAGACAAGCATATGAAGCAATAATAGAAAGTATAAAATCATCCATACAAAAACCCACCACTCATTTTAAACAAACCAAAAGTAGTGACTTTGTACAAGATGATGAACCGCCTATAGTTACAGCTATTTTGTTTATTACTAAAGTCAAAGAGTTATATGATAATGTTCAAAAAAGAAATGTCATAGAAGAATGGGAAAAATTATTAGAAGAGTATACGCTATGGGACATAGATGAAAAACAAAGTGCCTATACTATACTTTCAAGCTTTTTACAGGAGCATCACGAAATAGACTTTGATATATTAATGCTACTTAATAAGCATTTTGCGTGGACTGAGCAAGCTGATGAATTAATTAGTATCTTCTATGATGAAGACGAAATTATTCATAGAGCTAAAGAGACAAGTAACATCTTGATGAAGAACTGTGGGGTAAGTATTTTATTGCATAGGGCATGTTATTTGGGAGATCAAGAGAAATACATAGAGGCAATCAATATTTGTGATGAAATCATCCTTGGGTTTGGAAGGGAGAAAGATAGAAAACTAGCTTTATTAGTAGTTAGTGCATTATATAATAAGGGTGTTTACTTAAAATGTGTTCATAGTGTTCGTAAAAGTAAAGAGGCTCTAAGCATTTTTGATGAAGTGATTAACCGCTGTGAGGAAATAGGTGATAAACAAGCACAGCTAATGATTGCTAAAGCCCTTATTAATAAAGGGGTCTGCTTATCTCTTCTTGGAAAGACTAAAGAGGAACTCCTTATTTATGAGGAGCTTATTAATAGGTTTAATGGTTATGTGGACATTGATTTTAAACAAAGGGTTGTAAAGGCATTGTATAGAAAGGCAGAGGTTTTACTTCACCTTAAAAAGTTTAAAGAAGGAATAGCACTATTTAAGGATATTATAAGCAACTATAGCTCATATGAAGATAAAGAGATAAAGGAGATTATAGAGCTTAGCACAAAAAAACTAGCGAATTTATCTGGCTCTCCTTTAGCTGCAAAATTACTTATCATTGTTTTTGCACCTTTGTTTGCTGTAACAATTGTAAAAGAACCCTATAATAAAATTGCTTTTGGTATATTTATTCTATTTATGCTGATTGTTTTTATTGTGTTTTTGAAAAAAGTAGGGTTTAAAAAGGGAAAATAGGGGACAGTTCTTTTACTATAGGTACGGAACTTGTAAAAACCTAAAGAAGAAAGGCTTAAGGTATTGTATATAAAGGCAGAAGTAGAAATATAGATCTTATAGGATTGAGGCACTAACAAAAAGCTCTTTTAAGCTTAGAATGAGGAATTAGCTATTCTAAGCTAGAAGGAGCTTTTTGATTAACTTCTTAAAGTTATCTGACGTATATGTTATAATTAGAATATTATTAATATAATGGAAGAAGGAAAGAAAACATGCTGATCAAACCGCTAAGAAATAAAAAAATGCTATGGTATATGATAACCTTTGGGTTAGTATTCCTAATGGCAATGGGAGGATGTGCAAAGAATAGAACCAAATTTGTAGAGGTAGCAGTTGGGGAGAAGTATAAAGTTGCACTCAAAGAAGATGGGACAGTCTGGGTATGGGAAGGTACGACTACACCGATTCAAATCAATGAGTTAACAGAAATAAAACAAGTAGCAGCACGTTATGATTATGCAGCAGTATTAAAAGAAGATGGAACAGTCTGGGTATGGGGAAGCAATAAATATGGTCAGCTAGGCGTGGGGAGAAAACAATGGATTGATGAACCCATAGAAGTAAAAGGGATAAATGGAGTAAAGCAAGTAGCAGCAGGGAGATATCATATAGTAGTACTAAAAGAGGATGGAACAGTCTGGGCATGGGGGCGTAATGATTTTGGTGAGTTAGGTAATGGCACAACAATAAATAGTGCTCAACCTGTGCAAGTGACAGGATTAAAAAACGTAAAACAAGTAGCAGCAGGCTACTATTATACAGTGGCACTCAAAGAAGATGGGACAGTTTGGAGCTGGGGGAATAATGATTATGGTCAGTTAGGTAATGGCACAACGATACAAAATAGTAATATACCTGTAAGGGTAAAAAAATTAGAAAATGTAAAACAAATATCAGCAGGTGGAGACTATGCAGTAGCATTAAATGAAGATGGGAAAGTCTGGGTATGGGGAAATAACCATTATGGTCAATTATATCAAAATGTTATTGAATATGTGTGCAGTAGAGAACCCTTAAGGATAAAACCATTACGCGATATAGTACAAGTGTCAGCAAGTTTTAAGTATACACTGGCACTAAAAGAAGATGGAAGTGTATGGATATGGGGAGATGCTCATGATTCTTTAACAGGTAATGATAAAATAAAATCGACCATTAGGCCAGTAGAGATTAGAAAAGCAGTAGGAACTGATCATAAATCAGTAGGACGCAAACAAAAATTAGTAAAATGCAAACAAATAGCCGCAGGTAACAAATATGGATTAGCACTAAAAGAAGATGGAAGCATTTGGGAATGGGAACATGATGAAAATATTGTAACAGAGCACAAATAGAATCTTTAAATGATATTTCAATAGGAGACGATTATGTTAATTGACGCAATAAAAAAAGAGCAAAACAACTGTTATGTTATACAAGCATTTTTAGTTTAGTATTTTCTATGGCAGGAACAATCTATGCAGGGGATAAGAATGTCTTAAAGCCTAAGGTAAAGCAAATAGCAGCAGGCTGGAGCCACGCAGTGGCATTAAAGGAAGATAAAACTGTCTGGGCATGGGGAGATAATGAGTATGGCCAGATAGTTGACGATATAACAGAAAGTAGTAAAACTGTGGAGGTAAAAGGGTTAGATTAGCAAAAATCGGGCCATATCCTAAGACATAGCATCTCAGAATAGAGAAGGTTTTTCTGCTTATAAATTATTTGTTTTACATAATTATTATTACATTACAAGAAGCAGTTATTATTAGCTCTTTCCAGGCTTAGAATGAGGTATCAACTATTCTAGACGAAGAAGAGCTTTTTTATTAACTATTAAAGTTACTTAATGACTATGTTATAATTAGAATATTATCGATATAATGGAATAAAAAATGTGATATTTTGGATAAGATCATAAAAACAGAATCTAATAAATATGAGAAAATATGGATAATAGTTTTATAATGGAGCTAAATAATGAGATCTTTATCCAAGAGACATTAAGGAAGATAATTTACGAACGAAGCATATAATAATAGAACAACCTATATATCTTTGGGTTTTGGGAGTACTATTTCCAGCTTTTTATTTGCTGCTATATGCATAGTAAGATTAACTACAGATACAGATAAGACGTCTAAGAGGGAAAAAAGAAAACAAAAAGATAATCAAAAATCATAATTTGAGGGGGGCAGTTATGAGAGTTTCCGAAGAAAAGAAAATAGTTAATAAGGGTTGTGGGCTTCATTATTGGGTTTACAGGGCAAAAGAAAAAGAATGTAATAATGAATGGATTATTTTTTTACATGGAGCAGGGTATGATCATGAAATGTTCCAAAAGCAGCTAGAAGTCATACCAGATACATATAATATTCTTTGCTCGGATGCAAGAGGACATGGGTTATCTGTTCCAATGGGAGATGATTTTTCTATTCATTTAATGCTTGAAGATTTACTGATTATGATGAAGAATGAAAAAATCAAAGATGCTATTTTTGTAGGACACTCAATGGGTGGTAACGTAGCCCAGCTCTTTTTATATTTTTACCCTGAAAATGTTAAGGGGCTAGTACTTATAGGATGTATGAATCCCATGAGAGTATTAACAAACAAAGACAAATATTTATTTAGAATAACACCTTATCTATTAAAATGGTGTCCTTGGGAAAAGTTTATTTCTATAGCTTCTTATCTGGGCGGCGTAAAACCAGAAACGAGAATATATATTGCGAAACATTACTATAACATGGGGAAAGAACTATTATTAAAAGTTTTTTTAGAAGCCATGACGTGTTTGCAGGAAGATTCTAGTTACCATATAAATAAACCCTTACTTATTCTTTGTGGGAAGAGGGAGTATTTGCTAGGTGTAAAAAAATCAGCACCTAAGTTTCAAAAAAGAAATAAGAAGTGCAAAGTCTATATGATTGAGAATGCAGGACATAACGCCAATCAGGATAATCCAGAAAAGACGAATGAACTATTACTAGAATTTATTAAGAATTACAATGATTATTAAGAATTACAATGATTATTAAGTATTGCAATATGAATGAATAACTATCATATAAATAATTATAATGCCTATTAAGGACTACGATACTTATTTCTAGTGAGTTTATGAATAACTATAATATATTAAATACTATAATACATAATAAAAAATAGCACTACTGCTTATAAATTAAGCAGTGGTGCTATTTTTATTAAACATTGCTTTATATAGAATTTGCCTTCTGAACATTAAGTCAACTCTGTGCATTCATTGAATTACGGAATTTGTTGGTATAAAAAATACACAAAATGCAAAACTTACAAGTAATATAGAAGATTAACAGCCACAAATGATTAGTGCCACAGTAGGCGATCAACAAAGGAGGAAAGCATTGATGTATTAGTTATCAATACATCATGCAAGGAGATTATGACGAAACAAGAAGTAAAGCAAAAGATAAAAGGTAAACTGATTGCAGTTATTAGAAATGAAGACCAAGAGCTTGCAAAACGTGTTTGTTATACGATTAAAGAGGCTGGTATAGATGCACTTGAGGTAACTTTTTCTGTAAATAATGCACATACGCTTATTCAGGAGCTAAAAAAGGAACTTCCAGAGGTTCTAATAGGAGCAGGTACGGTGTTAAATAAAGAGCAGGCTCAGCTTGCTTATGAATATGGGGCTGATTTTATTGTAGCACCTTGTGTGTTGAAAGAGGTAGCTGAGTATTGTAAAGAAAAAGATGTATTTTGCTCTTTGGGAGGAGCAACGCCTACAGAAGCACTCAGAGCATATCAGCTCGGTTCAGATATCGTAAAGCTTTTCCCTGGAGATTGTATTCCGAAAGCGATGATCAAAGCAATCAAAGCACCTATGCCTTTTATAGAACTCATGCCTACTGGAGGTGTGGATGACACCAACATAAAAGATTGGTTCGCGTATGGAGCATATGCAGTAGGTATCGGGGGATATCTGACTAAAGGAATTAGTGCTTCAAATTTAGATGAATTAAAAAATAGATGCACCAAGTTAATTAAGGCAAAAGCATAGCGGAGGGATTTGTATGAATAAAAACTTACTCGTCATTAATACTTTAGTGTTTTTAGAACAAATGAAAGAAGGCGTAAAGCAAGCTTGCCTTTTCAAAGATATTTATGACCTAGGCATAAGAAATATAGAGGTGAGGAGAGAATTTATCAAGGATTTTGAGAAAGAACTAGAGGCAATTAAAGAAGCATCAAAAAAGTATCAAATGACTTTATTCTACTCTGTACCCGAAAATCTTTATGAGGATCAAACCATACAGCTTGAAAAAATAGAAGGATACTTTAAAGAGGCAGAGCGTATGGGCTGCAATAATATAAAAATGAATATTGGTGATTATGGAGCAGTTAATAAAAAGGATGTTTTAGAGCTGAGTAAGCTATGTGACACCTATAAAATTAATCTAAGAGTAGAAAATGACCAAACAAAAGAAAATGGCACAATCTATAAGATAAAAGAATTTATTACTTCCTATCAAAATGCTGGAGGCAAAATAGGCGTCACATTTGATATAGGCAACTGGCTGTGGCAAGAAGAAGATCCTATGGACAATGCTTTAAGTCTAAAAGAGTATGTAACATATATTCACCTAAAAGATGTAGAAAAAGGCAATCCGCCAAGAGCTGTTTTACTTGGAGAAGGAGATATAGATTACCAAAGTATTCTCAAGATTTTAAGAAAGGACATTCCTATTGCACTAGAATATCCTTGTGGGCAAGAAGCTGTGACACAGTTAAAGATGGAACTTGATAAGCTAAATTTAGTTTATAAAATGTGAATCTCTATACTCATTTTAAAGGATATAATTTATTTTTAAGATGAGATAAATATACAAAGGAGGAAATATAATGGAAGTTTTAATAGGTATTATTTTATTACTTAGCTTTATTGGATTTACTATTTATGCAGTAAGAGGCGGAAATCTTATGATCGGCTTCTTAGTAATGGCAATTTTATGGGTAGCATTAGGTATGATAGGCGGGGTGATCACATGGCAAGACGCACAGACCAAAGTATTTCAAGGAGGGCCTGAAAGCTGGGGTAAAACAGCTGTAGTTGTTATCTTTGGTAGTTGGTTTGGACAAGTACTCATTAAAACAGGTGTCGCTTCAACTATAATTCGTAAGACAGTAGAACTAGGTGGTGATAAGCCAATGGTAACCACATCACTACTTTGCCTTGTGACAGGTCTTATTTTTACAAGCACATTTGGGGCAGGGGCAGTAGTTGCTATAGGTGTTATCGTTCTTCCTATTTTACTATCATTAGGCGTACCAAAATCCCTAGCTGTTTCATCTTACCTTATGTCCGTTGGTTCTGGTATGTATGTCAATTTAGTGCTCTTTAAGCAGATGCAAGGCTTCTTTGAAGGATTTCCTTATGATAATAACTACTTGAAATTTGGTTTTTCAGCTATGATTGTTCAGCTTGTTGTTATATTTATCATGATAGCTGTTAGACTTAGGAAAACGAAGGTTTCTCATGCATGGGCAGCAAGTGTAGGAAGTACAGGAACCATTGAGGCTGAAGGGCAAGCTCCTTGGTATGCTTTGATTACGCCAATCATTCCAGTTATTTTAGCGATTCTTTTTAAGTGGGAACCTATTCCTGCATTCATTGTAGCTGCTTTCTATGCTCTGTTTGTGACAGGTAAAATAAAAAGTTATAAAGACTGTGAACGCATTGTAACCAAAACATTTTATGATGGTGTTATTGACGTAGCATCCTTACTTGGATTTTTATTTATTTTGCCCATGTTCAATGTGGTATCTGGTCTAGATGCAGTATTTTTTCAAAGAATACTTGGCGGAATTATGCCAAAGAGTACTTTGCTACTTTGTATTTTATTTGCGATCATCGTGCCCCTTGGACTTTTTAGAGGACCACTTACAGTTTTTGGTGCAGGCTCTGCGACTTTAGGAATATTAAATGGAATAGGCACTTTTTCAGCATCTTTTTTAATGCCACTGATTTATATTCCAACCATCACCATGAATATTTCATGCTGTCCGACACAGTCTTGGAACCTATGGGCGATTAACTATTCAAAAAGCACGACAAAAGAATTCTTGACATCAGGTGTTGTATGGGGTTGGCTAATTAGTGCCATTAATATCGCATTAGTTTATATCTATTACGGTGCTTAGATAGCAAGATTTAAAATAGCAAAGCAATCGCAAGGTAGGAGGCTAAACAATGAATAAACGTGCAATTCGTGTGGGTATTGATGTTGGTGGTACACACACAAAAGCAGTTGCAATAGATAATGAAACACATGAGCTAATAGGAAAAGGCTCTGTGATGACTACCCATGATCATCCAATGGGGGTTGCTGCAGGAGTTATTGAGGCATTTAAGTTATGTTTAACAGCCAACAATATTGCTCCTGAAGAAGTTATTTTTATTGCCCACAGTACAACACAAGCCACCAATGCACTTCTGGAAGGTGACGTTGCAGAAGTAGGGATATTAGCAACAGGTAAAGGTGGCCTAGAAGGATGGTTAGCAAAAAGGCAAAGTAAGATTGATGATATAGATTTAGGGACAGGAAGAATCATAAAAATCCATCATGATTATTTACCCATTAAAAGCTTTAACGAGCAAAGTGTCGATCAAACGATAAAAGGTCTTCAAGAAAAAGGAGCAGGTGTTATTGTGGCATCAAAAGCCTTTGGTGTGGATGACCATACAGAAGAACAGCAAATTCAGAAAGTGGCAGATACTCATGGAATTTTAGTATCTGTAGCTTCTGAGATTAGTAAACTTTATGGGCTTACAAGAAGAACCAGAACAGCAGCTATAAATGCCAGTATCCTCCCAAAGATGCTTGATACAGCCAATAGTACCGAGAAAAGTGTAAGGCAAGCAGGTATCAAAGTCCCCCTTATGATTATGAGGGGGGACGGTGGTGTTATGGATGTAGGAGAAATGAAAAAGAGACCCGTTCTTACCATGCTTTCAGGTCCTGCGGCAAGTGTAGTTGGAGCTCTTATGTATCTAAGAGCTTCCAATGGTGTTTATTTTGAAGTAGGTGGTACAAGTACGAATATAGGGGTCATCAAAAATGGACGCCCAGCTGTAGACTATTCCATTGTTGGCGGACATCCAACTTATATTAACTCTCTAGATGTACGTGTTCTTGGTATTGCCGGAGGAAGTATGATACGTGCTTCAAAAGAAGGAATAAAAGATGTAGGTCCTAGAAGTGCTCATATAGCAGGTATGCCTTATTCAGTCTACACAGATGAAGCTGAAATTGAAGACCCAGAAGTAGAATTCTTTTCGCCAAAAGAGGGAGATCCTGCCGATTATGTAGCTATTAAATTAAAAAATGGAAAAAGGGTCACGATTACCAACAGTTGTGCTGCAAACGTACTAGGAATTGTTACACCCGAACACTATTCCTATGGTAATCCAAATGCAGCAAGAAAAGCTATGCAGCCACTTGCAGAACTTATGAATATGACAGTAGAACAAGTGGCAGAATCGATATTAGCAAAAGCCTTTGAAAAGATTAAGCCAGTTATAGAAATGCTCGCAGAAAAATATAAGCTTGAGAAAGATCAAATTTCATTAGTTGGGGTTGGGGGAGGAGCTGCAGCACTACTTCCTTATACAGCAAATCATATGCAGCTCGAATATAGCATTCCTGAAAACGCAGAAGTTATTTCTTCAATAGGTGTAGCTCTTGCACTCGTTAGGGATGTTGTAGAACGTACGATTCCAAATCCTTCAAAACAAGATATTGCTCAGATCAAAAAAGAAGCAGCAGATCTTGCTATTGCCAATGGAGCGGTTCCTGATTCCATTGAAGTTCAGATAGAAATCGATGCCCAAACGTCAAGAGTGACTGCCATTGCATTAGGATCTACAGAGGTTCAAACAACTGATTTGCTTAAAGCATGCAGTGAGGAAGAAGCGAGTCAGATAGCAGCGAAATCAATGGGCGTATCAGCAGAAAGTACGAAACTTCTATGCAAGAACAATGTTTTTTATGTTTTTGCATCCCCCAGCAAAAAGGGCACAGGCAAGCAAATTCGAATCGTTGATAAAAAAGGATTTATTAGAGTACAAAGAGGAGATGGTGATGCCAAAAAGAGCACTGCCAAAGAAGCCCCTTCTGATATTGAAAAAATATGGGAAAACCTCTCTGTATTTAAAAGTGATATCAGGCTTACGCCAGATATTTATCTATGCATTGGGGGTAAAGTGCTGGACTATGCAGGAATGATGGACCTAGAACAACTGCAGATGGTTGTAGATACGGAGGTTAGTTTGCTTGAAGAAAATGAAGAAGTTATTGTTGTTGGGGCTAGAAATGACATATGATAACAGGAAGTTATATGACAAAAGACAATATAAGAGATAATATGATAAAAAACAATATAAGAGATAATATATTAAAACTCATTGAATTAGATGATATAAAGTGGGGAAACTATGCTTTTTCAAAAGATCCCTTAGGACACAAGCCCTCTAAAGAAGAAAAACAGCAGATGATATTAGAAGCAAATGCATGTGGCATACAAGAAGCCAAAAAGCTTTTAAGCCTTTATGGAGACAGAGGTATTTTCCACTATGCAAAAAAATTAAATATTAATATATCCCATAATCATGGCGAAGGATGTGACAATTATATAGTTTTTGCGAAATATCAGTATCCTAATCAAGTAACGATTTATTTAGGAAATGTAGAGAAAACACAAAAGTTTATAGAAGATATGGAGATTAATAAAATACTAGGGTTTATAGACATAGAGTCCATACTTGTAGCTCACGAACTGTATCATTTCTTAGAGGAACATGATAAAGCTATTTATACAAAGACCAAAAAAGTTATGCTATGGAAACTAGGGTTTATTGAGTATCAATCAAGGCTTATTGCACTAAGTGAAATAGCTGCTATGGCATTTGCGAAAGAATTATTGCAGCTCCCTTACAATCCCTATTTGCTGGATATCGTTATGATTTATCCACATAATTATGATAAAACACAGGCAATTGTGGATAAAATGCTTGATTTTAAGTAAATTATGTAGGTGATTGTGGATAGATTAAATATTGGATAAAAGAGGAGATAAAAAATGTACGAGGTCATATTATTTGGTGAACCTATGGGTATGTTTGTTGCAGATACAGTTGGAAGACTTGAAGAAGTGGAGCACTTTACAAGATCTTTAGCAGGAGCAGAAGTCAATGTATGTATAGGCCTCACGCGGCTAAAACATAAAGCAACTTATATTACTCGGCTAGGTGATGATCCGTTAGGACATTATATCGAAAAGTTTTTGCAGAAGGAAGGAATAGGAACAGAGTTTGCTACTTTTGATTCAGTTTATCGAACAGGCTTTCAGCTAAAAAGTAAAGTCCTTGAGGGAGATCCAGAGGTAGCCTATTATCGAAAGGGGTCAGCAGCTTCACAGCTATCAGAAAAAGAAATTGATGAGATAGATTTTACTGGTGTAAAACATGTGCATATTACAGGCATCCCCCCAGCATTATCTACTTCTTGCCGTAAAGCAACTTATAGATTGCTAGAGAGGGCAAAAGAAAACAATATTTTTATATCATTTGATCCAAATCTTAGACCATCACTTTGGGAAAGCAAGGAGATAATGATAGCAACAATAAATCATCTTGCATCTAAGTGCGACCTAATACTCCCAGGAATAGAAGAAGGGCTTATATTGACAGGAAGTAAAGAACCTAAAGGAATTGCTACATTTTATCAAAATTTAGGAGTTAAAACAGTTATTATTAAGCTGGGAGCAAAGGGGGCTTATGTTCAAACAGAAGGTGAAACATATACTGTAGAAGGCTTTAAGGTGGAAAAAGTAGTAGATACAGTAGGTGCAGGTGATGGTTTTGCAGTGGGGGTTATAAGCGGAAGGCTGGAAGGTTTACCACTAAAAGAGTGTGTAAAAAGAGGCAATGCAATTGGAGCTATTCAGGTTCAACATATCAGTGACAACGAAGGACTTCCTACAAAAGAAGCACTAGAAGCATTTATGAAATTAGGTGGTCAATAAATGAAGATCCAAGTTGCAATTGATAGAGTAAGTATAAAAAGAGCTATAGAAATCATTGTAGCGATAAAAGATTATGTAGATATCATAGAGATAGGAACTTCATTAATCAAGGACTATGGTTTAGATAGTGTAAGAACAATTAGAAAGACATTTCCCAATATTACAATTTTAGCGGACATCAAAACGATAGATGAGGCTGAGTATGAATTTAGAGGCGTTTATGAAGCTGGAGCAGACATTGCAACAGTTATGGGGGGGAGTGCTATAGCAACCATAGAAATATGTAGTAAAGTTGCAAGAGAATATCAAAAGGAATATATGATTGACTTGCTAGAGGTTTCTGCTGAAAAACTTAAGCTACTTAAACCTTTTAAAGATGCTTTGTTTTGTGTTCATTTATCAGCAGATAACAATGGTGTTGGCCTTGAAACTTTAATAAAGAAGTATTCAAAAGAGCTATGTGGTTATGGAAGTCTTGCAGCAGCGGGAGGCATCTCAATAGATACCTTGCCGATTATTATGGAGCATCATTTTGAAGTTGCTATTATAGGCGGAGCAATAACAAAGGCACAAAATATAAAGGAAGTAGCAAAAATGTTCTATGAAAAGGTGCGTGCATAAAGAGTGGATGTTATAGGTAGTGTACTCAATGAGATTACAGAGGTAGTCAAGAAGGTTAAGATAGAAGACATGGAGCATTTCATTTCTTTGATTAATAGGGAAAAAAGGATTTTTGTAGATGGGGAAGGGCGATCAGGGCTTATGGCAAAGGGATTTGCAATGCGGCTTATGCACCTTGGCTATACAGTCTATGTAATAGGAGAAACAATTACGCCTTCACTAAACAAAGGGGACTTATTTATTGCTATCTCTGGATCAGGGGAGTCCGAGGGCGTACTTATAGATACAAAAAAAGCCAAAAAAAAGGACTGCAAAGTTTTAGTGGTAACCAGTAAAGAAGACTCAAGTATTGCTAAACTTTCAGAGCATATATTGATCATCCCAGGAACAACTAAAGCACAGTCAGGAGAAAAAAGAAATTCTATTCAGCTATTAAGCTCATTGTTTGACCAAAGCCTTCATATTGTATTAGATATCTTGTGTCTATTAATAAGCATACGGGATCAAACCTCAAATGAAGAGGCAACAAATCAGCACTGGTGAATTTAGAAGTAATAATTTGAGCTATTATTCTATGTACTAAGCTTGGAAAATGAGTAATAATAAGCCATATATAATAGGTTGGTGAAGAATATAAATAACTAAACTATTTTTCCCCAAAAAATCTATAAAAGGCATCCTAATTTGGTAAAACCATTTTGGGAATTTTTTTTGTGTAATAGGAACTGAAAGAGCTGTTCCTGCAAAAAAAACAAAGAGCCATGGTATTAAAGGAAAATAATCTGAAGATACGAAGTCACTTGTTATAATACCAATAGGATAGAGATATTTATTGGTTGCTAAAATAGATGGAATAGCAACATCCCATGCGATAAGGTGAATAGTATTTGACCCTGTAAAATCATAAAAGATTATGTATAAGAACGTCCATACAACGAAATGAATATACCAAGGAATTTTATCAAAAAGAGGTTTGCAGATACCATAAATAAGCATGGATAGTCCAAAAAAGGATAAGATTCCAAAAACAACAACCTCGTTAGGAAGAACAACAGAGGTAATAAGTGTAATGCATTGACCAAGTAGATACAGTGTAGCCCCTCTTTTAAAGACATTTCGTGAAAAAGATGTACAAATGCCAGAAACACTTATTAAGATGATTAAAAATGTAAAACGGATACCTTCTACTACTGGAGAATACAAAAAATCTATAGAAAAGGCATTAAAAATAGAGCCTATATCATACAAAAAATGATAAGTAACAACAAGGATGATGGCAAGACCTCTTAAACCATCGAGTATATGAATACGATTACTTTTACTAAATTCAGACATAAGATTATTAACGCTCCTATTTTTAGACTTTATTCATTATAACTTTCATTATAAGAGTAAATTTATTTTATGTCTATGATTATAGAATTCACATTAGGAATTCTCAGTTATACTTTCTAAATTCATTGTGAACTTTCTGTTATACTATGTAAATACATCGTAATTTTTTATGTCTAATGAGAGTTTTATTAAATAAAAGACACAAAAATGCAGTGTATTTTAAATATATTGATTATTAATATCAAGTAAATTATACTATTAATAATGATGTTTATAGATCGTATAGCTATATAAAATTGTGATACATAAGAGGAAGAAATTTATATGATAAAATCACTTGTGTTAGGCACAGCTGTTTTGCTAGCTGTCGGAATGATGTCCAAAGAACAATTAGCTAATCTACAAAAAAGTAAACGCATAGATATTAATAAAATTACTTATACAAGTCAAACACTTGATATTAAAGCAGATACCGTAGTTAATGGAATCAATAATTATTCACAATTAATCATAGTATCTGCAAATGGAAGTAAAGCTACAGTGACAATGCATGCTATGAACATACATGGAGAATGGGAAGAAATATTATCTACAACGGGACATGTAGGAGAGCAAGGCGTTGGAGAAGCAAGGGAGGGACATTCAAAAACACCTAGAGGCATATTTGATTTATCATTGGCTTTTGGCATTAATGACAATCCTGGAACAAGCTTACCCTATACAAAGGTTGATGATTCACATTACTGGGTAGATGATGTGCAGTCAAAATATTATAACCAGTTTGTTAGTACAAAAGTTATACAACCAGATTGGTCATCAGCTGAACATCTTATAGACAGCAAGAAAGCCTATGGATACTGTATTGCTATTGATTATAATGTGGAGTGTATAAAAGGATTAGGATCTGCATTTTTTCTTCATTGTCCTATAGGCAAACCAACACAAGGATGTATAGCTATTCCTAAAGAAGACATGATCTTTATTTTAAAACATATTAACCGTAATTGTGCAATCGTTATTGACACAGAAGAGAACCTTCTTTGAAGTTCAGAACTTGCTAAATAGTGTGAATGCCACATACTAACATTTTGTTCATCCATATTTTTACAATGAAATATTTACCAAAGCAATAAAGTTTATAAATAACAAGTATTTTTATTACTTTATGAGGTGGGGTATAATGATAAAACTTTGTAAAAAAGGTCTTGCTACAATAATGATGTTGTTCATGTTATGTTTTGTTGTTCAGGCAGATGCAATTCCAAATGATGATTATCCAAATTCAGCAGGAGAAGCAGTACAAATAGTATTTGGCGAAGATATAGTAGGAGAAATAAACTATATAGGTGATAAAGACTATTTTGGTTTTATACCTGAAGAGAAAATGAATATTGCGATACTTATTGAAGGAAATGTAAAGTGTTATATTATGGATGTGTATACAGAGGTACTTATTGAAGGAAATATAACATATCATTTTGTGGATATTTCTAACGCGAGAGAGATAGATGAAAATGAAGTATTATTACCAGATAATAGGTATGTAATAGAAGTGTGCTCAAAAGAACCTAATACATTACCAAACACACAAGAGGGATACCAATTAAAAGTAGTTTCAAAACCGATAAATGAAGAAACAGCATGGGAAAAGTATGGTGATGTCAATGATGATGGAGTGTTAAATGCTATAGACTTTGCCCTTATGAGGAAAGTTATGTTAGGACAAAACCTATCCAATAGGACATTTGATTATAATGCAGCAGATCTTAATGGAGATGGCTCATTTAATGCTATAGATTTTGCATGGTTTAATAAATATTTATTAGGCCAAGTAGTAATATTTCCACATGATAAAAATGAAGATGGCTATATAAATGATTAATTAATCCATTAATTAAATCAAAATCATCATTTTTTTACTATAATTTTCTGATATTTTAGTAAATTTTTAACATTGCAATTTGTAAAATAATCTGAAATAATTATAGTACGAATAAATCATGAAAATAAGCGTAATTTAGATGAGAAAGACGCTTCAAAGGAGGGAAAATATATGGAAATAAAACCATTAACGCATTATAAAGCACCCAAATATCCTATGCAAAGTGAGACTAAGGAAAATGATTCTTTAGTAAACGAGGTATGTCATAAGTGGAATCATAAAATGGCCAAGACGTCCCTTATGGCTGCGACAGCTGTGATGGCATTAAGTGGCTGTGCACAAGCACAAACACAGCAAATGAATGTGCAAGACCAAATAGCCTTTCAAGGTCAAACAGTTATCACGCAGCAAAATGTGGTAACCTTTGATTCATCTGAAGAAGCAATGCAGTTAAGATCCGAGAGGAGAATGATTGAGGATGGCACATTGATGCTAACCCCTATCGCCATGCCTCAGTTTTATCGCCTATCAGAAGAAGAAGCGTGGAAGATTATTGATCAAAAGGCTAAAGAAGTAGGACTTAATTTAGTGAGAGAGACGGAACCTATTAAATTGACTGAGATAGATCAAAAGGAATATATTGAACATATAAAAAATATTGCTCCAAAGCAAGATGTTAAGAAATTAAATAAAGCATTATCTTTCAAAATAGATGGCTATGACCCAGATAAAAAGGTAGGTATAGAATTTATTAATCCTACATTTGACTTAGGGAAAAAGAATCTAAACTCTGAAGAACTTATGAGTGTATATGATATAACAGATGCCGTTAATAATGCATTAGCACAAAAATATCCAGATAAGAATATTAAAATATTTAAAATTCGTGCTGACTTTCCTAAGGCTTTTGTGGAAGAAGAGACTTCTGAGGGAGTAGGAACTGTAGAAAATACATCTCAAAAGGTTCTTGAAGCTGCGCTTGATAAATTTTTTGATGAACTTAGAGAAAAAGGCATTATTAAATAACTAAGGGGATAGTCTGATGAATATAACACTTCATCTTACAAATAGGTGCAATTTAGCCTGTAAATATTGTTATGTTGATAAAAAATATCCAACTGATATGACACTAGATATAGCAAAACAAGCTATAGACATGGGCGTTTTGTCTTCTAAAGATCAGATGGGTATTTCTTTTTTTGGTGGAGAACCGCTCATAAAAAAAGAACTTATAAAGGAAATAGTTGCTTATTGTGAGCAAATAGCTGAGAAAAAGGAGATCATATTTAAATATAACCTTACTACAAATGGCATTTTATTAGATGAACCATTTGTTTTCTATGCAAAAGAAAAGAAAATAAGCATTGCTATAAGTCATGATGGAATTAAGGAGGCACACAACACCAATAGAATGGATGCTGGGGGCAATGGTAGCTTTGATAAGGTGGATGATAACTGTGAGGTGCTTTTAAAGCATCAGCCATATGCATCAGTTATTTTAGTCATAACACCAAATACGGTAGGTTCTTTATACAAGGGCATCGTCCATCTTTTTAACAAAGGATTTAGAGATTTATTGGTTTCTTTTGATTATGGAGCAAAATGGGATGAAAAGTCCATGAAGGGCTTAGAGAATCAGTATAATAGACTCAGTACCTTGTACTACCAAAAGAGCATAGAAAACCACAAATTTTATCTAGAGCCCTTTGAAACTAAAATGGCTTCATATATTGATAATCAAAGGTTTAAAGCAACAAGGTGCATTCTTGGCAAAAATCAAGTCTCAATAGCACCTGATGGAAATATTTATCCCTGTACGCAGTTCATCAATGATCCTATTTTACTTATGGGAAATACAAGTGTTGGTATTAGTAGAGATATTTCTTATTTGAAGGACAAAGAGCCTAAGGAAGAGGCATGTACTCAGTGTGTCATCAGAGATAGATGTATTCATAATTGTTCATGCATTAATAAACAGGCAACAGGAGATATCAACAAAGTATCCCCTGTTTTGTGCATGCATGAGCAAATGATTATTAGGATAGCAGATGAACTTGCAAGTAGGCTATATAAGGCAAAAAATGAAGCTTTTATCAATAAACACTATAATAAGCTTTACTCAGCTATTTCTGCCTTTGAAGATAGAACAAAGGAGTTATAACGAAGCTATCATAAGTACGGTTTTTTAAAAAGAATTCTGTAAGTAACTTTATTTTTCTTAGCACCCATAATCCAGAACAGATCACACGCTAAAATAAAAAGCCATTTCGGATAGGGATAAGATGCTAATATAATAGAATCTTTATTAGGAAGTGCTTTTATATGTAGGAGACTATCAATTAGTGTATATAGAGCATGTCCTATTGGAGAACTTTGAGGTAAATTTCCTTTGGCTAGCTCTGGCATTCCACTGCCACATCCGCCGAGGCCTAAGCCACCATGCCACTTAAAACCTGCCTGAGTAGCGTAATGTTCTAAAATCTTAAGTGCGTGAATATTATGCTCCCCTTCTAGAAAGCCACAGTTAACAACGCCATAAAAATAGCAAGGTTCATTGGAGGATATTTTATAGTTCTGTTTGTAAGTATGAAGATTTGCAAGCATTTCTAATAGATGGGAAGGAAGACAGTCAACATAAAGTGGGAAAACAACCACTATAATATGACTGGATAAGATTTGTATAAATAAATCTTCTTTATTTGAATTTGGGCTATTAAGTAGTTGATAGGCATGAATGATATTTTTTTGATCATAGGTAGTTTCTAGTTTTCTTAAGATATAATTGAGGATATTGTAGGAGGCCCCTTCATTTGATTTAGGACTTCCATTAATTAGGCATATTTGTCTCATTTTATCACTACTCCTTGTAGAATTTGCATTTTGAACGTTCATCCCTCCAGTGTAAGCTCACTATAGAAATGGCCATATTATACATCAATTTATATTAGGTGTACTTTCAGAGCTATTTTGTAAGAGCTGATTTTTTAATTTGGAAAGAATAGGCATTAGATCTTGAATTTTTTCTAAAAAGTATACTTTTGGCGTGTTAATATTATAGTTGGTAGCATTTGCTTTTGTAAGAGCCATAAAAATTTCTTTCTCTTTTGGAGAAATCATAGAACGATATGCAAGAATGATTAGATTAGGTAATTTGGAATAACGCATTTTATGATGAATTTGACCTTTGTATACTTTAAAAAATGGATGAAGATTTGCAATAGAATGATCTAAGACACTCTTGATTGCAGGACTATAACATCCATAGATAAGTGGTGTAACATATATCAAAGTATCACTAGATGCAATATCTTTATTTATGTTTTCAAAAGGTTTTCTGATGATGCATTCACCTGGCGTTCGGATAAAGCAGTTAAAACACCCTAGACATGGTTTCACTTTATCTTTATGCACAGAATACCAAGATAAATGATTAACGTGAGACAAATGATCTAGAAGCATTTGATTGACTTGGTGTTCAAATGGAGTTTCGTAAGAAATATCATAGACTATAGTGGATTTCACCATTCATCCCTCCTTAAGTTAACGGTGTAAACTTTTGTTTCATCATAACATTAAATGTTTACAATGTCAACTTTGCTTGGTATGATTTATTATGAAAGCCAAAAGAAAGGTAATAAGATAATATGGAAAAAACAAATTATCATCATGGAGCCTTAAGGGAAGAAATGATAAAAAAAGGACTTCTATTAATAAATAATGAAGGAGTAAAAAATTTCTCACTAAGAAAAGTAGCAGCTATGTGCCAAGTGAGTCATGCGGCTCCGTATAAACATTTTAAAAATAAAGAGGAGCTAATGGAGGTCATATCAAATAGGGTGTTACAAAGTTTTAGCCAATGCTTAAGTGAAGCAGTAAAAGCTAAAAGGAATGAGCAAGTAGATATGACACACATAGGGAAAGCCTATGTTACATTTTTTGTTCAGAATAAAGAATTTTTTAAATTCATATTTTTTAGTGAGTGTGGTGTCAAGGTTAGACTTCAAGAAGAGTGTTTTATTTATGATGAAGGAAACCCTTTTGAGATTTTTTGTCGTGCAGCTACAACTTACCTAAAAGGATTTACGGAAGATAAAGATAAAATTAATCATACTATTTTAAATATGTGGAGTATTGTTCATGGAATAACCACATTAATTATTAGCGGTACTTTTGAGTATGAGGGAGATTATGACGTATTAATAGAAAATATGCTTAAACAAAATATATAAAGAAAGAATGGCATTGATTCACTTATTCACCATTTAAACGTTGTTTCTTAGTGAGCAGAGAGGGTATAGCTGAAATCTATAGAAAGAATTTACAGTATATTCATAATATATTCATATATATACTATAAATTAATTATGCCAATCTGATTAAATAATTTGAGTTATTTTAATCAAATGTATCTTATTAATTTATAGAGGTGAGTATAGAATGATAAAGCTTTTTAAGAAAAGCCTTGTAATGGGAATGACATTTTTAATGCTATGTGTTGCTGCACATGCAGAGGTCGCTTCAAATGATGATTATGGCAATACAGCAGAAGATGGAGCGAAAATGGCACTGAACCAGCCCATGAAAGGAGCAATAAACTATAAAGATGATGAAGACTATTTTTGTTTTATACCTCGATGGAAAATGAACATCATGGTTACGCTTGAAGGAGAAAATGTAACATATAGTATTGTAGATGTTACGAACAACCGTGGAATAAGCGAAAATGAAGTATTGTTACCAGATAATATATATGCAATAGTAGTTTATTCAAAATATGCTGGGCACGTTCCAAACCCAGAAGATACCTATAAAATAGGAATAAATCAAGTAGCTCCACGTGATGATTATCCAGATGCAGCAACGGAGGCAACACCAATAGCTCTTAAGCAAGACATAGTGGGATCAATAAACTATAAAAATGATGAAGACTATTTTGCTTTTGTACCAGAAGGAAAAATGAATATTAAGGTAGTCCTTGAAGGCACAGCAGTAACATATGGCATTGTAGACGTTATGAACAATCAAGCAATAAGCGAAAATTCAGTATTACTACCAGGTAATACATATGCAATAGCAGTATATCCCAAAATACCTAATCAAGTACCAAACTCAGAATATATCTATAAATTAAGGATAGAACAAGTAGCACCATTGGATGATTATGGTAATACAGCAGAACACGGAGTAAGAATGGCATTTAACCAACCACTGACAGGATCAATAAACTATATGGGTGATGAAGACTATTTTTGCTTTATACCAAGATGGAAGATGAATATTGAGGTGTCACTAGAAGGAAAAACTGTAACGTATAGCATTATAGATGTTACGAACAATAAAGTGATAAGCGAAGATGAAGTATTGTTACCAGATAATGTATATGCAATTGTTGTCTATTCAAAAGTGCCTAATAAAATGCCAAGCTCAGAAGATATATATAAAATAGGGATACAAGAAGTTGCCCCACGTGACGATTATTCAGATACAGTAGCGGCAGCAGCACCAATAACACTTAATCGAGACATAGTAGGTTCAATAAATTATAAAAATGATGAAGACTTCTTTGGTTTTATACCAGAAGCAAAAATGAATATTAAGGTAGTGCTTGAAGGAGAAAATGTAACATATAGTATTGTAGATGTTACCAACAACCGTGGAGTAGGGGAAAATGAAGTATTTATACCTGGTAATAAGTACGTAATAGCAGTGTTTCCAAAAGACCCTAATCGAGTGCCAAACTCAGAAGACATATATAAATTAACAGTAGTACCAAAGCTGTTAGAAGAAGAGACATCATGGAAAAAATATGGTGATGTCAATGGGGATGGTCAGTTAAACTCTCTTGACTATGCACTTATGAGAAAAGCTATTCTAGGACAGGATCTATCAAATATAACATTTGATTATGATGCAGCAGATCTTACTGGAGATGGGATCTTCAATTCACTAGATTATGGATGGTTTAATAAATATTTATTAGGGCAAGTAAAAATATTTCCACGTGATAAAAATGAAGATGGCTACATCAATGATTAATACATAATATGATTAGCAAATAAAGTCATTAAAAGATTTGTATGTCTTTAGTGACTTTATTTTTATGAGTAAGATATTTGTCAAATCTTAGTTGTATTGTGATTACTTAAAAAAGTTTCATTGGCTTGGTATTACATAAAGTATTTTTAGATATATCATTAACTTAAAAATGAAAAATTTTATAGATTCATAAAATATTTACAACTCTATATTAAGTTGATAGTGTAAATATATTATTTAGTATTAATTAAGTAGATTAGACCCCAAAAACAGGTGTTTTTAAAGTCCTAAATTTAGAAATCTCATATACAATTTTAATCACATCAGTGAAATTATCAATAAATGTATATAAGTATGTCTTTAAAATGCAATTAAAACCTAAGACACCCCTTTTACCTAGA